>JAFZWN010000122.1 GCA_017617295.1 Clostridiales bacterium | reverse complement strand
GATTGTAAGACGGTAAAGATATCCGTATCAATATTTCCGGACAGTTTTATGCCCGTTTACAGCGCTTTTTGCCAAAAATCGGGAAAGGCGGGAAAAATCACGGATTCCGGGAAAATCAGGACCGGATCGGAAAATATGAGAAAAAAGGGGAAATCCGGGGGGATAACGGGAAAATCCCGTATCAGTCTTCGGCCGTAAGTGAAGTCTGTATCTCTTCGGATATGGAGTCCGGGATATTAAGCTCTTCGGAATCCGAGATATCGATGATGTACTTTCCGTATCTGGTATATCTTATCCTTACGGATGTACCTTCCGAAGGCGTATCCCAGAGAGGGTTGATATAGAAATCCATATCATCGACGTGAAGGTGGTTACGAAGCGCTGCACGCTCCCCGATCACGCCCGTATACGAATAGAAATTGCCGGACATGACATCGGATATATCCAGGAGCCTGGGGGCCGTAAACTTGACCATATAGGCTATCGCAGCAGCGCTTAAAAGGAACGGAAGGAAATACGAGAAAACGTGCTTCGTCTTCCTCTTCCTGTTACGTCCCGAAAACACGATGATAAGGATCACGAGGACCGTCGTGATAAAACAGTGCAATATCAGATTTGCAATAAAATATTTCATCAGGCTTCACCGCTTCGGACTGACATTACGCAGTCCACGCTCCGGTCGTGTCTTTGTACCGGAAGAGTAGAATACATCTGGAAATCATAACATACTCCGATAGTGAACGGGAGCTTGCCGCTCCTCTCGGCACGGTCGAACCAACGGTCATAGAATCCTCCGCCCTGACCGAGCCTGATCCCCTCTTTACTGAAGGCGACCCCGGGAACGATCATGAGATCTATCTCGCTGTCGGGCACATGTCTGCTGCCGGTTCTGGGCTCCGGGATATTATATGCGCCGGCCGTAAAATCTATGGCTGTATTGTTCACTTCATAGAACTCGATCATGTCTCCCTTTACCTTCGGATAACAGACTGTCCTGCCGTGCGAAAGGAAGAAATCGGCGATCCCGTCGCAGGGAAGCTCACCGTTTACGGCTTTATAGAGTGCCACGCATTCGCAGGAAGATATAAGAGCCTTGAGATCCTTATCCGTTACGCTCAGGAACTGCTCAGTAAGAGCCTTGCCGGAAGCACTGACGGTACCGGGGGAAAGAAATCTCCTCTTCCCTCTTACCGCTTCTCTTATCTGTGTCTTCCTTAAGGCTTCGTTCATAGGTCTTCTCCCTTTCCACCGATCATATCAAGAAGACCGGATTCACTCAAGACCGGAATACCGAGTTCCCTGGCCTTTACAGCTTTGGAACCGGCTGCTTCGCCTTCAACGAGATAGTTTGTCTTCTTTGATACTCCCGAGACCACCTTTCCGCCGTTACTCTCGATGAGCTTCTCGGCATCGGATCTCGACATCGTGGGAAGTGTCCCCGTTATACAAAATGAGAGTCCGGAAAGAGCAGACCCGGAAGGCTCACTGTTTCCGGCGTCAAAACATACTCCGGTAGCCTTGAGATCGGAAAGGAGCTTTCTGTTATCGGGATCGGCAAAGAATGCCCTTATGCCGGAAGCGGACTTCTCACCGATGTCACCGACCTTAACGAGCTCTTCTACGGATGCGTCGGATATGGAATCGATCGAGCCGAAGTACCTCATCAGTTCTTTTGATGTCGCCTTGCCGACGTTGGGGATCCCGAGTCCCGCCAGTACCTTATCGGCGGAAGCGGATGCCTTTGCTTCTTCTATAGAAGCCAGGAGCTTATCCGTGTTTTTAGCAAGACCCAGTATCTTTTTCTCCACGAGTTCATCGCGGATATCCTTGAGAGTAAAGATATCGGATATCCTGTCAAGATAACCCTGTTCGACCAGTTCCTTGATATATTCGCTTCCGAATCCCTTGATGTTCATGGAATCACGGGATACGAAATTGACTATCCTGTTTATCCGGGCCCCGGGGCACATGAGATTGACGCATTTGAGATCGGCGGCATCGCCGTCCCTGACGAGCTCGTGTCCGCACACGGGACATTTTGAGGGCATGACATAAGGCTTCCAGTCTGAAGGCCTTTTACTCTTATTGACTTCCTTTACCTTGGGGATTATCTCTCCGGACTTATAGACCACGAGAGTATCGCCTATTCCGATACCCAGATTATCGATAAAGCTCTGATTATGAAGAGTGGCTCTGGTGACCGTCGTACCACAGAGACTGATCGGTTCAAAAACGGCGACGGGCGTGACGCGCCCGGTCCTTCCGGTATTGATCTCTATATCGAGCAGCCTGGTCTCCTTCTCCTCGGGCGGATACTTATATGCTATGGCCCATCTGGGGAACTTGATGGTGGCGCCGAGCTTCTCCCTGTCAGCGAGACTGTTGAGCTTGACGACCGCGCCGTCGATATCATATGGGAGATCTCCCCTGGCCTGCCCGATCTTTTGAATAGCGTCCCACACCTCATCGGCAGTCCTGCATTTATAGTAAAGATCTATGACCTTTACACCGTTTGCCTTAAGGAATTCATAACCTTCGGAATGAGTCTTGAAAGTCCTTCCGCGCGATTCCTGGATATTGAATATGAAAAGGGACAGATCCCTTTTTCTGGTGATCCTCGTGTCCAGCTGGCGAAGCGTTCCTGCCGCGCAGTTACGGGGATTGGCAAATGTCTTGGTGCCCTCTTCCTCAGCTTCTTCGTTGACGCGCGCGAAAGCCTCGCGGGTCATATAGACCTCTCCCCTGATCTCGATATACTCGATGGGATCGGGCATCTGGCGTACAACGTCTTTTATCATCATGGCGTTCTTCGTGACGTCCTCGCCTTCGTTAAGACCGTCGCCTCTGGTGACCGCCAGGTCCATATGTCCGTTATTGTACCGGAGAGCCATGGAAAGACCGTCTATCTTTGTCTCCACCAGGAACTCCGTATCCTCGCCGAGATCGTTTCTAAGCGAGTTAACGAACTCATAGACGTCTTCCTTACTGAACACGTCCTGAAGCGAGAGCATCGGAACGTTATGCTTTACAAGGATGCCTTTCTCGGCCTTCCAGCCGACCCTCCTGGAAGGAGAATCGTCTGTGACCCAATCCGGGTGTTCTTTTTCAATAGCCTTGAGTGTCTGATTAAGTGCATCATATTCGGCATCGGATATCTCGGGTTCATCCTCGTTATAATATCTCTCGCAGTGATAATTGAGAGTCTTAACGAGTTCCAGATACTGTGCCTTTCCGTTATCGTCAAACATGCTTATCTGTCCGTCCATATCTTACCCTTTCTTTCTTCCTGCGGAATAATATGCCGTCGGAAGCAACAGGATGATCGAAAAAAAGATGCCCCATACGATGCCCGGGAGCTTAAGCAATGCCGAATATCTTTCGGCCAGATCGACGGACTGAAACCTCCCCGAATAGAAGAGCACGGACATTATCCCGGACATCTTCCACAGAGGCTTTAAGATGAGTCCCGCCACAAGGAACATCGCGGGAGAATAAACAAAAAGATCGGTCACCCACAGCAAGGGCTTAGAAAGTGACAGGAAATAGAGGACTGCCAGTATTATCAGAAGTATCACCAGAGAGATCACCTTAGGATACTCGAGACTCCCGTTGACCAGAGCTCTTATGAGGTATATCCCCAACGTAAAACAGCCCATTATGCAAGGTATATAATCTGATACTGCCGTCTTCGAGATGACAGTCATCCCCAGGCTCAGAAGAGCAAATACGAGAATGATCAGGGAATTGCCGACATAACCGTCTGCAGCTATCCCGATCCTGCTCAAAGACCCGGTCAGGAGTTCACAGAAAATATCTAATATAACACGTAAGGGCTCTGTAATCAGAGTCCCCCACAAAAACAGCAATATAACTGCCACTATACCGGCACGTTCTTCGCTTCTCAAATATTATTCCTCGATCTCGTAAGGATCGTAATCGGCAATAAGCTCCTTAAGGAGAGCAACCTCCTCGCTCGAGAGTGAAAGACCCTTGCCTACCTTCTCATGATCGGGACCCCAATCGCGGATATCAAGCTTGGGTTTTCCTTCGTTCCAACTGACGATATTGACTTCTCTCTGCCATCCGGACTTATTGGTGGCGAGTACTCCGATATTCTTGATGATATCGTACTTGATCTCTGTCTTAGGCATGGTGTCCCTCCGAAAAGAATGAATTAACAAAACAGATTATATCATATAAATAAATGGCTGTCGCAAGTTTATCAGGATTTTTTATTATACACATCCATGCGGCAACAGTTCTCACAAAATGACGTTTCAAAAAATGCCGCCCGGCTGATACCGGACGGCAGTAAGTCTGACTCAGTTAAGACTCCCGGAGCGATCAATGGCGGTCGAGCTTGCCGCCTTCCTTAACAGCCTTTGCAATAGTATCAACATCGGGAAGATCTACCTTGGTCTTCTTCTCCGCTTCATCGATGACCTTGTTGACCGTAGCCTTGGCTGTCTCGTTTTTTGTAACGGCATCCACTGCATCTACTGCCATAGCCTTGACCTTGTTTACATCAATATCCATTTCACATATCCTCCCGTGAATTTTTATTGTGCTTCAATTGTATCACAATCGACCTCGAGGCGATCAAAAATATCACTTCCGCCGGAATACCCCAGACGGAATCCGTCACCCGTCTCTATTATCTTAAGGTCCGTCCCCAAGGCCAGATATATCGTCTGATCTGTGAATATGTAAACGGTATCATCACGTATCGGGAACATATCGGCGGCAAGTCCTTCTGAAGTGAACTCGTTTCTGGCTATCAGGAACTGGTTCATGGTCCTTCCCGAAGAAAGGGCCATATCCGCGAAAGCAAACCTGTGGACACTATACGGCTCGCATTCATACGTGACATAGATATGCTTGACAGAAGGGTCAGAGAGCACTTCACGCCATATATCGTTATCCATGATATTCACCTTATAGACTATCGGGAAGAACTCCTCATATTTGTCCCTCATAAGAGGAGAGATATCGGCTGCCTGAACGGCTATTACAGCACAGAGGATCAGCGGTGCCGCCTTCCTGGGAACATACTTGGAAACGGCCCAAATTCCCCATATAACGAGCAGATAGATATCGACCCAGATGATCCTCCCGCTGGATCTGAATATGCTCCAGACCTTATCGATAAAACCGGGTACAGGATACTCAAACAGCTTATGATCAGCACATGTGATCACAGGCGACGAAGCTATGATAACAGTAAGGAAAAACAGGACAAGGACCGAAGCGATCTCTGCTTTATGTCCGGATCCCTTTTTCCTTCCGAAAAAGGATATGACCGTAGTGACCGCGGCAAATATGACCATGAGGATCACACCCAGTCCGAGGTAAGCGTAATTCTCGGCATTCCTGTTATAGATGGAGAGCTCTCCGAAGAAAAGTGAACTGTGATAGAGAGGGTTAAAGAACGAATTGAGATTGAAGCCGAACTCGCCGAGTCCGCCGGTCGAAGAAGATCCGTTCGAAGATGTCAGCGCACCGAGGATAAAGAGATTAAGGAGCGCGGAAGAAATATAGCAGAGGACAACAAGAACGGGACGCATGATACGCTTCTTTTTCAGAAGATCGAGAAGAGCATAAGAAGCCACTATGATACCGCACATCAGAAGGAGATACACATGCATCCCAGCGCACAGAAACCCTGTTACCCCGGCCCATATATACGGTGTCTTTTTCGTATGGTTATGTTCATAGGAAACGAATAGATACAATGCCATCAGTATGACAAAATGGCCCGCCAGTGCGGTATGGACGAACATCCTCTGGATAAAGACCGGAGTAAGGAGAAATGCCGTTCCTCCGAGGATCATGCTGATACGGCTTTCAGTAAACCTGCCGGTTATCGCGCCTCCGAACCATGCCTGAAGGACAAAGCACATCAATCCCCACAGACCGAAGTACTGAAACGTCTCCGGAAGGAACGGAGAGAGCAGTTTAAAGAGGACCGCAAAGAGCGGAATGGAATCGGTATAGACTATCGAATAGGTTCCGGGGTATGACAGGACATCCGAGTTACCGACAGGGAATGTCCATGAGCCGGCGCGGTAGCCGAGCCATCCCATAAAATGCTGCTCGATATCCCCGTCATTATACATCCAGTCGGTATACCACGGCTTCAGCACACGATACCCGTATATGGCACAGAAAAACGCCGCCCCGATAACGGCAAGCACCAGATACGTTATGATATCTTTCCTTCTTCCAAGCAGTCTTTCCTTCATAAAAGCCATTTTCTCATACGGGGACTTTCTTTACAAGAAAAAGGGACACACAGTATGCTGCATGTCCCGAGATCTTATTAATCGTTATACGGATGCGGGTCAATTATCTTGGCCGACGACTGACCGGATCCTTTCCCCAAAAACTAACGATCATCAAAAGGAAAAAAGAACCGACCCCCTCGCAGTACCGAATGAATGAGCGGCACTACGAAGCCGTATCCGTTCGTCATCCTGTCCCATCGGTCTGTCCTCCTTTCGTTTAACTGTCTTGAGTATAGCACGTTACAGCTTCGAAGGTGTGAATGAACCGTTAACAAACTGTCTCGTTTTTGTATCCTTCGCTGTCGACGAACTGGCGCGCCACTCTCGCGGACCTGCCGCCCGCCCTTATCGCGAACTTCTCGGCTTCCGAAGGAGTCGTCTCCGGATCATACTGCAGACCCCGGAGCTTCATTATATTCTCGACGATCGTCAGGTAATCCTGTTTGTTGGGCTTGTCGAAAAGCACCCTCAGACCGAATCTCTCGGACAGTGACATCTGCTCCGCGATAGTATCCGACATATGCATCTCATCGCCTCTTGAAGATACGGATTCCTTTATCATGTGACGGCGGTTGCTCGTAGCGTAGATCACGACATTACGGCGGTTGCCGGATGCGGCGCCTTCAAGTACGGACTTAACGGAACTTATGCGGTCATCGTCTTCGCAGAATGAAATATCATCCATAAAGAGTATGAACTTCATCGGGATCCCCGACAGGTGATCGATGATATCCGGAAGATGATAAAGCTCGCTCTTGGGAAGTTCCACGAGCCTTACGCCTTCTCCCGCCATACTCCTGGCAACAGCCTTGACGGTGGAAGATTTGCCGGTACCCGCATCACCGTATAGGAGCACGTCGGCAAAAGGCCTGTTTGACACAAAAGCCTTCGTGTTGGAAATGACCTTTTCACGCTGCCTTTCGTAACAGAACAGCTCCTCAGTCCTTATCGGATCGGGATGTTTTACCGGGATGATCTCTCCGTCCTTTATCTTGAACATTATGTTATCCGCAAAGATGCCGTAGCCGTTTCTGTCGAGCGACTCTATCATCTTCATGTATCTCTTACGTATATCGATATCACTTGTCTTGAAATCAGGCAGATAACCGTCATACATCATCTGCTCCTTGAAGATATACGAATTGAACCTGCCGATGGTACTCAGGACATCAAGCTCCTTTTCGGCAGTAACGACGACCAGATGTGCAAGAGGCGCCGTATCCTCAGGGGACAGTATCTCATCGATACGGTGCTTCAGGAAAGGGTTCATATCGTTTACGAGGACATCCCATATCGCGGCGGACAGATCACCGTCCTCCCTGACCTTATAAAGGTTACTGACGAACTCTGAATAGGATGATATCATCTCATCCATCGAGGAGCCCGAATCGAGCTCTTTAAGGAATACCAGAAGGCTCTTCAGGGGTTCTCTTTTAATGACTCCGCGAAACAGGGCAAGGGATCCTATCTGTCTTATAAAATCAGACATTTATTATCGCTCCCTTGTCAGCGGAAGATACCATCGCGGCATAACGCTTGATGCATCCCGTGAGGTTTGTCTTCCTCTTGATCTCCGTCGTCTTCTTTCTCTCCTGCAGCTCATCATCGGATACCTTCAGAGTGATGCTGTAGTTCGGGATATCGATAGCGATCATATCGCCGTCATTGACATAAGCGATCATGCCGCCGCTTACCGCCTCGGGACTGATGTGTCCTATGGAAGCGCCCCTGGTGGCACCCGAGAAACGTCCGTCGGTTATGAGCGCGACATCCTTATCCAGACCCATGCCTGCGATGGCCGATGTCGGAGAGAGCATCTCTCTCATACCGGGACCGCCTGCGGGGCCTTCGTATCTGATGACGATGACATCGCCCTTCTGCACTTTGCCCGAATAGATAAAGGAGATGGCCTCTTCCTCGGAATCGAAGACTCTCGCGGGGCCCTCGTGAACGAGCATCTCGGGAGCAACGGCGCTCCTCTTTACGACGCATCCGTCGGGAGCGAGATTGCCCTTGAGAACGGCAAGTCCGCCTGTCTTCGTGAACGGGTTATCGATGGGCCTTATGACCTCGGGATCCAAGACACCACATGACGCGACATTCTCCTTCAGGGTCTTTCCGGTAACCGTCATGACATCGCCGTTTATAAGGCCCGCTTCGAGGAGCTCGTGAAGGACGGCCCAGATACCGCCTGCCTCGTTAAGGTCTTCCATATATGTCGGGCCTGCGGGAGCGAGGTGACAGATATTCGGTGTCTTCTCGGAGATCTCATTAACGTGAGACAGGTCGATCTTAAGCCCGCACTCGTTGGCGATGGCGGGGATATGGAGCATAGAGTTGGTCGAGCATCCGATGGCCATGTCTGCGGCAAGGGCGTTATCGAAAGCCTCAGCCGTAAGGATATCGCGGGGCCTTATGTTCTTTCTTACACACTCCATGACCTGCATGCCTGCGTGCTTGGCGAGCTCGATACGTGCGGAATAAACGGCAGGGATAGTTCCGTTGCCCTTAAGTCCCATGCCGAGTACCTCGGTGAGGCAGTTCATGGAATTGGCGGTATACATTCCCGAGCACGAACCGCATGTGGGACAAGTCTTGCACTCGAATTCGCGAAGCTTCTCATCGTCGATCTTACCTGCGGCATAAGCTCCCGTGGCCTCGAACATCGCGGAGAGCGATCTCTTCTTGCCCTCTACGCGTCCTGCGAGCATCGGACCGCCGCTTACGAAGACGGTCGGGATATTGAGCCTGGCGGCTGCCATCAGAAGACCGGGGACGTTCTTGTCGCAGTTGGGGACCATTACAAGTCCGTCAAAGCCGTGAGCCATTACCATCGCCTCAGTGGAATCGGCGATCATGTCCCTTGTTATGAGGGAGTACTTCATTCCCGTGTGACCCATTGCGATACCGTCGCAGACGGCGATGGCCGGAAATACGATGGGCGTTCCTCCTGCCATTGCTACGCCGAGCTTTACCGCGTCGACGATCTTGTCGATATTCATGTGTCCGGGGACTATCTCATTATATGAACTTACGATACCGATCAAAGGCCTGCTCGTCTCCTCTTCCGTAAGTCCGAGCGCGTGGTACAGCGATCTGTGCGGTGCATTATTAAATCCGTCAACGATGGTATCCTTGATCATTATCAAAAACCTTCTTTCAAAAAATATTTAATATTATATCACGCGCGTGCGCGAATGATCACAGCATGATACAAAAAGCCCTCCGGACACTGAAGATCCGAAGGGCATCTTATAAGCGTAACAATGTTACAAACGTATGCTTATCAGTTGTTGATGAGCTTATCCTCGTCAGACCAGCTGTAGAGTTTTCTGATCTCGTTTCCGACCTTCTCTGCGGGGTGCTCGGAAGCAAGCTTTCTCATGGCCTTGAAGTGTACCTGTGCGCCTGCATCGCTCATGTCGAGGAGGAACTCCTTGGCGAAGGAACCGTCCTGGATATCCTTGAGGACTTTCTTCATGGCCTTCTTGGTATCCTCTGTGATGATCTTGGGACCTGTTACATAGTCACCGTACTCGGCTGTGTTGGAGATGGAATATCTCATGCCTGCAAATCCGGACTGGTAGATAAGGTCTACGATGAGCTTCATCTCGTGTACGCACTCGAAGTATGCGTTACGGGGATCGTAACCTGCCTCGACGAGCGTCTCGAAGCCTGCCTGCATAAGAGCTGCAACGCCGCCGCAGATGACTGCCTGCTCACCGAAAAGGTCTGTCTCTGTCTCTGTCCTGAAGTTTGTCTCGAGAACGCCTGCTCTTGCTCCGCCGATACCTGCGGCATAAGCAAGGCCGAGATCCCATGCATCGCCTGTAGCATCCTGCTCAACGGCGATGAGACAGGGTGTACCCTTACCGGCCTGATACTCGGAACGTACTGTGTGTCCGGGAGCCTTGGGAGCTACCATGATAACGTTGATGTCAGATGCGGGCTTGATGCATCCGAAGTGGATATTGAAACCGTGTGCGAAAGCGATCGTCTTTCCGGCTGTAAGGTTAGGCTCGATAGACTCCTTATAGAGCTTAGCCTGCTTCTCGTCGGGAATAAGGATCATGATGATGTCACCGATCTTTGTAGCCTCCTCAACAGACACTACCTTAAGTCCCCGGGACTCAGCCTTAGCCTTGCTCTTGGAGCCCTCATAGAGACCAACGACTACATTTACGCCCGAATCAGTAAGGTTAAGAGCGTGAGCGTGGCCCTGTGAACCGTAACCGATGATAGCAACTGTCTTTCCGTCAAGCTTGGAAAGATCGCAATCTTTCTCATAAAAGATCCTGTTTTCCATTTTAAAAATTCCTCCGATGTATAAAAATTTAATTTTATCCTTCTTTGCCGTTCACGAGCGAACCGGCACCTCTTTCGATCGCCACGATACCCGTCCGGCACATCTCAATTATACCGAAAGGTTTCATATTGTCGATAAAGGCATCGATCTTGTTGGTATCGCCCGTGATCTCGATGCACATGGCCTCTGCGGAGTAGTCGATTATCTTCGCTCTGAAGACTTCCGTTACCTCCCTGATCTCGCGTCTCGTCTCTGATGTAGACCTGATCTTGATCAGCAGAAGTTCGCGCCTGATACCCGATTCCGCCGATATCACTTCGACCTTCCTGACATTATACAGCTTTTTGAGCTGAGATACGAGTTGCTGGAGTTCCGAATTCGTACCCGAGAGGGATATCGTGATCCTGGAGTAGTTCGGATCCTCGGTCTCCCCCACTGTGAGCGAATCGATATTGAATCCGCGGCGCGTGAACATGCTGGTCACTCTCGTCAGGACACCGTACTTATTCTCAACATAAACTGCTATTACGAATTTGCTCTTGTTCATGTCATCAGTCCTCCTCTCCGAGAATCAGCTTGTCAAATGTTCCGCCGGGCTTCATCATGGGTAATACCACTGAATCCTTGTCGATCGTAAGGTCGATCAGCGCAGGTCCTTCCGTCTCATATGCCTCTTTAAATGCCTTTTGAAACTCCTCGAAGTTTGCTGCCTTGAAGCCCTTAGCTCCGAAAGCCTCCGCCAGCTTAACAAAATCGGTCTTTCTGTTAAGAGTCGTGTTCGAATAGTTCTTATCGTAGAACAGCGTCTGGAACTGGCGTACCATTCCGAGAACTCCGTTATTGAATACGATTATCGTGAGCGGAACATTATATGTGACCGCCGTGGCAAGCTCTGTCAGGTTCATGCCGAAGGAACCGTCACCCGTAAAAAGTACCGAACGGTTGCCGCTTCCGTATGAAGCGCCGATAGATGCGCCCATTCCGAATCCCATCGTGCCGAGTCCGCCGGAGCTGATCCAGGTCCTTCTCTTCTTGAACTCGAAATACTGGGCAACCCACATCTGATGCTGTCCGACATCGGTAACGATCTCGGTATCGTCCGTGATCATGCCGCTTACGGCTTTTATGACCTTAGACTGCAGGAAATCGGGGATCTCCTGCTCGGCTTCCTGTGCTCTTAATTTGTCGAGCTTGATCATCCAGTTGGGATGTTTCTCCGCTTCGACCTTATCGATGAGCTTTCTTAAGAAATCGCATATATCACATGCGGCTCCGAGATCGATCTGGATATTCTTTCCAAGCTCTGCCGCATCGATGTCGATCTGTATCTTTCGAGCTCCTGCCGAGAAACGGTCGATATTACCCGTCGCACGATCTGAGAACCTTACTCCGACACCGATGATGAGGTCAGCCTTGGCCATGGCCTTGGAAGAGGCGTAGTGTCCGTGCATTCCCTGCATGCCGAGGAATCTCGGGTTATCAGTGGGAAGCTCGGAAAGGCCCATCATGGAGCAGCCTATGGCGGCATCGATCTTATCGGCGAGTTCGCAGATAAGATCTCCCGCACCTGCTCTGACAGCACCGCCTCCGAAATAGATATAAGGTCTTCCCGCCTCTTTGATCATCGAAACTGCAGCGGCAACATCCGCGTCATCGGCGGGAGCCGGCTTACTCTTCGTAACGGGAGCGATCATTGGAGTATATTCGCAGAGTTCCTTCTGAACATCCTTTGGGATATCAACGAGAACGGGACCGGGACGGCCGGACTTGGCGATCCTGATGGCCTCTCTTATCGTATCTGCCAGATCCTCTACGTTATGAACGAGAAAGTTATGCTTAGTTATGGGGAGTGTCACACCGGTGATGTCGATCTCCTGGAATGCATCCGTTCCGATCATGTCGGTGGCAACATTACCCGTTATCGCCAGAAGCGGTACCGAATCAAGATGCGCCGTAGCTATTCCCGTAACAAGATTAGTCGCACCGGGACCGGATGTAGCGAGAACTGCTCCGATCTCACCCGTTGCCCTGGCATAACCGTCCGCAGCATGTGCAGCGCCCTGCTCATGAGCCGTCAGGATATGCTCGATCTTATCGCTGTTCTTAAGGAGCTGATCGTAGATATCGATGACCGTTGCTCCGGGATAACCGAAAATGGTCCTGATGTTCTGCTCGATCAGAGTCTGTACAACGATCTCTGCACCTGTGATCTTCATGTTCTTTTCACCTCACTTTTCTCTTTTACCCGATGGAAGGAGGGTATAAAAAAATCCCCCTCACACCGGAAGTCCTTAAGGAAGCCCTATACTTCCTTCTCCTGATGTGAAAGAGACGAAAACATGCGTTTCCGCGGTACCACTCTTTTTGGTATTCACCCACTTAGTTCGCATCTGTCAATGCGATACCCTGTAACGGGAGTGCCCGTCCGCATCTACTCGCCAAAGAAGCTTTCAACGGGAGGCTCCGGGAGGACTTATCATTACACTTGCGCAATCGGCTCGCAGCAACCGCCGACTCTCTGTATGCACAAAGGGTGTATCTTTATTCCCTTCAACGCCTGTAAAGATAATTTAACCACGCATGACCGAAAAAGTCAATAAGCATGGCTGTTTGAAGGCGGATCCCGACGTCAGGGGTCGGAGATCATCTCGGCTGCCAGCGCCCTGATCTTGGGAAGGTCATCAGCGGTCAGCGAAGACTTTATCGAGAAACTGTTCTCCGATACGCTCACATCCTTCATTCCCGAGATGATATCCGTTATCTGCTTTCCGGCCACTGCTGCCCATGTACCGTTGTCGATATAAGCGGCCTTTCTGCCCTTTACGCCGTGAGCCGCAAGCGCTCTTACCGCGTGCTCGGCAGGCGCGAATATGCCGCCGTCGTTCGTAGCCGCCACAATAGCAAACGCCGAATACTTATAGGCGCAGGCCACGGCATATGACCAGTGCTTTACGGAAGTGTCTATGACCACCGCGTCACCGCCTGCCGCGCATACTTCCGCCGCAAGTATCTCGGCAGCCTGAAGCGTATTGCCGTATACCGATCCCGCTATGATACAGACGCCTTTTACCTCGGGAGTAAATGTGCTCCACTTGCCGTAGGAATCGAGTATCAGTTCCTTCCCGTCTTTCCATATATAGCCGTGAAGGGGCGCGATCCATTCGATATCAAAGGCGGATGCCTTCTTCAATGCCATCTGCACCTGAGCGCCGTACTTGCCGACGATATTGGTGTAGTATCTCCTCGCCTCGTCAACGTATGTATCGTAAACGGAAGGATCCATTACGATGCGGCCTTCAAGGGCTCCGAACGAACCGAAAGCATCTGCGCTGAAAAACACTTTCTCCTCGCGGAAATATGTCATGATGACCTCAGGCCAGTGGACCATCGGCGCATTTATAAAGTCGAGCGTGACACCGGGAGCTTCGAAGGGCTCACCTTCGACCGCAGGCACGAGCCTGCCGGAGATGTCGTTACCGAAGAACTGCTTTATCATGGGAACGGACTTGGGACTCGTTATGACCTTTGCTTCAGGGTACTTGGAAAGGATGCTCATAAGCGTCGCCGAGTGATCGGGCTCCATATGCTGGACCACGACATAGTTGAGACTGTCTCCGTTCAGAGCCGCCTGAACATTTTCCAGGAACAGTCCTGCAATAGAGGCATCTGCCGTATCCACAAGGATATTGACCTCTCCTTTGATGAGATACGAATTGTAAGCCATTCCGCTGCTGACCGGGTACTTGCCCTCGAAGATCTGACAGCGTCTGTCATTGCCGCCCACATAGATCACGCGGCCGGTCACGTTCCTGATATTATGCATATTCTCTCCTTAAGTCGTTTATCAGAATTCCCAGGAATTAACGTATTTCTCCTGCTCGGGAGTAAGCTTATCGACCTTAATTCCCTTAGTGGCAAGAAGGATCTCAGCGACCCTGTTGTCGATGATCTCGGGGGTCTGGATGACCTTGTTGCCGAGATCTCTTCCGTATCTTGCTATATATCTCGCAGACTGTGCCTGAAGGGCAAAGCTCATGTCCATGATCTCAACGGGATGGCCGTCGCCTCCGGCCAGGTTTACAAGACGTCCTTCGGCAAGGATGCAGACGGTATTACCGTTAGGGAGCTTATAACCGATTATGTTGTTACGCAGTTCCTTCTCTCCCGTGGCAATGGAGGAAAGCTCCTTTATATTGACCTCGCAGTCAAAGTGGCCTGCATTACAGCAGACAGCTCCGTCCTTCATCATCTCAAAGTGGCGCTTGACGATAACATCCTTACATCCTGTTACGGTAACAAAGACATCACCTATGGGAGCTGCCTGATCCATCGTCATGACCTCGTAGCCTTCCATGATCGCTTCGCATGCCTTGACGGGATCGATCTCGGTAACGACAACCTTGGCGCCCAGGCCCTTGGCGCGGAGAGCCACGCCCTTGCCGCACATGCCGAAGCCTGCAACTACTACAGTCTTACCTGCCACGACAAGGTTAGTAAGAGCCATGATGGCTGTCCATACTGATTGACCCGTACCGAACCTGTTATCGAAGAGATGCTTGCATCTGGCATCGTTGACCGCGACTACAGGGTAAAGGAGCTTGTTCTCCTTCTCGAGTATCTCAAGCCTGTGAACGCCTGTCGTCGTCTCTTCACAGCCGCCTATAATGTTTTCCGTAAGATCCTTAAGTTCTGAGTGAAGGAGCATCGCGAGATCACCGCCGTCATCGATAACGATGTCAGGTCCGAAATCGAGCGCCATGCGGAGATGATCCAGATACTGCTCCTCATTAACGCCGTGGATCGCATAAACATGCATTCCCGTATCAGCGAGCGCAGCCGCGACATCGTCCTGAGTCGAAAGAGGATTACATCCCGTCAGCGCCACATCCGCGCCGCCTCTTGCCAAAGCCCTCGCCAGACATGCCGTCTTGGCCTCGACATGGACCGATACCGATATCTTCATGCCCTCGAAAGGCTTCTCTTCGATAAGTTCCTTCTCGATGGCTCTTAATACAGGCATGTTCCTGTAGGCCCATTCGATCTTCTCCATCCCCTTGGGGGCAAGGCCAAGATCCTTTACATCATACTGCGGTGCGCTCATCTGTAAATACTCCTTTTGTATCCGGTTCTTTCCGGTTAATTAAACAGGTCATTCAAAGGAACTTCTGCTCCTGTTACTTCTGTCCCGCCGTTCCCTGCGTCCTCATCGGTCGCTTCCGCCGATTTACCGGAGAAATCAGGCATAAGGTTCAATACATTGCCGCAATAAAGGCACTGTCCCTGGAAAGGGGTCTTCGGTGACTCGACGACCTTCTTCTTGCACTTGGGGCATTCCCCGGAAGCACGTCCCTCGACAAAAGATCTTTTGTCGGAAACCACCTCAACGATCTTATTCTTAAGTTCATCTTCCGTGACTCCCTTTTCCTTCAGAAGCTCAAACATCGAACATAGGATGATATCCATCTTCCTGATGGTGGCCCCCATATCGCCTACCTGTCTGACGCTCTCTCTGGCTCTCTCGAGTGACCTCTCGGCCTGAAGGAAGTTATGAACTTCCATATTCGTATCTCTGTATCTGCCGTAACCGTTCATGATCTGCCTCCCTTATTTTTTATAAAAATCAGAAATATTATACATGATTTCACCATACTTTACTAAATGATATTCGAAAAGTATAATTACCGACGAACGATCAAGAATAAGTTCAAAGAAAAGAGGAGACTGATATGAAAAAGATTATATCCGCATTTATGTGCGTTGCCATGCTCGGTTCTCTCGCAGCATGCGGTTCGACAGCTAAGCCCGACGGTAACTCGGGAGAATCTTCGCAGGGACAGAGTTCCGGCACTTTCACTGTAGGTTTTGACGCGGAATTCCCTCCCATGGGTTTTATCGCCGAAGACGGTTCTTATGTCGGATTTGACCTTGACCTTGCCAGAGAGACTGCAGACAGGCTCGGTCTCGAGTTCGTTGCCCAGCCCATCAACTGGGATGCCAAGGACCAGGAACTCGCTTCCGGCAACATCGACTGCATCTGGAACGGCTTTACGATAAGCGGACGTGAGGATTCCTACACATGGACCGAAGCTTATATGGAAAACGATCAGGTCGTAGTAGTAAGATCCGATTCCGATATCGCCACCCTTGCTGACCTCGCAGGAGCAACAGTTGCCGTTCAGAAAGATTCTTCGGGACTTGCCGCTCTGGAAGAGAACGAGGCTCTTACTTCCACTTTCGGCAGCCTCATCCAGGAGGATTCCTACCTGAATGCCATGATGGAGCTCGAGTCCGGTGCTGTTGACGCCATCGTCATGGACGAGATCGTCGCCAGATACGAGATCACAACTTCCGGTAAGGATTTCGTAGTACTTGACGAGATCGTTGCAAGCGAGACATACGGCGTAGGCTTCCAGCTCGGTAACACGGAGCTTCGCGATCAGGTCCAGGGTGTACTTGAGGATATGGCTTCTGACGGAACGCTCGAGAGGATCTCCAACGAGTGGTTCGGTGAGGACGTAACGATCATCGGAAGATAAGCCATTTGATCTGTCGATCTTAAGTGCCCGCATCCCATTCAGGGTGCGGGCCTTTTTTATGCCTCAGCAGACAGCTTTCCAGAATCGTTTTTGCACCAATCTGCTTGTTTTTCAGATCTGGAAGAAACAGCCGCCCCCGGCTCTCTCTGCCGTGGCCGGGTATGTGCACCTGTGATTTTTGAGTATTAACCCAATTTGGGCCTTGAACTGAAAAAACTGGGTTCACGTCTGGGTTATTATGAGAAAAATAACCCAGTTTTCACCTTGAACTGAAGAAACTGGGTTCATAGTTGGGTTAATCCACTGTTTGCACCAAATTCCTGAGATCGATGAAATGGTGCAAAAACGTTCCTTAAGACTTTATGCGCCGCCCAGGCATAGCCTGTGGAACCTTATAAAAAATCCGCGAAGACCTGATTTGCCAGATCGAGTCCATTTGAAGTCAGTCTGACGTTTCTCCCGGTATCTTCGAGACAACCCTTTGCGATATTACTTTCGATCTCGTCTTTATAGATCTCATCAAGTTCAGATCCGAAGCGCTCAAGAAACTCTTTCCGGCTGATACCGTCAGCGGTTCGCAGCATCAGCATCGCATACTCGCGCATCTTATCCTCATCCGACAGTATCTCTTCGGTAACCGTGTCAAGAGGGTCCCTGATATAGGAACCGACAGAGGGACGGTGTGAAAACCTCCTGCCATTCAGGTATCCGTGCGAAGACGGGCCGACCGCGAAGTATTCCTCCCCTCTCCAGCAGCTCATATTGTGACGGCTCTCAAAGCCCCTGAAAGCGCAGTTAGAGATCTCGTACGGATGAAGTCCGAGGTCCGCCAGATGATCCCGGAGCCCGTGATACATCTCACGTTCATCCGGGACCAGATCCTCAAGCGTATCTTTGTACCTGGAGTAAAACGGCGTATCTTCCGCCAGAGTAAGTGAATACATGCTTATATGCTTAACGCCCAGTCCGGCCAGGATATCGGCATCTTCAAGGAGCATGGCGGGAGTCTGTCCCGGGATACCGAGCATCAGATCCGCACTGACATTACCGAAAAAGGATACGGCATCGGCTACTGTGCTAAGAGCCGTCCCGCAGTCATGGAGCCGTCCCAGAGTCTGAAGCACATCATCGTGTAAAGACTGGACACCGACGGATATCCTGTTGATACCGCATTCCTTATATACCTGCATCTTTCCGGGAGTGACTGAATGGGGGTTGACCTCTATCGTGATCTCACTTTCTCCCGACAGGGAGAACACTTCCCTGCATCTTTGTACGAGCGATGCGATATAAGAGGCATCGACCGAAGACGGAGTACCGCCGCCGATATAAAGCGTATCGTTTTGGTCGGACACGGACCGGCCGAGCAACATCGAATAACTGTCGATCTCCTTTAAAGCGGCATCAAAAAAACGGTTATCGATATCGGTGCGGGAATAGAAATCGCAGTAAGGGCATTTTGCCTCACAGAAAGGGATGTGGATATAGATATGACGTGACATCAGAAAGTTATCCTTCTGACAGAAGCCGCAGGGCGCGCGATGGGACCGGGACGTCTTACCGCCGTCTCTATCGAATTCCTGTAATTAATGAAACTCGGGGATACGTTATTATCGGCATGCATATATTTTGCTATCGTCAATGCCCACTTGGATTTATAGTGACCGATAGCCGGATAGCCTATATCGATAAGTTCATCGGCATTGTCGGGTTCGATGACGCGGCAGAGAGTCTCCCAGGTACCGCAGATACTGTCCTGTTCGTAATTAAACAGGACCCTCTCATCGAGACCCGGATATGCCCGGCGGACCGCGTCACGGTCACCGAGAAGCCACGCTTCTATCTCTTCGGTACAAAGTCCCACAACGGATCTTATATCGGGAGCGAACTTATGCATGACCGCGTACATCTCCTGACGGAGAAGGTTAGGATCGTTCTGATCGGAATCCATGACTGCGACAAGTATCATATCGGTGCCTTTGTAGACATTATTGTATGCCCTGCATTTGGCGGGCAGAAGATCGAGAAGGGAGCCCGTGAACTTCGAAGGCCTGCTCATAAGATCTTTGGGCAGGCTTCCGCATCCCCTGTGGGGACGGACGGCGATATCTGCCTCTGCGCGAAGCCCGGTGATGATCTCGCGGGTCAGTCTCTCGACTACGTATGCGCCCGATTTATCTTCCGACAGGATCTCGATATGCATCAGTTCTCTCCGTTCTCCTCACCTTCGGGATCGAGATGACCGCCATACCATATGGCTCCCATTCCGACCCCCTGCTTAAACAGTTCATTGACCAGCGGATCTGATCCTGCACATCTGATGCTGACCTGATCCTCGTCCGCTCCGAACCTTCTCGAGAAGATCCAGATCTCCTTGGGATTGACAGTCTCTATTATGTACGGATTATGTGTCGTAAAGATTATCTGCGAGAAAGGATTATTGATCGTGAATTCCCTCATCTCATCCGAGAGGACATCGACCATATCGTGATACAGATCATTATCGGGGGTCTCGATAAAGATCGTGGAATGAGGATCCTTGTCCCTGAAAAGCAGAAGATATAAGAAGAGCTTGTTGGGACTCTCCTCGAGCTGCTGGGGAAGATTCCTCTTTTTCTTCATGAAAGGGATCTTGTTACGGATCTCCTCGATAATGGTATCGGCATTCTCCGGATCGGTATCCTTCATGTACTGAAGCACGTTGATGACATTCGATCCGTCGCCGTTTAAGTGCTTATGACCGCCGGGCGCATTACCGTCCGTAAAGTAAGATCCCGCATCGTCTATCGAAAAACTGCAGAAGAACCATCTCTCGATCTCCCTGTATAGGAGAACGAGCTCTTCATAACGTCCTATCCTTCCGAGGATATTAAGGGCAGTCAGATGTTCATCTGTGATACTTGTCTCTTCGGGAACGCCTTTGACATAGACTTTACCCGCACCGTCAGTAAGCTCCATAAGGGGAACCGTCTTAAAACCGTTCTCGTCCTTTACCGAGAGGCTCGCTGCTTCATAGATGATCTTCGGGCTTCCGAACCTGGTGGCTCCGATCTTCAGCTCATACTGGATATAGCGTCTTCCCTTTATCTTAAAGAACATCGTGAACTCACAGGGTTTACCCGTGTCATGCATGAGGTTATAAAAACCGGGCCTTCCGTCACTTACCGCGGCTTTTGCCGCATCAACGGTTACAGTCCTTTTAATGAAAGACATGCAGTTCAGAAAGCAGCTCTTGCCGGTATTGTTCCTTCCGATAAGGGCATTCAGTCCTTTGAGCCTTGGAGAATCGATCGGATCCTCCATAAGGCTTCCGCATTTATCGTCATCAAAAACATCAAAATTACTGATCCTGATACCCAACAGCATAAGTGTCCTCCTGATAAGGTTTACTCTTCCGTGTCTTTTCTGACCTTCGGGTCGTTCCTTCTCAATGACTCAATAAGAAGAGCTTTTCCTTTTTTTGCTTCCGGAGTTGAAGTTCCCCCCAGATAATATCTTTGGGTCTTCCCGAAGCTTGTTACCAGCAGATAGATATTCCGGTTCGCCAGTTCGTTCTTTTTCGAAGAGGTTAAGGATCCGTTCGGATCTGAACATATCTTTATCTGCGGCTCCTGATTCCATGGATACGAGTCACCGTCAACATTAAGTTCCAGCGGGTCGACAGTGATCTTCTTAACGGTGCGGTTCCTGTTGCTCAGAAGCCCGATGAACACCATTATCCCGAGAATGATACAGGTTAATGCCAGACACAACTGGAACATCCGAAGAAGATCCGAAGAAAAGGTGACCGCCAGCAAGAGATTGACCAGCCCTCCTCCGAGAAGTATAACCCCTCCGGCGATCTGCGTATTACGTGTCTTCTTATACGGAAACTCTATAGTCGTCGTGTCTCCGACGGTCTTCTTTTCGATATCCTGAAGCGTGGATTTACGAAGATCGTTGCTGCATATTCCGAGCAGAGCTTTCTTGAACTGCTCTCTCTTCTGTCTGGAATCACGATCCCCGATAGGTCCCATCCAATAAGTCTTAGTGGTATTGTTCCCGTAATCCTTGACACGGAGGAGTGCCGTATAGACATTGAACAGCGATATATCCATGTTCAGAAAACCGAACCCGATGATATATCTGACGTCATAATCCGTGGAATTCAGATACGTGTCGTCATTGATCGTTATGGACTCCTCACTTAAGACTATGGTCCGGACTGTGTTACGGACATTAGAAAGGAACCTGCCGGCTCCCACGATCGTAAGCGTCAGCTCAAGCGACAGAAAGATCAGGATGATCTCATAAAAAGCATTGATCACCGTGATATTACAGATCCTCCCCAAAAGTAGCAGCCCAAAAAGACCGATACTGATCACCGCATTCAGGATCAAGGCAATGACCTGCTTTCTCTTCATCCCCGCGGGATCAAAATCCAATCTTACCGTTTCCATTCTCTCCCCTTATCCTTCCTTATTTTTCCTTATCTTTCCCGAGTATATGAACGTCAAGCTGGTTATACGGTATCTCGATCCCTTCTTCCCTGAACCGCTCGAGGATCCTCTCGTTTACCGCCCGCTTTACGGGATTAAAATCCGAAGTCTTGACCTGACCAAGGATACCGAGCTTCACGGAGCTGTCCGACAGTTCGTCAACAAAAACGTTTTTCGCATCTCCCGTGATCCGCTTCTCCTCATCCAGTATCTGCCTTAAGACTTCCTTGGCCTTTTTGATATCAGAATCGTATCTGACGCCGACATGTATGAGAAGGACCCTCTTGCCGCCGCCCATACGGTTGACTACAGAGTTATTGGTAAGAGCGGAATTCGGGATCCTTACACGCTCGTTATTGATGGTCCTGATCGTCGTATAGTACATCTGTATCTCTTCGACCGTGCCTTCGACGTTCTGCGACTGTACAAAGATATAATCCCCTTTCTTGAACGGTCTTAAGACCATAAGGAGGATACCGCCGGCAAAATTGCTGAGAACGCCCTGCAACGCCAGAGAAACGCCAACACCTGCAGATGCTATAAGAGCCGCGACGGAAGCCGCTTCAACTATCTTAAGCTGTATCACCATGGTGACGACGGCGAATATCAGGATGGAATACTTGATCAGATTAAGGACAAACCCTAAAGCGGTCGGATCAACGACTTTTGTCTCGAGCCTCCTCTTGATACCGCCGAGAAGCCACCCCATTACCTTCGTAAGAATATAAAAGAGCGCAATGCAGACCGCGGCCTTGATAATGAACCCGACCGCGCCGACACATTTATCGGCAATAAGATCCCAGAGATCTTCGATGCTTTGTGGAGCGAAAGCCGTTGACCGCATCAGACCGTCAACCTTCACCCGAGAGTCTGGAAAGCCTGTCTTTTAATGCCTGAAGGTCTGTGGCCGGCTTTCCGACTTCCCTCTCGTATTTGGCTACGGGAGAAGTAATATCCACGACCTCCGATCTCTTGGCATCCAGAGCATCCTTAATGCTGCTCGTCACGCCTTTTTGATCGGTATCCTTCTGTATATGGTGCTCCGCGTCGATCCTTCTTGCCATCTCACGGAGAGATTTGGCGGGGGATACAAGTGAACTGCTGGTAGCCGCAGGCTTCGCAGGTTCAGGATTGGAATGATCGCCGGAGACATTATGCATATTAACTTCTGAAGGCTTTGAAGAAGCCGCCGGGTCAGGCTTGCTTTCCTCAGCCTTCGCTTCCGATGTACCGTTATCGGTCTTCTGATCCTCCTTATCGGATCCTGTTCTTGATTTAAGAGAGAACGAGAAACGCGACAGATCGGGAACTGCCGTGCGGTTAAGAGACGGAAGCTTCACACCGGGTTCCGGCTTGACTGACAGATCCCTGGAAGGCCCTTCGGTCCTTACCGACAGTTCTTTTGTCCCTTCTTCCTTCTTTACCGTGAGTCCGGTCCTGCGCGCGAAGGGGGACGGCGAACGGAGATTACCGAGATCCACCTTGGGCTTCGTCGAAACCGGTCCGTAAACGTACTCAAAAGCTTTGGCGGCTGCCTCGGAAGGAGTATTGCCGTCTGCCATTCCGCAGGCGACAGCCGTGGAGATATCCTTGTCGCTTCCGGAAGAACGGTTAAGACAGAATATCCAGGATGTATCTTCCGTCCCGCATATCAGCGTCTCTCCGGAAGTCTTCTCCCCTCCGAGTATCATTACCTGGCATCCGTAGGTATCACGGATCTTCCTCGCAGCTGCCTCATAATCAGCCTTGGAACTGCACTCGCTCTCGCTCAGAAGCTCAGCCTCGAGGCAGTTGACCACCACGAAAGAAGCCAGCGGCAACACCTCGTCAAGAAGAGCATAGTAAGCATCCTCGTTAACAAGGAGCGCTCCGGTCGCAGATATGACCGAAGCCCGGAGCACAACAGGGATACTGCTTCGTTCCTTCAGTTTGGATGCTATCTTCACATATATGTCAGGATCGGTTATATAGCCGATATTTACGGCTGAAGCTTCACATTCATCGAATACATAGTCAAGCATCTCCGTAACATCGAAGTTGCCGGACGTTCCGTCAGTCTCAAATATCGCAGGCATGACAGCAAGAGGATCCATACCATATCCTTTGATGGTATTGATGCTCCTCTCAAGATCGTACTCTGTCTTCTCGGCAGAGTTAGATATGACCAGCACTGTTTTCATTATGATATTATCCAATTCCTGACATGTATCCTTACTACAAGTTTCACACAATAAATGCAATCACACAATGTAAACGCTCACTATTTTCGGCGCCAAAAATTGTGCAACCTGTCTCTTGCCTAGCATCGTTTTTTGTAAAGAACCAACAAAATCAGGCTTATTCGCAGATATAGGCCAGCCAGTCATTCTTCTCGCGGCACTCTATTATCCGAAGTCCGGCTTCGGAAAGGGCCTTCTCCACTTTCTCCCTCTTTGTATTGATGATGCCCGAACAGATGAACCTGCCGCCATCAGCAAGTCTTCCGGGAACGTCAGATGCAATCTGGGCGATTATGTCGGCGATTATATTTGCCACTATAAGAGTATAGTCGTTTGCTTTTACATTCTTCAGTTCCCCGACATAGCAGTCTATATCAGTGCAGCCGTTATTACTGCAGTTGTCTTTTGCCACATCCACGGCCAGACGGTCGATATCGACAGCCTCGACATGTCCCGCTCCGAGCTTATCGCATATGATCGCGAGTATCCCCGAGCCTGTCCCCAGGTCGAGGATCTTGTCATCGGGCCTGATATTCTCATCCAAAAGTGCCGCGCACATCGAAGTAGTCTCATGGGTTCCCGTCCCGAAAGCAGACCCCGGGTCGAGCTTGACCACGATATCGTCTTCTGCTGCGGCAACCTCCTCCCACGACGGGCAGATGATGACACGGTCAGATATCCTGAAAGACTTGTAATCCTTCTTCCATTCATTTTCCCAGTCGGCATCCGCCACGTATTTCCATGACTTAAGGCCCTCTCCCACGGGAAGGAACTGCCCGATATCAGAAAGCTTCTGCTTTACGAGCTCGATGGCGTCGTCGACCTTCATCCTGGTATCGACGATATTGCCGTATATATTCCCGACTCCTTCGGGATCGATATATTCCTCGCTCTTCGGTCCGAGCCTTATGCCGTCGTCAAACTCGGCAAAATACGCTTTTACCGTGACATCTGTCCCGAGCGAATCGATATAGCCCTCGTCGGCGTATGCCAGAGACTCGGGATCCTCTATGATCCTTGCGATCTCAAAGGGATCTGCCACGGCGATACCGTCCGCGCCCACTTGGGCGAGCATCTCGCAGATGGCATCCGATGCGTCTTCAGTCGTAACTATGGTTATCTCTACCCACTGCATAAACTGTTCTCCTTAATTCTTTTCAGAGCTTATTATATCATTTGCTCTGCGTACGATTTGCACTTGCCGTATAAAACCTCTAAAATACCTTAAAGTAAAACGATCAAAAAGAGGGGTTTTATATGAAGAAAAGATTCCTGGCATTCCTGTTGGCTGTCATCGCGCTGTTTACTCTGACTACCGCATGCAGCATAGAACTTGACGATCCGGGGTCCCGGGCAACCACGGCGGATACGACTGTCACGACTTCTGTCACCTCCGCTGAAGAGACGGAGACTTCAACAGAGGCTTCCACCGAGGATACGACGGCAGAGACCTCCGCCACCGAAGAGACGACCGGGACGACCACTGAGGCTTCTGCCGAAGGGACGATCACCGAAGCCGCCTCTCCCGGGATCGATGAGGACGGGGTCTACACCACACGTGATGATGTGGCTCTATATATTCACACTTACGGTCATCTCCCTTCCAATTTCATCACAAAGACCGAAGCCCGCGAACTCGGATGGGAAGGCGGATCCCTTGAGCCCTACGCTCCCGGCATGTGCATAGGAGGCGACCGCTTCGGCAACTACGAAGGCCTGCTTCCGCAGGGTCACAACTATTACGAATGCGATATCGATACGCTCGGCGCATCCACGAGGGGTGCGCACCGCATCATCTATTCGGACGACGGACTTATCTACTATACAGGCGACCACTACGAGAGCTTTACGCTCCTCTACGGCGAAGAATAAGGAGGCATTATGGAGATCCTGACTTTAGACCTTTCGGCAATACACACAAAGACTGAACTGTTCGATGCCCTGACCGCGCTGCCTCCCTTCCCTTCTTATTTCGGAAAGAACTTCGACGCGCTCTACGACGTTCTGTCGACGGAATCCTTTAAGCTCGAGATCGACGGCGCATACGACTGCGACGGCGAGCTTATAAACGTTATCGGCACACTCAGGAAAGTCCTGGAAGATGCCGCCCGCACCAACCCCGGGTTTACTTTCGAGTTCCTCGAAAGGCCGAGCGAAGAGGAAGAATGACATCCACGGGATCAGGATATCAGGGGTGAGTCTGTGTGCCATACCGCGGGGGCGGAGACGGGCTTGTCCCTGTTTTTCCGCTTGAAACCGGGTTTTTGTGTACCACATTAGGGACAAAGGCGGGTTTGTCCCTACCCTTGTACATAAATCTGCGGTTACAAGGAGCAAATCAGGGACAACAGCTTCACGGCTGAACCGCATCTACCCGAAAGCATTGCACTCAGCACCGCAGATCACGGTTTCAACGGCTGAACTTCATTACCGCGGCTTAACTTGAACACATAAAAATACCGGCCTCCCGTTTGGAAGACCGGTTTTAAAGTCTTTTACGTCATTCAGCTATGTGCCATAGGTTCGATGTGTCGTAGCTGTCGGGAAGCACCTCCCACTCGCCGTCATCATATTCTATGTACCACTGTTTCTCATCCTCGTCGTATTCCATCCATCCGTAATCGCCGTAATCGGATGAGATAGCCTCATACCAGTACTGCCAGGCACCGTTATCATAACAGAAATAGCAGTCCGTTACCGAATCATAATACCATTCTTCACCGGCATCCCATGTGCAGGTCCTGCCGATCTCCTCTACATAAAGATCGCTTCCCGTCACGGTCTGCTCAATTCTCCGGGTAGTTGTTGACTCTGTACCGCTGAACTTCTCTTTGAGCTGATTTACACTGAGACCGCCTTTTATCATCATATAAACAACGGCGATGATGATTATAACGGGAGCCAAAAGCAGACCGGCACAACCGGAGCCGCAGCCAGAACGTCTGCCGCCTCCATTATAGTTGTCGTAGTCGTTGTATCCGCCTCCGCCGTAGTATCTGTTCCTGCCGGACTTATAGTATCCGCCGCCTGAAGATCTGTGGCTGGAGTGAGAGTGGCTGGAATGGCTCGAGTGCGAATGCGAAGAATGACCGCCTGAATGACTTGAATGACTGTGTCCTGAAGGGGGCATGACCGTTTCTCCTTTCCCTTATCCCATATTTGACAATGAATATTCATTCATCACCGTGAATAATTATACCACAATGCAACAGACTTGTCATCAGTATCCCAGTTCTTCTCCCACGAGTATCACCTTGATCCTTCCGGGGATCATAGATACCCTGGTGATGACCGTTTGACAGCATATCGTATTTTCGAGGCAGTTGCCGCAGCGGCCGAACCTGGCACACGGCGTATCACGCTGAAGCCTGACCGTATTGGGCGGGGACGCGAAGTTCTTCACGCGGTCGATACCTTCAGAAACATTACTTACGACCTTGTTCATGCCGGCGACGACGATGACCTGCGAAGGACCGTAGATCAGATAGCACACGCGGTTGCCGCGGCCGTCGACATTGATGAGCTCACCGTCGAGGGTTATGGCATTTGTGCTCATCAGGAACGTGTCCGCATTTATCGCAGCCGCATTGAGCTCTTTATGCTCCTCCGGCGTCGAAGCATTCTCGCGGATTATGAGGTTATGGCCCGCCTTTACGATATCGTCCTTGACGCCCATCTCATCGATGGTCATGGAGCCGCCGTAAGCGACAGATGCGGGAGCGGTACCGATAAGCTCAAGGATCTTCGCGCGGGCTTCATCTGAAGATTCACAATAGTAACCTTCCATCCTTCGAAGTGCGAGTTTCTTGATGATGGATTCGGCCTGGTTCCTGTAAAATGTCTTCTTATGTTCGTTCATGATAAGCGGTCTCCTTTTCCGGATAATAAAATACGCCCCGGCGCAATACCGCGCCGAAGCGTTCTAAAGTGATCACTTGAAGAATCTCTTGACTTTCTCGAAGAAGTTGTTCCTCTTGGCGTAGTTACGCTCCGAAAGCGAAGAATCGAAGAGCCGGAGCTTTGACTTCTGGTCTTCGGTGAGCCTCGTGGGGATCTCGACCGAGAAGCGGATTATGTGATCGCCTCTCATGTTCGGGTTATTCTTATCGGGAATACCCTTGCCCCTGAAAGTATATGTATCGCCGGGCTGCGTTCCTTCGCGGACGGTGTACTTGATCGCACCGTCGATCGTGGGAACATCTATCTCGGCTCCGAGAGCTGCCTGAGCGAAAGTTATCGGCACATCGCAGTAGGTATTCGTTCCGTTACGGTTGAATACTTCATGCTTCTCGACCTTGATCTCGATATAGAGATCGCCGTAAGGGCCGCCGTTTCTGCCGGGCTCGCCTTCGCCTCTTACCGGAACGAAGTCGCCGTTATCGACACCGGCGGGGATCTTGACGTGGATCGTCTTCCTGACGTTCTTTCTACCCTTACCGGAGCACGACTGACAGGGAGTC
>JAFZWN010000121.1 GCA_017617295.1 Clostridiales bacterium | reverse complement strand
GAGCATGTGCGGTAAAACGCACATGCTTTTCTTTCGGTCGGCTGATGACAAATACACAGATCTGATAAAACTGTCAGGGACGGCCCGGAATATCACCGAGGAGCGCCTTCATGTCCTTGATTGTTTAAGATAAGATCTGTTCACTTGAGAAAGCCGGCCGATTTTCACAAAATGAAGTGGTAAGGTTATTTGGGACACGGTATCGATGATCTTGAACAGGGCCTCTGTATAATTAATCGAAAGGGAATTGTCTCCGGACAATCGCGCATGTTCAGCAAGACAGTTGGCTTACGATAAACGTGTGATACAGTCAAGTCTGTGATACTATTAATATCATAAAACAACTGTAGTGAGGTCTGTTATGAGATACGACTGTCTGATAATCGACGACGAGAAGGAACTGGCGGACAATACCTGTGAGTATTTCAACATGTTTGACGTAAAGACGCGGGCTGTTTACGGGAGGGAAGAGGCTCTCGCGTTCTTTAAAGGGAACGAGGCGGATATCATCCTTCTTGATATCAATCTCGGGGACGGCAGCGGGTTCGAGCTATGTAAGATCATAAGGCAGACCATGGATGTTCCGATACTTTTCATCTCCGCGAGAAATACGGATGACGACAAGATAATCGCGCTTAACATAGGCGGTGACGATTATATCGAGAAGCCGTATTCGCTCGGGGTAATCCTCGCGAAGGTCAAGGTCGTTCTCAAGAGGACGAAGAATACCGTGGCGGTCAAGCAGGACGACATCATCTATGAAGACGGCAGGATCAAGATCGACCGCGTGAACCGAATGCTGTTCGTTGACGGGGCCGAGAAGAAGATAACCGGAATGGAGTTCGCGCTCCTCTCGTATCTGGCGGAGAACCGTAACAGGCTGGTCACGAAGGCGGAGCTTTTCGATAATGTATGGAAGGATAAATTCACGTCCGACGGAACTCTCAACGTTCATATAAGGAAATTAAGAGAGGCGATAGAGGTCGACCCTCAGGAGCCTTCGTATATCGTGACCGTCTGGAAAGAGGGTTATAAGTTCATCTGCGGGGACGGTAAATGAGGAGAAAGGGGATCCTTGTCTTTATCATCCTGATATTTGTGGCAGAGGGTCTTCTGTGCTTCTTTTTCGCGTCGAAAATGGGAGACATCTCGCACGATAACGTTCTCATTAACGAGTGCCTCAAGAGCGTCGGCGACAACTACGGAAATGAAGCCGAATACAAGACCCTGACCGACTACGTCGTAATAGACAACGACGGAAATGTCATGTTCCGGACTTCCGCGGGACTCTCGGAGAGCATACAGGAGGCGGTCCGCCACGGCGATACGATACTCGATGTGGAATCGGGAAGAACAGTCGTCGGCAAGGCGATCTTTTATAATGATACGCCGAAGATAATCGCTTCATACAGGAACAGTATCCTTATAACGGTCGTGACGGCTTCGGCCATTCAGACGGTCAGCGTTATCTTCTATTATATGTATCTTCAGAAGACCATCATAAGGCCTTTCGTGAAGTTTAACGAGTTCGCTGTCAGGATCGCCGGGGGAGATCTGGATGTCCCGCTGACGGTCGATAGGGAGCATATCTTCGGAAGCTTTACCGAGGCGTTCGATCTCATGAGATCAGAGCTCAAGAAGGCACGCGCTTCGGAGAAGAAGGCAAACGATGATAAGAAGGAAATGGTCGCCAAGCTCTCGCATGACATTAAGACGCCCGTGGCTTCGGTCAAGTCCACGTCAGAGATCGGGTATGAAGTCACCAAAGAAGAGAAGACCAAACAGTACTTTAATCTTATAAACGTTAAGGCGGATCAGATCACTGTCCTCGTGGATAACCTTTTTAATTCGAGTGTTTCCGATGTGACGGAGATCACCGTCAATCCCGTCCCCTGCGATGCTTCCTCTGTGAACGACATGATAAGGAGCGCCGATTACCTCGGAAAAGCCGGTGAGTTCAGTATCCCCGATGTCAGGATCTTCGCGGATAAGCTAAGACTGCAGCAGGCGTTCGACAATATTTTCATGAATTCATATAAGTATGCCGATACTCCGATAAGTGTCGACATAAGCGTTGACGGAAGCTATCTGGCCGTAAGGATAGCTGATAAGGGTCCCGGGGTATCTTCGGAGGAGCTGCCGCTCCTTAAGGAGAAGTATAAAAGAGGCAGTAATGTCGAAGGCAAGGACGGCGCCGGGCTGGGACTCTTCCTTACTGATTATTTCATTACCAATATGGACGGAAGGCTTACTGTCGAGAATGCCGAGCCGGGACTCGCTGTCACCTTTTATCTCCGTACGGTCAACTGACACTTAATATTTCCGACGATTTAAGAACAATTTAAGATTTCCTTAAAGGCGCTTAAGGAAAATAACTGTATCATGGGGTCAATAAGGAGGCATTAGGACATGACAGACATCATTAAGACAAGTAAATTATGCAAGACTTTCTCTAATGGCGGAATACAGCAGCACGTCCTTCGAAATATCGATATGACGATCAGGAAGGGGGACTTCACGATCATCATGGGAGCTTCGGGTGCGGGAAAGTCCACGCTCCTTTATTCGCTCTCGGGAATGGATAAGCCGACCCTCGGGGAGATCAGCTTCGACGGCGAGGAAATTACAAAAAAGAATTCCGACCAGATGGCGATGTTCAGAAGAAAGAACTGCGGTTTTGTTTTTCAGCAGACTTATCTCGTGGATTCCATGAGCGTTCTCGATAATGTTATGGCAGCGGGACTTCTTAACGATAACGACAGGAATGCAGTCATAAAAAGATCTCAGGATATTCTTAAGAAGGTTGATATAGGAGAAGAACTCTGGGGAAAATTCCCCAATCAGCTATCAGGCGGTGAGGCTCAGAGAGTCGGTATCGCCAGAGCTTTCGTGAACTCGCCCAAGATAGTATTCGCGGACGAGCCTACGGGTGCCCTCAACTCGAAAACGGGAAAAGATGTATTGGATGCACTGACAGGATTCAACAGGAACGGCCAGACGATCGTAATGGTAACACATGACATGACAAGCGCCAGAAGAGGCAACCGTATCCTCTATGTGAGAGACGGTGAGATCGCGGGTGAACTCGACCTCGGGACATATGTATCCGGAGACCGTGACCGTCATCAGAAACTGCGCGATTTCCTTTCCGGAATGGGGTGGTGATAATGAATAAGATCATCCTTCTTACGAAGTCCCACTTTAAGAAGAACAGGGGCTCGTCAGTCGGAATACTCCTTCTGATGGTCATAGCGTCTCTTCTGATATCGATGTCGCTTCTGATAATCACCGATGCGTATCCCACGGCCCGGAAGGAATCTGACCGTCTCAATGCTGGTGACGGATATCTGAGGGTCACGACGAACAGCGGGAGTTTTGATGATGATGGCATCAGGACTCTCATGGGAGATGACGTCTCGGAGTACTGTGTCTACAGATGCCTTAACTATGTGGCTTGCGCGTTGCCTTTCGGAGACGGTGATATGTCCGTTAACGTTATGGTGGGAGACAGGGATGCTTTCGGTAAGACGATCGGAAGGACCGAGATAGTTACGGAAGATATATCGGTAAAATCTGATTATATCTACCTTCCGTATCAGTTCTCGACGAGCGGCGGATACAGTATCGGCGATACTTTCTCGTTTGACTTGAACGGGGGAAGATATGTCCTTACGGTCAGGGGATTTACGACGACCCCGTATCATGGCTGCAATAACACGGGATCATTTGAGCTTGTCGTTGATGATGCGACTTATGAGAGGATCTATGAGAGGGATCACGAAGTAGCTTCGTGCGTAACGATCTACTATAAGCTCAGAGAAGGAGTTACCCAGTCTAAGTTTGCCATAAGGGTCAATAATGATGTTATCGTTATGGATCCAATGGCGGTCATTACCGGAAACCTCTCTATCGAAAACACGATCTCCGGGCGGACGTTCATGTCTCTTATCCTGGTCGTATCCTTTTTGACGATAACCGCTATCGTGGCCTTCGTTATAGTCCTCATGCTCAGTAATTCCATCTCCATCTTTATCAGGGAGAATATGAAGACGATAGGCGCTCTGAAAGCGATAGGCTACACGAGCTCGGATATAAGAAGATCCGTTATCGCACAGTTCCTTATCCTTTCGGTGATCGGAAGCCTGACCGGTATCATCGTATCATTTATAAGTATGCCTTTTATCGGTAAGTTCATCGTGGCTCAGATGGGTATTCCTTATACGGTATCCTTTAATGCGATCCCCGTTATCGTAACGGTAGGATCCATGCTGATCTTCACATTCCTGATCGCCGAGCTGGCCGTTATAAAGATCAGGAAGATCGAGCCCATCATCGCGCTGCGAAACGGTCTGGAGAGCCACAACTTCAAGAGAAACAGCCTGCCCTTAAGCAAGTCACCGTTCTCGCTCGATATGTCCCTCGGACTTAAGACCATGTTCTTCAACATGAAGCAGAATATCATCACGTTCCTGATCATGGGCGTTATCGTATTCATCTGCATACTCGGACTTCTGATGTATGAGAACTTCAACAGGAATCCGAAGCTCGGAATGCTGGCATTCGAGGTCACGGGCGGAGTCGTCGCTTTTGATAACGATACAAAGGAAGAAGCCCGGGAGTACCTGGAGGACCGTGAAGACGCCACGAATATCAGGCAGATCATAACCCTCGATATGACATATAACGGCGAGGATTCGCTCTGTGTCTATATCGTTGACGATACGGCGAAACTGAACAATCAGGATGTATGCTATCAGGGCAGGCTCCCGCAGTACGATAATGAGATCGCGGTCAGCGGTGTCTTTGCCAGGGACTACTCCCTGAATATCGGTGAAGAGGTCTCTATAACATACGGAGACAGATCCTATCCGTATCTCATTACCGGGTTGATCCAGACGACCAACAATAACGGAAGAGAAGGCGTAATGAGTATGGACGCTGCAGGAAGAGTGATCGATCTCACAAACTCTCCCGGATATTTCTGGTTCGACTGCGAGGACAAGGAAACGAGCGCGGCCATCCTTGAAGGATGCAACGAGAGATTCGGTGATCATCTCTTATCGAAGATGAACTTCTACGAGATCATAGACGGATCGCTCATGACCTTTAAGAGCCTGGCAGCACTGATGCTCGTCACTATAGTTATCATCTCCGCGGCCGTCATCCTTCTTGTCCTGTATCTTCTTATAAAAGCACTTATATATAACAAGAGAAGAGACTACGGCATCTATAAGGCCATCGGATATACTTCGAGAGATCTGGTGCTTCAGACGGCGATAAGCTTCATGCCGTCTATCCTGATCTCGACAGTTCTCTTCTCGGTGATCTCATATTTCACGGTCAATCCTTTCATGAACATCATAATGATAAGTTTCGGCCTGATGAAATGCTCATTCGACATCCCGATCCCGGGAGTCGTGATAACCGCAGCCGGCATGATCGTTCTGTCATTCATCTTTGCTCTTATCTCGTCCGGAAGGGTCAGAAAGATCGAAGCTTATGAAATGATAACCGGAGAATGATCTGTTTCTTTTTCTACCTGTTGGGGGGCTGTCGCAATTCGTTTTGCGACAGCCCCTGCATCTTTTCCCGATTGCAAATACGGCGATACCGCGATATCCTTTCTGTATGGACAAAGACAAACTGAAAAGATATGAATACTATCCGAATAACCCGCGTAAGCTCACGATCAGAGCGGTCATTCATAAGATGCGCGATTTCAGGCTGATGTATATCTTCTCGATCCTTCCGTGGATGATGTGGGGGTGTCTGGCGATAGTTACCGTCACGGGATTCCTTGCCCCGCAGACACAGTACGAAGATTATCAAAGGACCATGACCGTATTGTCTATCCTTACTGTCGCAGGCTTTATCATAATCGCGGGAACGATGAGGCTCATTACTCTTATCCTGAAGAATAAGGATGTCGAAAAGGTCATCCGCAGGAACACGCGTAAGATACTGCCCGAGATCGGTGACAGCATCATCGAACCGCTCGCGGAAGATCTGTCCCGCGGGATGGTATTTCTTAAGAGCCATAATATAGCCGTATCCGATAACTATATAATAGGATCCACCAATGCCTATACCATGAATCCCGTGGTCTTTCCGAAGAACATGATCGAAGAAGTGGCATATGCGATCTATGAAGACGGTTCTGTTACCATTCCGACTGCAAGAGGTCTGAGCAGTGCCAGGATCGTAATCCAGAACTTCTATTTCAGGCTTAAGAACAAAAAGCAGGTGAAGGTTCCGGTCAATGACAAGTATCAGCCGTATCTGGCTCTGGAGGCCCTTCAAAAGGCAGGGATAAAGACCGTCGAGCTTCCTCGTAAATAAGGGAAGGTACAAAAACATCCGGGCGTCTCTCTTGACATTTCCGGATAAAAAGAGTATAAGGATTAGGAATTGAATATTTGTAAGCAATGGCGCTTATTGAAGCGGAGCATCCTCCGCATCGATAGGCGTTTTTATTTTGCAAATAAGGAGAGCGGCATTATGGAAAGATATTGTGATAACTACAGGACTTTCGAGCCCTTTGCAAAAGGCGGGCTCTACGACCCTTCTAACGAGCACGAGAACTGCGGTATCGGTGCTGTCATAAAGATCGACGGAACCCAGTCCTCCAAGGTGGTCGACGATGCTCTTAAGATCGTCGAGACCCTCGAGCACAGAGCCGGTAAGGATGCTACGGGCGAGACCGGTGACGGCGTCGGAGTACTGCTCCAGATATCACACCATTATTTTTCCAAAGTAGTCGGCGACAGTGGGATCAAGATCAAGGGGCCCAGATCCTACGGTATCGGAATGTTCTTCTTCCCCCAGAGCGAGGAAGCAAAGAACGCTGCGATGAAGGTATTCGAGAAAAGCGTAGCAAGCGAAGGACTCACATTCCTCGGATGGCGTAAGGTCCCTGTTGACGAGAGCGTCCTTGGTTCCCGCGCCAGAGAGAGCATGCCCAATATCTATCAGGCATTTATCGAGAGGCCCGAAGACGCAGCCGACGATATAGTCTTTGACAGAAGGCTCTACTTCGCAAGAAAGCTCTTTGAGAAAGAGAATAAGGATACTTATGTATGCTCCTGTTCATGCAGGACGATCGTATACAAGGGCATGTTCCTCGTAGGTCAGCTCCGTACTTTCTTCAAGGACCTGGCAGGCGGCGAATATACTTCCGCATTCGGTATCGTACACTCCAGGTTCTCCACGAACACCAATCCCACATGGCAGAGATCGCACCCTTACCATATGCTCGTCCATAACGGCGAGATCAATACCATTACGGGTAACATGAACAAGATGCTCTCCCGTGAGAACATCTTCAGGAGCGCGAACTTCGAAGGAAGATACGACGATATCTACCCCATGCTCGACGTGACCGGTTCAGACTCCGCAAGGCTCGACAACACGATCGAGTTCATGATGATGGCGGGTGTTCCGCTGCCTCTGGCGATCATGGTAACGATCCCCGAGCCCTGGCAGCACATGGAAGATACTATGGACCGCGAGAAGAGAGCTTTCTATCAGTATTACGCCACCATGATGGAGCCCTGGGACGGCCCCGCATCGATCATCTTCACCGATGGTGACATGGTAGGTGCGGTGCTCGATCGAAACGGCCTCCGTCCCTCCAGATATTACCTTACAAGAGACGGTTATCTGATCCTCTCTTCAGAGGTCGGCGCACTCGAGATCGAAGACGAGTCCAACATCATCAAGAAGGACCGCCTGCATCCCGGTAAGATGCTCCTGGTGGATACTGTTAAGGGAAGCCTCATCGATGATGAGAGCATCAAGAGTGAATACATGAGGAGAAGACCTTACGGCGAGTGGCTCGACCATATGCTCGTTGAGCTTAGAGACCTTAAGATCAAGAACCACAGACCCGTCAGTATCGAAGGCGAGGATCTTCTTAAGCTTCAGATGGCTTTCGGTTATTCATACGGTAACCTTAATAACGAGCTCATCCCTATGTGCCTTAACGGCCTTGAGCCTACGGCGGCAATGGGCGTGGATATCCCCGTGCCCCCGCTGTCTGATGAGCAGCCCCCGCTGTTTGACTACTTCAAGCAGAAGTTCGCTCAGGTAACGAACCCGCCTCTGGATTCCATCAGAGAGAGCGTCATCACGGATACTACGGTCTATCTCGGTGTTGCCGGCAATATCCTTGAAGATCGTGAAGAGAACTGCCGGGTACTTCGGATCCATAACCCCATCCTTACCAACCTCGATCTCATGAAGATCAGGGACAGCCGGCTCGACGGACTTCAGACGGCTGACATCTCGATGCTCTACACAAAGGAAGAGGGTCTTAAGAATGCGATCGAAAACCTATACCGTCAGGCCGACAAGGCTCACGAGGAGGGTGCCACGATCCTGATCCTGACCGACCGCGGAGTCGATCCCGAACACATGGCGATCCCGTCACTTCTGGCTGTAGCGGCTCTTGAGACCTATCTCGTAAGGACAAGGATGAATACAGCGATCTCGATAATTATTGAGACGGCTGAGCCTGTTGAAGTACATCACTTCGCGACGCTCCTCGGCTTCGGCGCTAGTGCGGTCAACCCTTATCTCGCACTTGATACGATCGGCGACCTCATCAGAAGAGGCGTCATCGACAAGGAATATACACAGGCATGTAATGCTTATATCTCGGCTCTGGAGAGCGGTATCGTAAAGATCGCCGCCAAGATGGGTATCTCGACGCTGCAGTCTTACCAGGGTGCCAAGGTCTTCGAGACTCTCGGCATAGGAAAGGAGCTCATGGACGAGTTCTTCCCTGATACCGTAAGCCGCGTCGGAGGCATCACGCTCGATAATATCGCCGAGAGGACCGAGCATCTTCACGATCATGCTTTCGATCTCTATAGGACCGGTTCGGGCGAAGGCCTTGCCATCAAGGGCTGGCACAAGTCCAGGTCCGGCAAGGAGAAGCACCTCTACGATCCCGAGACCATACATCTTCTCCAGCTCGCTACCAGAAACGGCGACTACGGGACATTCAAGAAGTTCTCGACGGCTATCAATTCCGACGACCGTCACGTAACACTTCGAAGCCTTCTCGACTTCAAGTACGAAGAGGGTCACGAGATCCCTCTCGAGGAAGTCGAAAGTGCCGAAGAGATAATGAAGAGGTTCAAGACCGGCGCCATGTCGTACGGTTCGATCTCCAAGGAAGCACACGAGTGCATGGCGATCGCGATGAACCGCATCGGAGGCAAGTCCAACAGCGGTGAGGGGGGAGAGGACCTCGACAGGATCCAGACCGCGGGAACAGAAGAAGACCGCTGCTCCGCTATCAAGCAGGTCGCATCGGGACGTTTCGGAGTTACATCCAAGTATCTCATCTCCGCCAAGGAGATCCAGATCAAGATGGCCCAGGGTGCTAAGCCCGGTGAGGGCGGACACCTTCCCGCAGGTAAGGTATATCCCTGGATCGCCCAGACGAGACATTCGACTCCCGGCGTATCCCTGATCTCACCGCCGCCTCATCACGATATCTACTCGATCGAGGATCTGGCACAGCTTATCTACGACCTTCAGAATGCTAATGCCGACGCAAGGATCTCGGTCAAGCTCGTTTCGGAGTCCGGTGTCGGGACCATCGCGGCAGGCGTTGCCAAGGCAGGCGCCAAGGTAATCCTGATCTCCGGCTATGACGGAGGTACGGGTGCCGCTCCCGCCAGCTCGATCCACCACGCAGGAATGCCCTGGGAGATCGGTCTGGCAGAGACACACAGAACGCTTATTCAGAACAACCTGAGGTCCAGGGTTCGCCTTGAGACGGACGGTAAGCTCCTTACCGGTAAGGACGTGGTCATCGCGGCTATGCTCGGTGCAGAGGAGTACGGATTCGCGACCGCACCCCTTGTCACGATGGGCTGCGTCATGATGAGAGTATGTAACCTCGATACCTGCCCCGTAGGCGTTGCCACACAGAATCCCGAACTTCGTAAGAGGTTCTCCGGTAAGCCCGAATACATCATCAACTTCATGACGTTCATCGCAAACGAGATGAGGGAATACATGGCCAAGCTCGGCATCAGGACAGTCGACGAGCTCGTCGGAAGATCCGACCTTCTCCGCGAAGCCGACTGCTCCGTAAAGGGCCGCGTGGATCTGTCTGAGATCATCCACGATCCCGAAGCCGCAAAGGAAGGCATAAAGAGACATTACGAAGCGCAGGACGCATACGACTTCAAGCTCGACGAGACTATCGACCGCAAGGTCATAATCCCGCAGATGCAGGAAGCTCTTGAAAAGGGTGAACATAAGGAGATCGAGATCAATGTCAGAAACCTCGACAGGGCTCTGGGCACGATCTTCGGATCCGAGATAACAAAGAGATACTATAATACCCTGCCTGAGGATACTTTCGTGATCAACTGTAAGGGTGCGGGCGGACAGAGCTTCGGCGCGTTCATCCCCAAGGGTCTTACGATCAATCTCGAAGGCGACACGAACGACTATTTCGGCAAGGGCCTTTCGGGCGGAATCCTTTCCGTATATCCTTCTTCCGAGAGCACGTTCAAGCCCGAGGAGAATATCGTTGCAGGTAACGTCGCACTCTTCGGAGCAACATCCGGCAAGGCATTCGTAAACGGTCTGGCAGGCGAGAGATTCTGCGTAAGAAACTCCGGTGCGGAAGTCGTAGTCGAAGGCCTGGGCGATCACGGATGCGAGTACATGACAGGCGGTATCGCGGTAGTCTTAGGTCCTGTCGGCAAGAACTTCGCGGCAGGTATGAGCGGCGGCGTCGCATACGTACTCGATGAGGACAACAGCCTTTATACCAAGCTCAACAAGTCCCTCGTAGGATTCGAGCATGTAACGGACGAGAAGGACAGAAATAAGCTCGTATCGCTTATCGAAGAGCACGCCAAGAGGACGGGATCGCCCCTTGCAAAGAGGATACTCGAAGATATCGACAACTATATCCCCCGTTTCAAGAAAGTCATCCCTCACGACTATAAGCGGATGATGAATTCCATTGCCCTTCATATGGCTGAAGGCGCGACGGAGGATGAAGCAAAGATAATGGCATTCCACGAGAATACCGCGGCAAAAGCCTGATACAAAGAGCGCATAAGAGGAGAATTACCATGGGAAAGCCAACAGGATTTATGGAGTATGAGAGAGTCAACAATCCGGGAGAGGACCCTTTAGAGAGGATCAAGACCTACAGGGAGTTCCACACACCGCTGCCGGAGGAGGACCGTAAGAACCAGGGTGCAAGATGCATGAACTGCGGCGTGCCTTTCTGTCAGTACGGCAAGCCCATCTGCGGCATGGTCGCAGGCTGCCCGCTCAATAACCTCTGCCCCGACTGGAACCATCTCGTCTATATGGGATTCTGGGACGAGGCTCTCCAGAGGCTCATGTCGACGAACGCATTTCCCGAATTTACTTCGAGAGTATGCCCGGCTCTTTGCGAGAAGGCCTGCGTCTGCGGTCTGAACGATGAGCCCGTCACCACCAAGGAGAATGAATATTCCATTATAGAGAAGGCCTACGCCACAGGCACCATGACGCCTCATCCGCCGGTTAGAAGGACAGGCAAGAAGGTCGCGGTCATCGGTTCGGGCCCTTCGGGACTCTCGAGCGCATACTGGCTCAACATGAGAGGCCATGAAGTAACGGTGTATGAGAAGGAAGACCGTCCCGGCGGACTCCTTATGTACGGTATCCCCAACATGAAGCTGGAGAAGTCCGTAATAAAGAGAAGGCTCGATATCCTCGAGGCCGAAGGCATCACCTTTAAGACCGGTATCAATATCGGCGTGGATGTTACTTTTGAGGAACTTAAGTCACAGTACGACGCGATCGTACTCTGCTGCGGCGCGGGAAATCCCCGTGACATCAAGGCAGAGGGAAGGGACGCCGAGGGTATCTACTTCGCAGTCGATTTCCTGAAGGCTACGACAAAATCTCTGATCAACTCCAACCTTACTGACGGCAACTACATAAGCGCCAAGTATAAGGACGTCGTAGTCATCGGCGGCGGCGATACGGGTAACGACTGCGTCGGTACATGCATCCGTCACGGTGCAAAGAGCGTTACGCAGCTCGAGATGATGCCCGCTCCTCCGGTCGAGAGAGCGGCAAATAACCCATGGCCGGAGTGGCCCCGCATCCTGAAGACCGATTACGGCCAGGAAGAGGCGATCGCGGTATTCGGCAAGGATCCCAGAGTATACTGCACGACCGTAAAGAGATTTATTAAAGACGATAACGGCAAGCTGTGCTCTCTTGAGACCGTAAAACTCGAGGGCAAGAAAGATGAAGCTACCGGCAGGATGCAGATGGTACCGATCGAGGGCAGTGAGGAGATCATCCCCGCACAGCTGGTCTTGATCGCTGCAGGTTTCCTGGGACCGCAGAAATATGTTGTTGACGCTTTCGGCGTCGAGACGGACGGCAGATCCAACGTCGAGACTCACGGCAAGCATGCCACATCCGTGGAGGGTGTCTTTGCTGCAGGTGACATGAGAAGAGGACAATCTCTGGTCGTCTGGGGTCTTCGAGAGGGAAGAGATGCCGCAAAAGAGATAGACGCATACCTGATGAAGTGATATTTTATAGAGAAAAAATAAAACGGAGAGAGAAAAGATGAAGAGATTTCTGGTTCTGGAGAACGGGGAGGTCTTTGAAGGAGAGGCGTTCGGAGCGCAGGGTGAGGTTATCGCCGAGATAGTTTTCACCACTGCCATGACGGGCTATCTCGAGACGCTGACCGACCCCAGCTACAAAGGGCAGGCAGTATTGCAGACATTCCCTCATATAGGGAATTACGGGATCATCCCCCCGGACAAAGAGGGTGACAGGGTAAATGTATCGGCTTATATCGTGAGAGAAGTGTGCGAGGCTCCTTCAAATTTCAGAAATGAAGGAGACTTGGACACTTTTTTAAAAAACGAGGGCATCCCCGGACTCAAGGGTATAGATACGAGATCGCTCGCCAAGATGCTTCGTGACAGAGGCACCATGAACGGCATGATCTGCGACGATCCTTCGCACGCCGACATGGATGCGATAAAGGCATACAGGATCAAGGATCCTGTAAAGGAAGTCTCGACTCCCGAAGAGGTCATCTACGAGGCCGAGGGCGAAAAGCTCTACGAGGTCGCGGTCTTCGACTACGGCATCAAGAAGAACATCATCCGCCATCTCAATAAGAGGGGCTGCAGGGTAACACTCCTGCCTCACGACACGCCCGCTTCAAGGGTCAGGGAGCTCGCTCCCGACGGACTCTTCCTGAGCAACGGCCCGGGAGATCCGACCGACAACGTCAGCGAGATCGAGACTCTCAAGGAACTCTCCAAGGACAATATCCCTACGATGGGCATATGCCTGGGGCACCAGCTCCTGGCACTCTCGCACGGCTTCGCGACACATAAGCTCAAGTACGGTCACAGAGGCGCCAACCATCCGGTAAAGGACGCCGATACCGGCAAGATCTACATAACATCACAGAACCACGGCTACGCGGTTACCGAGGACAGCATCGATCCCGCTGTTGCTTACGCGTGGTTTTGTAACGTCAACGACGGAACGAACGAAGGTCTGATGTATAGAAGCGGCAACGCCTTCTCGGTACAGTTCCACCCCGAGGCAGCGGGCGGACCGCAGGACAGCGGGGAACTCTTCGACAGATTTATCGCTCTGATGGAAAGGAAGTAAGATCATGCCTCTTGACAGATATATACGAAAAGTAATGGTAATAGGCTCCGGCCCGATCATCATCGGCCAGGCAGCCGAGTTCGACTATGCGGGCACGCAGGCCTGCCGCGCTCTCCGTGAAGACGGCATCGAGACGGTCCTCGTCAACTCCAACCCCGCTACCATCATGACAGACAACAAGATGGCCGATAAGATCTATATCGAGCCTCTTACGCTTACGACAGTAAAAAGGATCATCGAGACCGAACGTCCCGACGCGATCCTCTCAGGCCTCGGCGGACAGACTGCACTTACATTGTGCATGCAGCTGGCGAAGGAAGGCTTCCTTCACGAATACGGCGTCAAGCTCCTGGGCTCATCTCCCGAGTGTATCGACAAGTCCGAGGACCGTCAGATGTTCAAGGACACCATGGAGAGTATCGGCCAGCCCTGTGTCCCTTCCAAGGTCGTTAACGACGCGCATGACGCTCTTGATTTTGCTTCCGAGATCGGTTATCCGGTCATCGTAAGGCCCGCCTTCACGCTGGGCGGTACGGGCGGCGGTATCGCGGACAACGAAGAGGAGCTCTTCGAGATCGCGAGCACCGGCCTCGGGCTCTCGCCCATCAACCAGGTACTCATCGAAAAGAGTATCGCAGGCTGGAAAGAGATCGAGTTCGAGGTCATCCGTGACAAGGCCGGCAACAAGGTCACCGTCTGCTCGATGGAGAATCTCGATCCCGTCGGCGTACATACGGGTGACTCCATAGTAATAGCTCCCGCGGTAACGCTTGCAGATAAGGAATACCAGATGCTCCGGTCCGCGGCTCTGAACATCATCGAGGCGCTCGGAGTAGAGGGAGGATGTAACTGTCAGTTCGCTCTTAATCCCGACTCTTTCGAGTATGCGGTCATAGAGGTCAACCCCAGGGTCTCGAGATCGTCGGCTCTCGCTTCCAAGGCAACGGGTTATCCCATCGCCAAGGTCGCCACAAAGATCGCTCTGGGCTACCGTCTTGACGAGATAAAGAACGCCGTAACAGGCAACACATATGCATCATTCGAGCCCGCGCTCGACTACGTCGCAGTCAAGTTCCCCAAGTGGCCTTTCGACAAGTTCGTATATGCCAAGAGGGACCTCGGCACCCAGATGAAGGCGACCGGTGAGGTCATGGCCATTGCCGACTCTTTTGAGGGCGCTCTCATGAAGGCCGTAAGAGGAGCCGAGATTTCCTGCGATACGATGCTCCCGCCCCGCTACGCATCCCTTACCAGGGAAGAGGCTCTCGAGGGACTGTCAAAGCCCACAGATCTTCGCATCTTCTATGTGGCACGTGCCATGTATCTCGGAGTAACTCCCGAGCAGATCCACGGGATCACCCTGATCGATATGTGGTTCCTCATGAAGATCAAAAACCTTATCGATATCGAGAAAAAGACTTCTTCAGGGGAGATGACCAAAGAGGAATATATCAGGGCCAAGAGGTTCGGCTTTACCGATAAGGCTCTTACCAGGATCAGCGGCAAGGAGATCCCTTCTGACTATAAGATCGCTCCAATATACAGGATGGTCGATACCTGTGCCGGCGAGTTTGCTGCTCAGACGCCTTACTTCTATAGTGCAGTCAATACCGCTTCCGAAGGCGGCGTTAACGAAGCCGACCACGGACTCGAAGGCGACGATCGAAGAACCGTCATCGTTATCGGTTCGGGACCTATCAGGATCGGCCAGGGTATCGAGTTCGACTATGCGGCTGTTCACTGCGTGGACGCATTGAGAGCTCTCGGATTCAGAGTAGTAATAATCAACAATAACCCCGAGACGGTATCCACTGACTTTGATACGGGCGACAGGCTCTACTTCGAGCCCCTCGATCCCGAGTCGGTAATGGATATAATCCATCAGGAAAAACCCGAAGGCGTTGTAGTCGCTTTCGGCGGACAGACGGCCATCAAGCTCACGAAGACACTTTCGCAGAACAACATCAACATCATCGGTACATCCGCCGATTCGATCGATATGGCTGAGGACCGTGAGAGATTCGACGAGCTTCTCGAGCGTCTCGGCATCGCACGCCCAAAGGGTTCATCCGTAACAAGCCTCGAGGAGGCTCTTGCCGCGGCTCAGAGCATCGGATATCCCGTACTGCTCCGTCCTTCATATGTCCTCGGCGGACAGAACATGACGATCGCTTTCGGTGATGCGGATGTTACCGAATACATGAACATAATCCTCGCTCAGGGCATCGAGAATCCCGTCCTGATCGACAAGTACATCCAGGGCAGGGAGATCGAGGTCGACGCGATCTACGACGGTCACGATGTCCTGATCCCGGGTATCATGGAGCACATCGAACGTGCCGGTATCCACTCGGGCGACTCGATCGCAGTATATCCCGCCAAGCATATCTTCGACGATATGGGCAAGCGCCTCATCGACACGACGAAGGCTCTGTGCGAAGGGCTTGCATCGATAGGTATCGTAAACATCCAGTATATCGTCAAGGACGACAAGATCTACGTCATCGAGGTCAATCCCAGAGCATCGAGGACCGTTCCTTACATGAGCAAGGTCACGGGAGTTCCGATGGTTGACGTTGCCATCGAAGTCAGCCTCGGCAGAAAGCTCGCCGACATGGACTGGGGCATCGGCTTCTACAGACAGTCACCTTATACGGCCGTAAAGGTGCCGGTATTCTCTTTCGAGAAGCTCACAGACGTTGATACTCACTTGGGACCCGAGATGAAGTCCACGGGTGAGGTCTTAGGCGTAGGCCGTAACCTCTCCGAGGCACTTTTCAAGGGACTTGTCGCAGCAGGCTACAAGATGTACCGAAGCGGCGGCGTATTTATCTCCGTCCGTGATTCCGATAAGACCGAGACTATCGAGACAGCTAAGAAATTCGATACTATGGGCTTCAAGCTCTATGCCACCGCAGGTACCGCAAAGGCACTCCGCGAGTCGGGTATGGAAGTCACCGAGGTCCACAAGATCCACGAGTCCGATACCGACAACACCATGACGCTCCTCGACAGCGGCAAGGTCAATTACATCATCTCGACATCCGCCAAGGGACGCCTTCCCGCGAGAGATTCCGTTAAGCTCCGCCGCCGCGCAGTAATGCTCGGCATCCCCTGCTTAACGGCCGTTGATACCGCGGCGGCTCTGGCAGACTCTCTGATGAGCAGATACAGCGAGATCAACACCGAGCTCGTCGATATCAACCACATGCGTGACAAGAGAAGGGTAGTACGCTTCACAAAGATGCAGGGCATCGGCAACGACTATATCTACATCGACTGTCTTGAGAACATGATCTCGTCTCCCGAGTCGCTGTCGGTCTACATGTCTGACCGCCACTTCGGTGTCGGCGGTGACGGCATCGTCCTGATCGCTCCCTCCAAGGTCGCCGATGCGAAGATGATCATGTACAACCTCGACGGTTCCGAAGGCATGATGTGCGGTAACGCGATCAGGTGTGTCGGTAAGTATATGTACGACATCGCAGGCCATAAGAAAAAGCACATGACGATCGAGACCCGAAGCGGCATCAAGAAGCTCCGTCTCATGACATCGGGCGACGTGGTCGTCCGCGTTGAAGTCGACATGGGCAAGGCCATCCTTGAAGCGCCTTCTATCCCCACGACACTTGCGGGTGATGAGAACGGCCGTGTGATCGCTTCGCCTCTTACGGTGGACGGCAGGGATTATAAGGTCACCTGCGTATCGATGGGCAATCCTCACGCAGTCGTTTATACCGACTCGGTCGACATCCTGGATCTCGAGAAGATCGGTCCTTCGTTCGAGAACAACGCGGTATTCCCCGAGCGTGTCAACACCGAGTTCATCAAGGTGATCGACGACCACACTCTCAAGATGAGGGTATGGGAGAGAGGCTCCGGCGAGACGATGGCATGCGGCACAGGCGCGTGCGCTGCCGTAGTCGCTTCCTGCCTGAACGGATACTGCCCCATGAACGAAGACATCAGGGTAATACTTCGCGGAGGCGAGCTGGTCATCCGCTATACCGAAGATACCGTCTATATGACTGGTAACTGTTCGCTGGTATTCACTGGCGAGATGGAGATCTGACAACTCTCTTATTTTTTCTCTATACAAAGCGCCGCTTTCGGGGGGCAACCCCGGAGGCGGCGTTTTCTTTTTGATTTTTCCGACGCGAAAATGCCCTGAAAAATACATTTTGGTGGAGGAAAATGCCCTAAAAAAATCAGTTTTAGAAGTGAAAATGCCCTGAAAAATTAAAAAACCGCGATTCCCGATGATCAAGGGTGTACGTCACCAGAGTTCCCCCCGCTAGTCAACTTGTCAAAAAGGCTGCACAGCATAGATTACCTCTTCGGCCGCAATTGTGGATTAAAAGTGTCATAAAGCACCACTCTGTTAACAGATCCTTTATACTGTTGTTGCACAAGTCCACAATTTCCGCGTTACAATTAAATCATAAGAAAGCAATAAGAACCTGAAAGGGGGGATGCCTATGAGAAGCGATACACAACAGTCACATACTTCCGGGTGTTCCTCCGCCCGCGAAGTTCTTTCCTAAAAAAATGAGTTTGTTTATGAGTTTCAAGGAAGCCGCTTCATCATAAGCGGCTTCCTTTTTGGTGTGATCACATAAGTGCTTCCGAGAGTGAAATAGGGATCCCGCGTGGTCCTCTTATAGCGAAGATCCCGTACTCTTCTCTTAGTACCTCGAAAGTGAATTCATCTTCCTTATACCGCTTCATAAGCTTTATGCTCATCAGAGATCTTATCTTCAGTTTGCCGTTGTCAAAATCGCAGGGGATACCGGTCTTTGTCACTTTGCATTTAAAAAGTATCGCCGAGACCGGGGCACCCACATAAAGATAGACGGTATCGCCGGTCATTATACCCGCTCCCTGTTTCCATTCGATCTCGTCACGTTCGGAAAAAGCCTTTATCACATCATAGTACTTTGGATTCGCCGGGATGACCCATTCCTTTGAAGGTCTTGATACGGTCTTCTTTGCTTTGGGTCCCGTCGCACTGAAGCTCAGGTCGATAAGACTGAACACCAGATCCTCCGGGACCATTCCGTCAAGAAGGACAGTTATCCAGCTTCTCTTGTTCATGTGGTAGGCGGGCATTATCCCGTCCTCATGAACGAGAGAGTCATGATAAAGAGGATCGTTTATCTTAAGGTTTATAACATTAACGGTGCCCTTGCCCGGCAGACCGAGCCTGTCGCGCCCGACACTCATGATGAGCGCAAACCATTTTCTGTTATCTTTGTGGCGGAACACAGCGCTCATATCATCTCTGTCCCACGGATACTCGGGAGAGACGCCGTACTGAGTCCTTATATATTCTTCTGTTCTTGTGCGCATGATCAGTCCCCTCTTTTAAGTGTTTATCCTTATCAAAGTATACCTTTATGCTGCGGCAAAAACGAGAGGGACAACAATGCAGGTGCTTTGTTACTTATGTGCTGTTGCCGAGATCGTGTGTCGTAATACAAACCTTCAAGATAAAAGATTACCTAACAAAGAATTATACTTGAATGGAGAAACAAATATGTTTTCATCCGATGAAGTTGAAAAAGCATACCATTGCCTGGTGAAATTTATTTATCTTATTGACTCTAATGCGTAGATTTAAGACAGATGGTTAGAGTGATATTCAATAGGACGCCGACATCAAAGGGCAACTTTGAGCGGCGTCCTATATTTTATGCACGAAAAATTTTCTGTCTTATAGCGACAGCGGTTCGTCTTTCAGTATACCCGCCCAGTTTCTCTTGCCGTATAAAAATCTGGCAACAGATACTGTCCTTTTGCTCTTGTTGATGGTATAAAACAAAATATAATTATCGATTGGAATAAAGCGGACTCCCTTGGAATTTAAAAAGGGATCAGATGCAAGGGCGTGTTTTTCCGGCATTACAGACAGTGAGTTAACGCTTTTCTCGAATTTGTCAAGAAGGGCATCAGCTGCGCAAGGATTCATTAATTGAAATTCGATGTAATCCATGGCCTCCGCAAGGTCTGTTTGTGATGCTTTTGAGAGGAATACGTTATACTTCATTTTTCCGCCTCTTACGGATGGAGCTTATAGCATCAGAAGCCGGGATGACATCGCCTTTTTCGATATCGGAAAGCCCCTCATTTATGAGGTTGTACAGCTCGAACCTGCCGACGAGCTTATCGTATGTTTCTATACTCATAACAGCTAGGTCGCCTTTGCCGTTTTTGGTGATAAAGACGGGTTCGTTATATTCATGACAGAAATTAGATATATCGTTGTAGCCGTTACGAAGATCGGCGCTTGATTTGATAGTAGGCATGAAATTGATCTCCTGTAAGTTTGATAACAATATTATACATGAATTCTGTTATAAAAACCAGCCGTAATCTTGATCCGCCGAATGGCAGTTATTTGCACATCAAATAACATTGCTATATAATCGTGAAAAACCATAACGGAGGATTACTGAAGTGACAAGCTCGTTTCTTATGAACGATCAGCAGCAGGTATTTGTCGGATCGGGCAGCCGGCTTGCTTTGTCGCGTAAGTAACTTTTCGCATCAACAGAGGATAATACGGTCGGCAGCCCCGGGGTTGCCGGCCGTTTTTATTTTCCGGGAGAAAGGAGGCATCGGTATGAATCAGGATAACGGCCAGAACAATACGGAAGAAGATCAGCAGAACAAAAACATTTCAAAAGGAGAAAACTATGGAAACGATAGACAGGACAGTACTGGCATATTACGATGCCGGAGAGGAATTCAGTAGGCTTCGGACCGGGTGCGGCAGGATCGAGTTTGACAGAACGAAAGAGATACTTCTTGAGGAGCTTCCCAAGCCCCCTGCGGTCATATACGATATCGGAGGTGCATACGGGGAATACTCATGGTGGCTCGCGTCACTGGGATATGAGGTGCATCTCTTCGACCTGTCGGAAAAGAACATCCTTATGAGCGGGATGCTCGAAAGCGAGTACGAAGGATTTGACCTGGCGGCACGGGAAGTGTGCGATGCCAGGGATGTTCCGCGCCCCGATAAAAGCGCGGATGCGATACTTCTTATGGGACCGTTGTATCACATCACCGATCACGAGGGGAGGCTCACGGCGATAAGAGAGTGTTTCCGGATGCTCCGTGACGGAGGCAGGCTATTCTCGGCGGCGCTTACGCCCTCTTCGGTGCTTCTTTATAACATCACCGAATACTCGCCGAACAAGGAGAACGGTAACTCGTGGCTGGAGGATCCTTCATTTCTCAAGATGGTGGAGAGAGAGCTTAGAGATGGGTGTCATATAAATCCCGGGAGGAAATGCTACAGCGGCATCGGAAGCTCGCATTTTCATTCGGCCAAGGCACTCCGAGGGGAGCTGTCCGAGGGAGGATTTGCTAAGTCTGTGGTGCACGGCATAATGGGCGGTGCATGGCTCGCCCCTGATCTGGATAACCTCTGGGATAATGAGAAGTCCAGAGAGGCGCTCCTTAATACGGTAAGGCTTCTGGATACATACGAAGAGATCATAGGGCTGTCGGCGCACCTGCTGGCGGTATCAGAAAAAGCTAAGGAGACATAAGGACTATGGATATCACATACAGAAGTGCAACGGAAAAAGACGCGGAGGAGATACTTGGTATCTACTCTTATTACATCATGACATCAGCGATCACTTTCGAGTATGAAGTGCCTTCGCTCGAAGAATTCCGCGAAAGGATAAGGAGCACGCTTAAAGAATACCCGTATATCGTCGCGGTAAGCGGCGGAAGGGTGATCGGCTATATCTACGCGTCGAGATTTCGGAGCAGGGACGCATACCGCTGGGCGGCGGCGACATCGATCTATATAGACAGGGACTATCACAGGCTGGGCATCGGGAGAACTCTATATGAGCGGCTCGAAAGGATCCTTCGGGAGCAGCACGTTACAAACGTCTATCCCGGGGCCTCTTCCCCGATGGGTGAAGAAGATGAATATCTTACAAGGACCAGCGAGAAGTTCCATGCATCTCTCGGCTATAAGACCGTCGCGAGATATCACGGCGTCGGAGCCAAGTTCGGAAGATGGTATGACGTTTTGGAAATGGAGAAGATAATAGGTGACAAGACTTGTCTGCCATTGGAGTTTATTCCTTTCCCGGAGCTGGAACCGGAGACAGGTAGTATTGAATATGACATCTAAGTCCCCGTTCTTTGTGGGAGTGTGCGAATGTAGGCACAATTTTGAAAATCGTAAAATTTTGCCTGCTTTCTGTCCGACCGGCATATTCGCGCGCGCGGCTCCTTTGGTATCAAAGCGAGCTTCTAAAGT
>JAFZWN010000120.1 GCA_017617295.1 Clostridiales bacterium | reverse complement strand
TGCCGGGATAGGTATCCTGGCTGTGGATGATCTCAAGCGAGCCGTCGATAACGAAGTTGGTATAGAGATTCTCGATGCTGGGGATATCTGCCTGACCGCTCGTGAGAAGCTCATAGATCTCCTGGGTAAGGAGCTGGGCATCAGCCACCGGGAGTCCTGTGCCGCCCTCTTCAGACTGCGTGTTGACGTGAACGATACGGACGTCTCTTAAAGGGACAGACTGTCTCTCGCGTGAAACGAAACACAGTATTATCGGGAATCCGTCACTGTCGGGGAATATCACGGTATCGCCTCTCTGACGGCTGGCGTCGAAGAGCCAGTCACGGAATTCGGGGTGGGTGATATCCTGATATCTTACGTTTCTCTCCAGAGCGGAGTTCTCGGTAAGGAGCCTGTTACGGGCCTCTCCCGTAAAGTATTCCGCCGCGGCGGGCTCGAAGTTGGCGGGATCTCCGTTCGTGGCGGCGATGATCTCCTGAGCGTGAAGATTAGCCGTATTTATAAATGCCTCGTCCCTTCTCTCGTAGGTGATCCTTATGAGCTTGTAGTTAACGAGATCGTATGCGTTTCTGTTGTTCTGATATGCTTCCTCAGCCTGTTCTTCCGTTGCCTGAAGCTCTACGAGCTTGGCTCCCGAGGCGTAATCCTCTGTGAAGAACTTCTTTGCGAGTGTATTGAGAGCGATCTGCTCGGTGACCTGATCGCCGAAAACACCCCTGATATAGATATCCAGAGGAACGCCAAGAGTCATGGCCTTTCCGGAGAGCCAGTCGATATAGGCTCTGGCCTGGGCGTAATGCTCGGGACCGATCTCATAGCCGTGGGCTGTGGCATCGTCATAGAGGATCATGGTGGTCTGCATCTCCTTGGCTGTCAGATCCAGGAAATAATCTCTCGTGGTCGCATAATCGGGGGATTCATAGGGTCCGTTCAGCATCTCCTGAGTTCCGGAAGCGAAGATATCGACACCGTTGTCGATCAGGAGATAGTGATACATGAAACTGAATTCGGCGCTGTCGACGAACTGTCCGTGGATCTTTAAGGGACTCTTGAGACGGTCCTTGAGACCTGCCCCGAAAAAGATAGAAAGCGAAGCGACAAGAAGCAGGACGAACACGCCGAAAGCCGTAAACATGGCGGCTTTGCGGGTGGCTTTTGATGAGATGTCCGCCGTCTCGGGGCGTTTGCCGGAACCTTTGCCCGAGAGGTCCATCTCCACGCGCGGAGTCCTGTTCTTTTCGTATCTTCTGCTCTCTTTTACTGCGCGGCGGAGCCTTCTTCCGGTCTTGCCGCTTACGGAGCTTACCGCGGAAGTCTGTTCTCCTGTGAGGAAATCGGGATCGATGCTCTCGAGATCGGAAAGGACAGTCTTCTCGTTAACGTGAGTGGCCGCCGAATGAGCCTTGCCGGCTTCTTCTGTAACGGATACCGATACTTCCGAAGGTATCGAAGCATCAAGCGAGCCTTCTGTCACGGCGGAGTTTCCGCTCTCAAAAGAAGCACCGCCCGGTAAGGCTGCTGCATCCGGGGAGATGTCAGAGGAGGCATCCGCCGTCATGCTGCCGGGCATACTCTGATCAGTCTGATCAATGGCCGCGGAAGGCTCGGGAACCCCCGGTGTCCTTATCTTATTGTTATCTCTTTTTTTCACTTGCTATCCTCCTTGTTCGGAACGACCAAAGTGATCGCATCTCTGATGCAGCTGACTTCGCAGGGGAGGGAGGGACCCTTTTCCCCGTCCAGGTCGAGCACTACTTTGGACTTGCCCCTAACACTGATCTTCATTTTATCCGTCTGAAAATATACCACATTATCGTTGTATATATGATCTCCCATCATGAGCTCGCCCAGAAGCGGGATCACCTCGGAAGGATCCATCTTCTTGACTATCAGGACATCTAGGAGCCCGTCCGAGAGGTCGGCCATGGTCATGAGCTTTCGAAAGCCTCCGACGCTCTTGCTGTTCGAGATCATGAACATGAGTGCATCGGCTTTGACCGTCTCGTCTTCTGTCTTTATGACAAGAGGGATGGCGGGGCGGTCGTGTATCCCGGGGATGTCCTTCATGGCCGACAGCCAGTAAGCCGCCGGACCGAATGCTGTCTTTAATTCCGATGAGACCTTGTAAGCGACATCGGTCATGAGCCCGCCTGCGAGAACGTTCAGGAAATAGCGGTCGCCGACCTTGCCGCAGTCGACCTTACGTATGTCGGGTGACATTAGCATTCTGGCGAAGGAAGCCGGGGTCGTCGGGATGCCGTTGATGGTGGCAAAATCATTTACCGTTCCGGCAGTGTATATAGCCAGCGGGAGATCTATCTTAGCGTTCATTATGCCTGTCAGCACTTCGTTTACGGTGCCGTCGCCGCCTACAGCCACGATGTAGTCATACTGGGAAGCATCCGTGTTCTCGGCGAACCTCTTGGCATCGTATCGCTTGGAAGTGTAGGAAATATCGGCGCGTTCGAGAGCTCCCCTGGCCACGAGATGTGCCAGCATGTCCTCGATATGAACCATCGCCTGTTCCCTTCCCGAAGAAGGGTTCATGATGATCTTAAGTTTTAATGCCATTTGTTCACTTCCCACATATTTTTTCACCATATACTTTAACATATTTAAGTAACGGCTATGCGGCAAAATTGCTACAATTGTGCTAATATCTCATAGGAATATATATTTAAGGCGGTACGGGATATGAATGATCGAAAGATATTGAGCACAGGGACACTTCTTCGAATACTGTGCTTTGCATTTCCATTCCTTACCGTCATCAGTGCTTTTTCGATACTTCATGTATATCCCGTAGGTGACAGAACGATCCTTACGGTAGATCTTTATCACCAGTACGCTCCGTTTCTCTGCGAGTTCAGGGAGAAGGTCATGGAGGGAAGATCGCTCTTTTATTCGTGGTATTCGGGACTTGGCAACGAGTTCTATGCCGCTTACGCCAACTACGGGGCGAGCCCGTTGAACTTCTTCGTTATCTTTTTCCCCTATAAGGCCATCCCCGTGTTCATTGCCCTGATCACAGCTGTACGCGCGGGCCTGGCTTCTCTTTTTATGGGCAAGTTTCTCTCTGCCGGAGACAACAAAAGATACGATATGCTTACGGTCATATTCTCGTCTTCCTATGCTCTTTGCGGATGGTTCGTAACGGATTTCTGGAACATCATGTGGTGCGATGCCATGGTCCTTCTGCCTCTTATCTGCCTGGGACTCCGTAAGCTCTTGCTCGAGAGAAAGTATCTTCTCTATATCCTTTCTCTGGGTATCGCCATAATAAGCAACTACTATGCAGGCTATTTTATCTGCCTGTTCCTTGTGATATTCGCGCCCGTATACTATGTAATGCTCTTTACTCCCGGACTTCCCAAGGGGGATCCCGGAAGGCTCTGCTTTAAGACTCTGGCCGGGAGCGCGGGAAGGTTTGCCCTGGCAAGCGGGATCGCGGGAATGCTATCCGCCTATATGGTCATCCCGACATATCTTATCCTCAGGCACTCTTCGGCGACGGGCGATTCTTTCCCCAAGGAGTTCAAGCTAACGGGCGACCTTTTTGATTTCCTCGGAAGGTTCATGGTCAGTGCCAATCCCAATATCAGGGACGGCATGGCCAATGTCTGCTGCGGAGCCGTTGTCGTTCTTCTCGTACCGCTGTTCTTTACGGCGAAGAAAGAGACCGGCATCACTATAAGGCACAAGATAGGGTACGGACTTCTCATCTTCATAATGTATCTGAGCTTTACGAACAGAGCTTTGAACTTTATCTGGCACGGTTTCCATTTCCCGAACCAGATCCCCTATAGACAGTCGTTTATAATGTGCTTCCTTCTCGTAAGCATGGCTTTCATGACGGTAAGAGTCCTCAGGAGCCTGAGTAAGAGAGCCGTGACAGCGTCTTTTGCGGGAGCTCTTGTCTTCCTCGTGCTTTTCGAAAAGTTCGGCGAAGGAAACGAAGGCTATATCCAGATCGGACTTACGCTCATCTTCCTGATCGTTCAGGGGACGGTACTCGTCTGTATCAGGAATCCCAAGATCCACGGAAGATATTTCTATGAGTATCTGATATCCGTGACAGTCCTTCTCGAACTGTTCCTGTCGTCCTGCATAAGTATCGCCCTGGTCGCCAAGAATGAAGGCTTTATGGGTTACGAATTCTACGGCAAGAACAGGGAAGAGATCCGAAGCCACGCTCAGGAAGTGGAGGGGACACCCGGTCACGACACATTTGAGAGGACGGAGATCTATCCCAACAATATCTGTGACATTCAGTCTCTTTATGGCGTTAAGGGAATGTCGATATTCTCGTCGACCGCGCGTGAGAGCTTTGTAAAATACATGAGGAACTTCGGTTTCCACAATAACGGTATCAACGGCCTTCGAAATGCCGGTCTCACCAGGGTCACCGCCACTTTACTGGGAATAAGGAACCTGGCGACTATAGAGCAGACTTCTTCAGTCCCCATGATCTTTAATGAGGAATACCGCGGCGAGAATACCGTTTTCTACTCTAATCCCGACGCCTTCTCAGTGGGATTCATGGTATCTCCGGATGTCCTTTCCTATGAGCCTTTATGGGATAATACCGATATCTTTTCCAAGACAAACACGTGGATAAGCTATATGGGTGTTCCCGGGGACATATATTTCCCGGCGGGAACAACGGATGTCGAGACATCCAACGCTGAATTCCTCGGAACAGTGGGGAATGCCCTCCGCTATAACCTGACTGCCGGAGACGGCGCCGACATCACCGTCGAGGTGAACGATGCCCTTATCGGGTCGGAAGTTTATATCTATACGAACTGCTCCAAGGGCGGAAGGGTCACGATCACAAGACCCGACAGCGAAAATGATATCTCTTTTGAGATAAGGAGCTATCAGACGATATGCCTCGGAACCTTTACGGGGGATCCGATAACCGTAAAGCTTCATTACAACAAGCCCAATGCGGGAGTAATAAACCTCTATACATATTCTCTCGATATGGAAGTTTATGAGAGGATGCTTGAGATCCTCGGAGACGAGCAGCTTCATGTAACATTTTACGACGATACGACCATCGAGGGACAGATCACGGCAGACAATAACGGACTTCTCCTCCTGACCGTTCCTTATTCCGAAGGCTTTACGGTCTATGTTGACGGGGAAGAGACTCCGGTCGATCCGGTCGGAGATGCCCTTATGGCTGTGCATATGCAGAGAGGCACTCACGAAGTGATCCTCAAATACAGGCCTGCGGGCTTCAAAGAAGGTGTTCTTATAAGCGTGGCAGGCGCAGCCGTCACGATCCTTCTGGTGGGATACGGACTGTTCAGGGATCAGAAGAAAGACAAGGTCAGCGTGACCTTAGCGAAAGCCGAAGGCGAAGAAGTTTCCGGTCTTTTCTCTGATCCTTCCGGACTGACTGATGAGGAGATCACGGATGGCGGACCTTCGGAAGAGACGGAACCGGATCTGATCGAAGATCTGAACGAAGATACGGAGGATACTGATGAGACGGACGACTAAAGCAGCCGTAAAGACCGCATCTTTACCTCTCAGGTCGTGTATCCTCTCCGCCATGGCAGCCATGGCGGTATTCTGTCTGGCGCTTCTCCTTTTGCCAGTCGTTAAGGAGACGGGGCTGTCCGCTATGGAGAACATCCTTATGCTCCCCGGTTACGACATGCAGACTGCGGAACTCATAAGGAAGATCCCGTTATCTTCGGAGATCACTGCGATACCTCTTTTAAGAAATATCCTGGTCGAGAATCTCGATCCTCTTTTCCTTCCGGTGCTTCTTATGCCCAATGGGATGGCTCTCGTTTATCTTAATGTTGTTAACATCCTGAAGATCGGAGCGGCTGCTTCTGCCATGTGCCTGATGCTTCGAAAGACCGTCGGGCTGCAAAATGACGGCTGTATGCTCCTCGGAACTTTTTACGGGATATGTTCTCCGGTTATGTCGGCATTGCAGAACAGGTCGCTCCTGTCGCTGGCTGTATTTCTTCCGCTGATCGTCTTTTTCGCGGGAAGAGCAGTACGGAAGGGAGGATGGAAGCATATCCTCATCCTTACGTGCATTATGTCTCTGGCGATAATCATATGCGGGATCTTCTGCGCTTCGGCCATCGTTCTTTTCGGTCTTCTCATGCCGGCTGTTGTCCTGCCTCTTGAAAAGACCGGGACAGGCGAAAGGTCTCTTAAGATCCTGGGACTGATATCGTCCGTGATCGCTTCTGTCATCGTATCGGCATTTTCGATCATTCCGATGATATCCCTGATACCGAAGGATGCCGGTCTCAAGCAGCTTTTTGTCGAGAGCAAAGTCTCTTTTAAGTTCTTTGATTTCCTTCTTTATTCGATAGACGGAAGGTCTCCCGATACCGCGGTTGCCATGGATCCGTTCTCGCTGTCCGTGCTGGTCATCCTGACAGTGATGCTGTTCTTCTTTAACAGCGGGATAAAGCTCGGGCAGAAGATCTCCTACGCCGTTATTATGATCTTTATCTATATCACTGTTGTATATGAACCTTTTGACCGGATCTTCTCGGTCTGGGGAGAGGGCGGAAACTTCGCTTCGGCAAGGCTTCTGAGCCTGGCTGTCATCTGCTTCATGACTGCTTCGGTGACTCTTAAGAATTCGGAATATCTTACCAGGACCGCCGTCTGGGGAGCCGCCATAGTAATGACAGCTTTCCTCATATTGTCCAATACGGAAGCCAACGATCTTAAAGGTCAGGTCCTTCCGCTGTACTTTACTTTCGCAGTGATACTGTTCTGGGGGATATGCTTCTCGTCGCTTATAACAAAAAAGACGGGATACAGACTCACGCTGATCCTTCTTATCGCGCTTATCGGATCGGTCTTTAACCTTACCTGGGCACTTTCGAAGTCGCACATAAACAGGATCCCGCCCGACAGCATGGCGCTTTTAAGCGCTCCCGAGGACAATGAGGACTTTGACCTCTTCTCGGTCTCTTCGGGATACAGATATATCGTATTATCTTCGGATGCATCCGATGCCTTTGATACTCTTTCCTTCCCCGAAGGGATCAATGCTCTCTCGAGAGCGGCGCTTCTTGAAGATATCTTTGTAAGAGCCTATACCGAAGAGATGTATGTCAAAGGCTTTGAGACTGTGGATTCCGGGCTTTACAGGTCCCTTGAGCGCGACAGCCAGATAGAGCTGATATTAAAGGCATATTATGTTACCCCCGGATCACCGGATTATTATATCGGCTCGGATTTTTCCGGGACACAGTATCTGACCCTGATATATACCGACAGTGACGAGACGGAGTCGTTCAACGGGAGTTTCTTTACAGGGATCGTTCCAAAGGAGAGCGAGTTCAGCTTCAGGATCGCCATATCAGATCCGCAGATCGAGACTGCCGGCGTGGGCATTTGGAAACTCGACCGTTCCGGATATGAGATGCTGAGTTCGAGATTCCGTTTTATGGGAAAAGGGCTGGTCATCGTTCCGGATGAAGATCCGATCTGGAGGCTTAACGGTCCCCTCACGATCGTTACGTCTATCCCTTACGATCCGCTCTATACGGTAAAAAGGGGAGATCAGAGCTATGAGGTCACAGACTGCATGGGGCATCTGGGATTCGTTATAAGAAACGGCGGTATCGAAGACCGTGAGCCTGTTAAGATAAAGGTATATAAAGAAGATATAGAGAAAGGGGCGGTGATAACTCTTCTCGCCCTTATGTCACTTGGTGCTTCAACATTGTATAATACGGGAAGAAAAAAAGCGCGAAAGGCAGCGGAGAAGGATATTGAAGGATCATAAGATCAAGGACGGAGACATAATCGTCGTTTTCGATATGGAATGGAATCAGCCGATCGGCGGAGTCGAGTACGACTTCGACGTGTCGTCGCTTTGCGGTGAGATCATAGAGATCGGAGCGGTCCGCTATGTCTATAAGGACGGAAAGATCAGAGCCGCCGGAGTATTCTCATGCGATATCAGGCCTAAGATGTACCGTAAGCTTCACTATCATGTTAAGAAGGTGACTCATAAGAGTAATTCCGACCTTCTGAAGGGGATACCCTTTGAAGAAGCTTATGAGAAGTTCAGAAAGTTCTGCGGACCTGAATGCATCATAGCCGGCTGGGGCAATTCGGATCCGGATATGCTCAGGACGAACCTGAAGTTCTTCGGGATGGATGATAAGCTGGGAATGGACTTTCTGGATATCCAGCAGGTCTTCGCAGTCTTCGCTCTTCAGAAAGGCGAGCAGAAGAGCGTCGAATTTGCCGTGGATCACTATAACATCGCCAAGGTCGATGACTTCCACGGGGCTACGGCCGATGCCAAATATACCGGAGAGATACTCCGTCAGATCTTCAGAAGGAACGATCCTTCCGAAGTTATAAGGGCTATGGAATATACCCTCATCGATCCGGACATCAAGAGCGAATTCTCGTCTGTCGGCTCCGAAGCCGGGACCGTGGCAGAGGCGTTCTCCCTTCTCGATAACTTTGCATCCGTATGTCCCGTATGCGGCAGAGCATTCGAGACCAGGACCGGGCTCTTCGGTATCAGAAAATCAAGATACGGGATGTTTACCTGCAGCGAGCACGGCGACTTCTACTGCAGGATAAGGGTCAAGAAGAACCGTACCGGCAAGTTCTATGCGGCAGGACTCCTCCGTATCGCGACCACGACTGACCTGTTCCTGGTGCAGTCCAAGCTCGAGGAGTACACAAAGTACGGTGAGGCCGGCAGACCCGCTCCGTCAGTTTCCGAGCCGGCGGAGAACTCTGACTGTGACGGTGCTTCGTGAACAGAACGTGAAGGCAGGGGAAGGCAAATGGCGTAGCCTCCTCCGAATTATTATGAAATTGTAAACAAGACGACCCGAATTACCAACACAATTAGTTGAATTGTGAACAGAACGTGAAAAAGTTTTTGAAAAAATGTGATGAAAAGTGAAAAAATGTGTTGAAAATCTTTGATTTATATCATATAATGAACGTGAATTAATGTAAGTAATTGCAGTTTCCACTGCTTAAAGAGAGGAGAAATGATGTCTATGCTGAGTATAAAGAAAAAGCAAGGCAGAAAAGGCAATAAGCAGGGCATAGTTCTTGTTATGGTTCTGTTTATCTTTGCCATAGCCATTATCCTTTTATCATGTGCCCTTATGCTTACGCAGGGAACCAGAGACCGTATATACAGGAGAGCCGAGGACAATCAGGCCAGACTTACTGTTACGGCGGTAGCTGAGTCATTTGCTCAGGCGATCTATATGGGTGAGATATCGGATGAGGATCTTGCTAAGATGGCAGATGCAGGAGGCAATGGTACCGGTGCATGGAAGACTATCAGCTTAACCGGTGCCAATATTCCCGGACTGAGCGGTGATTCGGATAACTGTACTCAGTTTAAAGTGTACAGGGAGCATGGTTCTTCGAGTGATGATATTGTTGCTCAGTTTACTACCACTATTGATGATCAGACTGAAAACGTTCAGATCATTTTCCACGAGACTCCGCCTACACCTACGCCTGCCCCTATGGGTGGTCACGGTAACATGGTCGAGACTGACGGTCCTGCTGAATTTTCTGAAATGAGAGTTGGTGTTAATGCTCCCGCCGGTGTCAATCCTTGGGATAATATGGTGTTGTGCAGAGGCGATATGAATTTTTCAGAGGGAGCTACGTCAGGCGGTGCTTCTGTTATTGCAAGTTTTGGTAATGTCAGACTTCTTGATGACGCTCAGTATTCAACAGTTGCGATCTATGGTAGCGGAAATGTAGGAAGTTCAGCCTCTCACCAATTTACATTGGATAATCTGTTCTTTTATAATGACAACTCCACAGAGGCTTGGGTAGCTGATACCGTATCATGGTCTCCTGTTACTTGGGGAACTGAAGTATATAATGGCAGGCCGCACGCCAATCGCCACACTGAAATAACCTCGACCGTAATTGACTCGACCCCCGGAGATGGTGATGCGATCCAGTCGTTGTATAACGGTATTGCGGGCAGACTTAATACTCTTCATGATACCGCTTATCCTTCTTGGACCGCCGAGGATCTTGCTGCTTTACCGACATTGGAAAGCGGAACATGGAAACTCAACGGCTCAGCACTCACTGACGTAACATCCGTTTCCGGAGATCTGAATGGTACATATTATCTTGGTTCAGGCTGGGGAAATGGTACTCAAAGATTTATAAATGTAACAGGTAATACAACCATCTATGTTGTTGACTCTGTTGAGATCCATGGCATAGTATTATGTGTTAAACCCGGAGCAAATTTGGCCATCAGGATTTTGCCCGGTAAGAATCTGACTTTTAAGAAATGTAATGGTTGTAACGATAATGCCGGAGATTTCTCTTCTCCTTTTACCGGGATTTTGGCTACTAACGGACGTTTTGATGAACACGGAAACCTTGTTTCCACTGATGCCGGATGGCCTGCTGATCAGGGGACGGGTGTTCCTAGATGTGAGATATTCGGATATGGAAGTAACACTGTTGAATTAACCGGTGGACACAATACTTTGGATGCATATATTACGTTATTACCTAATCCCACTCAGCCAGGCGGAACTTTTAAATCTCATGATAACTGTTCACATTATTATGGAAGAATGTATGTATCGAATCTTGATATGACTGGTAATGGTGAGAATCACACATTCCCGTATTGTCCTGCAGAGTCTTCAGGAGGATCTCCGATCGAACCCTTCTCTGTTACATATACGAGATACAGGATCGTATCTTTCTGGTATTACGCTTGATAATTGAACTTATCAGATAACAAAAAAGGGGCTGAGTGATCAGCCCCTTTTTATATGGGGAAAGAAAAATTATTCGATGATCATATCGGCCTTAAGGCATAGGAGAAGTTCTGCTGTCTCGGTGTCGGACAACAGGTTGATCTTAAGTTGTCCGGTCAGAGCAACATTGTATTCCTTCAGGCTTGAGTCTGACACATAGATCACGGTATCCTGCTCTTTAAGAAGATCGATCATCCTCTCGAAGGAAGGATCCGGGGAGTCAAATAACTTAACGGAAGAATCGACAAAGATAACATTTCTTATCATCTCATGATCCTCACTTAAGGCATTGATCAAGCTTCCGAGAAGGGTTCTCCCGTAATCACTGTCTGAAGAATAGTAGTCATGCTTAAAAAGGACAGTCTTACCGTTATTGTCCCCGTAGGACAATTCTTCCGGCATAATAAGGATATCGGTCATTTCACTTTTTTCCGGTCTCATCAAAATCACTCCTGTCAGACGATAAAAATCTCATAGAACGCTGTATGGCATTCTTGCTGTTGCCCCAGGGTTTGTCTGTATTCCTGTAATCGAACTTCAAAGTGAACCATTCTACATCAGCGATAAGTCCTTCGAAGGCTTTACTGTTGTTATCGGCTATATCGGCAACAAGATCGGAAGCCTCGTTCTGACTCATCTTGCCCGCGGCAGTCCGTAGGAGCATTGCAGTATGGGGAAGACAGTGAGTACGCTTGAACTTCTCTCTGAATGCGGGATCCTTGGCATAAAGATATGAGATTACTTCGAGGTATCTGTCCATAGTGTAATTGATCTTATCGCAGATAGGGCAGAGTTTGACCCGTCCGTCGATCTTATCGGCGATCGCATTGAGCTTTGCCTTGTAATCAGTTGTCCTGCCCTTTATAAGTCCCGCCTTGCCGGGTGCAGCAGCTTTTATCTCTTTTGAGATATCTTCATCAAAATCCTTAAGATGAGTATGGAGCATCAGTCCCAGCCCCAGTCTCTTAGCTTCTCTTTTATTGAGCTTACCCATATGGTCAGGACAGAATCCGGTCTTGTTGGTGATAACCCTGGTATCGGGTTCCATGAGAGAGGGTCCCAGATAGTACTCCAGATAATCATTCTCTGCCTTCTGTCTTAATGCGCAGAGAGGACAGTCGCATTGGGATTCATATGCTTCATTTACCGGTATGGTATAGATCTTTTCCATTAAGATGCCTCCGAGTTATGTAGAAGTCTTGTGGCACGGACATTAACTGCCACAGTAGTGATCGATGTGTATTCCTCTATCGCGCTACCGACTTTCTGCTGTGCCTGCATCAGTACTTTCTGTGCGTCGTATCCGTATAGAAGAGCGATCTCAAGAGAGAATTCCACGCCGTATGTCTTTTTCTCCGTCCTGAATGATTCTACTTTGCCGAATCCCGGGATATCCTTAAGGACTATCCTTATAAGATTGAGCATCGCATCGTCGGAGATAGAATATGAACCGAGAGATGAGAAAGTGGGGCGGACCTGCGTCCTGTCGGAATCAACGCCCGTAAACGGAGAACCGCTTCCGCGCTCGAGCTCGAATCGCTGCCTAAGCTTTCCGAAAGGATCGGAAAAGTAGCCCGAGAATTCATGCTTGATCTCCATGCTTGGGACGGGGATAGTGTGCATTCCTTCGTTAAGTCTAGTGCTCCTGGCCGACAGACGTTCCTCTTCGGTGGAGACATCTTCGATCCTGATGAGCATCGAAGGCTGGCTGAGCCAGAGATTATTGCATATCTTACTGAGCATCAGATCGCTGGTCCCGAGGATCATGAGGGCCTTGGGTTTGTTCTCGACCAGAGCTCGTCTCATCATCTCGGATCTGGTCTCGTCAAGGAAAAGAGCCTGCCTTACCGATTCCATCTTGGTCGGTGCCTTCTTTGCCGAGGTCCCTGCCACGATACGGCTTCCGTTTATAAGAAGACCGTCATCGATTATGTAATGGATATCATTGGCCTTGGCTACTGCGATGGCCCTGGTGCTCTTTCCGGTTCCCGACGGTCCGACAAAAGCTATGACAGCAATCTGGGTAAGCACCTCTCTAGTAAAAGCTTCGCTCTCGAGTATCATCTCGGTGTCGGGCTCCGAAGCCTTATGATCCCTTCGATCACCTTTATCCGTTCTTCTTAATGTGGAACGGAGTTCGGGAAACAATACACCCCGCCTCGATGCCGTTTGCTGCGGCACTTCGGATGGGGTGTTGATATCGTTCCCGGTAATGGGGATATTGTTATTATCTTCAGAAAAGGACATCAGTTATCCCAGGTGTGGTAATAATCCTGTATGTCATCGTTTTCTTCCATCATGTCGATCATCTTCTCCAGAGAAGCGACGATGGCAGGATCCGTGACCTGATTAAGAGTGATGGCCACGGGACCGAGAGACGCATCGGCGAATACATATCCGAGGTTCTCAAGAGCTTCCTTAACAGTATAGTAATCTTCGGGAGCCGTATCGATCTCGTAGAACTCTTCTTCGGAAGAGAAGTCGGAAGCTCCTGCCTCGAGAGCGTCTTCCATAACCTTGTCTTCATCTTCGTAATCCTCTTTGGAAAGTACGAGAACGCCTTTTTCCTCAAAAAGATAGGAAACGCTTCCGTCAACACCAAGAGTACCGCCGTTCTTGCTGAAGATATGACGTACATCGGCTGCCGTTCTGTTACGGTTGTTCGTGAGAGTCCTGACCATCATGGCTATTCCGCCGGGACCGTAGCCCTCATATGTGATCTCTTCGTAATCGTCGCCCTCGCCGGCGCCAGCAGCCTTCTTGATGGCTCTGTTGATGTTGTCATTGGGCATATTGGCTGCTTTAGCCTTGGAGATGACATCCTTGAGCCTGGAATTACCGTCGGGGTCCGGACCTCCGGCCTTTACAGCAACCATGATCTCCTTGCCGAGCTTGGTAAATATAGCGCCCTTAGCTGCGTCGGTAGCTTCTTTCTTTCTCTTAATGTTACTCCATTTGGAATG
>JAFZWN010000119.1 GCA_017617295.1 Clostridiales bacterium | reverse complement strand
TCATCGTTACCGATTCGGGAAATATCAAGATAATAGATTTCGACGCCTCGAAGGTATATAAAGCCGGAGCATCCTCAGATACTGTTCTGCTCGGAACGGAAGGTTCCGCCGCACCCGAACAATACGGCTTTGCACAATCAGATCCGCGTACGGATATTTATGCGCTCGGTGTCCTGGCTCGACAGATCCTTCCGAGCACCCCGAAATACAATACGATCATCACCAAAGCTACTTCGATCGCTCCTAAAGATCGTTATCAGAATGTGACGGCATTCAAAAAGGCTCTCCTCGGAGATACCTCTGCAAAAAAGAAAGCTACCGAAGCATGGACTGCGGCAGCTATAGTGATAGGGACTTTGGTGTGTGCTGTCATTCTCATCGCGATAATGTACCTTTCTTTCAAAAACACTCAACTTAAGGTCGCACGCTCGGTAATAGTAGCAGAAGACACTTTGCTTACAGACGGTGATTTTACGGAAGAACAGCTCCAAACCATAATAGACAATCCTGATTATAAGAACGCCGAAGAATTTGAATATGCTTTGAATCACGGTGAAGATACGGAAGACTCTATCGTCAGGTTCAGAGTCGACAGTTTTCACCCTAATGCGAGGATTGGTTACCCAAACATATGGGCCGGAGATCATCTCAACTTCGTATCAACGGAAAATCCGGATGTAAAGGTCGGCGATATCTTAACCGTCAGGATATGCGATGCCCGAAACGCCGGCGTACGATGGTTTATCTCTTATGAGATCCTCGATATCAAATCCGGCTGATCCCGATCACTTCTGTTCTTTCATCTTAGTCTTCATATCGTACATCTTGGAATCGGCGATGCGGAGCGTCTCCTCGGGAGTGCTCTTTCGAGGATTGAACTCAGCCATACCGTATGCGATCTGAAGAGGGACAGGCGGCTCATTTTTCTTATTGTATTCAGCGACAGCGCGCTCCATCTTCGTGATGGCGTCATCATATCTCGCCTTGGTAGCCATCCCTTCAATAGCAGCGATAAATTCATCACCGCCCGTACGGAATACTTTTCCTATACCGCTGAAACTGCTGTCTATGATCGATGCTGCCGCAGCGATGTGCTTATCGCCTTCGACGTGACCGTAATTATCGTTTACTTTCTTTACATTGTTGATATCGAGCTGAACGAGGAGCACCTCATCTGTGTAATCCACATTGCCCTTGATATTCTTCTCGAACTCGTTAAAGGCCATTCTGTTGGCGATACCTGTAAGAGCATCTGTATGCGCGAGCTTTCGCATAGTCTTGGCCTCGGTCTCGTACTTTCGGAAATTATAAAGCTCAACTATCTCATAGACGCTCATGGTCGTAACGAAAGCAAAAAGTCCGAGCCTGAAGAATGTCGCGGTATCGGAAGAAGTACTGAATACATAGTACCTGACAAGATCGCAGATACCGCCGATAATGACCATAAAGAAAGCCGTTCCGATAACGATCGTCTGATGCCTTCTTATCGTACTCGTTATGATGGCTCTTATGATATAAAAGCCGGAAAGCACCGCCGCCACGCCGAGCTGGATATGCGTAACTATAAGAAGGTTATGGTAATCCGTGACTCCCGATAAGGTGATGATTATGTCAGCTATGCATATCACAGCCGAAAGAGTAACCATCGTCCTTACGATATAGCTCTTGCTGTTCCTGACGAAATGCCCCACGAACAGCATGGCCGCACCTGGGATAAGGATCAAAGAAATGTAGTTTAAGAAATGAACTGCCGCAGGGTTATTACTGCTCAACTGATAGAACACGGTCTCGGTAGACGACCACGTGGAAGCGATCATGGTAAAAAGACCGATCGATACCATCTCCTTACCTTTGTTGGCAGATCCGGAGACTGCAAATCCGCCTATAAAGAGGACCACGCCGAGAGCGAAGAGAAATACCGATATCAGGAAATTAAAAGAATTCGATCTGTAAAGCTCGGCATAGTATTTATTGCCGTACTGAAGCTGGAGGTCCTGTATGCTTCCGTTACCGCCCGAGTATGCAGGATAGACGTCGATCCTTATCGTCTTCTCTCCTTCATAATCGGGGATCGGGATCGCATGGAAGAACACGCCGTAAGATCTGCCAAACAGGCGCGGGACATCAGGCTCGTACCTGTATATCTCTTCATCATCGAGGTATACGACGAAATTCGTATTCTTACTTCTGAAACACAGATCTCTGTGAGAAAGATTCTTGCCGTCTAAAACCGTGGAAAAGCTCTCGTTACGCTCAAAGGGACCGATATCAACGGGATTACCTTCGGAATCGAGCCACTGGCTGCCGATCAGGAGGGCGCTGTTCTTGTAAGAAAAAGAATTCGGATTACGATGGATCCAGATCATCGCATATGACACCAAAAGTATCGCGACAAAACTGAACACCAGACATTTAAATATCCTGTTTCTTCTGCGTCTCTCTCGTCTTCTCATAAAAAGTCATCCCATGTAAATAATTTTATCACATCAAATGACAAACTTCGCTAACGCTGATAGAATAATCTTCGGAGGTTGCAGAGAAAATGAGAGGACTTCATACACCCGTATCCGAGCTTCGAAAGAGCGTCTTTGTAGAAGTTGCGAGGATCGCTTTCGAATCGGAAAATGTTAAGGACGATCTTGAGGCTTTGCCCTATAAGATATCACCTGAAGAAACACCAAAATTCGGTAATAACATATACCAGGAAAGAGCTATCAGCGCAGAGCGCGCAAGACTGGCAATGGGACTTTCCTTAAGACCGGCGAACAAACCCGTCCACGTTACGAGCGGACTTAACAAGAGCTCGGTAAATGAAGTTTACTACGAGGCACCTCTTATGCAGGTCATCCCTTCTGCATGTGCCAAGTGT
>JAFZWN010000118.1 GCA_017617295.1 Clostridiales bacterium | reverse complement strand
CCTGAGTCATTACATCGGCGTGACAAGATTTGAACTTGCGGCCTCTACGTCCCGAACGTAGCGCTCTACCAAACTGAGCCACACGCCGAGAAATTAAAACCCCAATTCCGCATGAGAGCAAAACTGAGGCCTTAGTGCGCGATCAGGGGCTCGAACCCTGGACACCCTGATTAAGAGTCAGGTGCTCTACCAACTGAGCTAAGCGCGCATCTGCGTTTGTAACGCAAGTGCTATTATATTATAATGCTATTTGAATTGCAAGGTTTTTTTAAGCAAAATCGGGAGTCAATGACGCAATGATCTATGAAACACATACGCATTTTGACGACAAAGCATTTGACAATGACCGGGATGATGCCGTGAAACGCGCCATGGCAGCGGGTGTTACAAGGTTCATCAATGTCGGCTCATCGATGGAAACCAGCCGTACGAGCATCGAGCTGACCCGCAGATATACAGGCTTTTGCGCAGCTGTCGGGGTGCATCCCGAGGAAACAGGCGATCTTTGCGAAGATGACATGACCGTTCTCGCAGAATATACAAATGATGACAGGGTCGTTGCGATCGGAGAGATCGGGCTTGATTATTACTGGGACGAACCGGAGCGTGATATCCAGAAGAGGTGGTTTGCGCGACAGCTTGCGCTTGCAAGAAAAGTCAGGCTCCCGGTCATAATACATTCAAGGGAAGCCGCTGCGGACACATACGACATACTCCGGTCCGAAAGAGCCGATGAGGTCGGAGGGATAATGCATTGTTATTCGTATGGAGTCGAGATGGCTAAGCAGTTTCTCGACCTCGGATTCTGTCTGGGAGTCGGCGGTGTCGTTACGTTTAAAAACGGCAGGAAGCTCAAGGAGGTTGTGGAATACGCACCGCTCGAGCGGATCGTTACGGAGACGGATTCTCCCTATATGGCACCGGTCCCGATGAGGGGGAAGCGCAATTCGTCGGAGTATCTTCCTTTTATAATCGAGGAGATCGCAAAGATAAATGGCATGGATGCCGGTGAAGTAGAAGAAGTGACTTTTAACAATGCTGTAAGGATATTCGGTAACATCTGATGGCAGATCTGGGTAACGCCAAAAACACGGCGGAGATAATAAAGAAATACGGTTTTTCATTTCAGAAGAGATACGGGCAGAACTTTCTGATAGATACACACGTCCTTGATAAGATAACGGATGCGGCCGATGTAGGAAAGGAAGACGGAGTAATTGAGATCGGCCCCGGGATAGGGACAATGACTCAGCGCCTGTGTGAACGTGCCGGAAAAGTCGTGGCCGTTGAGATCGACAAAGAACTTATCCCCATTCTGGGAGATACACTTTCGGGTTATTCCAATCTGAAGATAATAAATGCGGATGTGATGAAGACCGATATGGGAGCACTTATACGTGATGAGTTTGAAGGCATGAACGTCAAAGTGGTCGCAAATCTGCCATATTATATAACCACACCGATCGTAATGGCACTTCTGGAACAGCATCTTCCGTTGACCAGTATCACCATTATGGTTCAGAAAGAGGTCGCCGAGCGTATGCAGGCCGGACCCGGAACAAAAGATTACGGGGCCCTCTCGCTTGCAGTGCAGTATTACGCCGACACTTACATAGCCGCAAATGTTCCTCCCAACTGTTTCATGCCTCGTCCGAAGGTAGGCTCGAGCGTGATACGTCTGACGGTCAGGAAGGGATCTCAGGTCAGTGTGACCGACGAGAAGCTTATGTTTGCTCTTATCAGGGCCGCGTTCAACCAGAGAAGGAAAACGCTCGTGAACGCCGTCGGCAACAGCGCAGACCTTGGCATATCCAAAGAAGCGGTCTCAAATGCTCTTGCCGGAATGGGCCTTGACGGGAACATAAGGGGAGAAACGCTTGATCTTCGGCAGTTTGCCGCACTTTCCAATGCTTTGACATAGCGGGGTCCGTATGATAAAATAGCCAAGATAATGGGCACATGTTGTGCTTAAGGGAGTTTTTGTTTTGGATAAGTACGAATATCAGGTCTGTGCGGACCAGATAAAATCACTGATCAAAGAACATCGTTTTCAGGAAGCGATGGACATAGCCGACACGATCGACTGGAGAAGGGTAAAGAGCTTCTCCATGTTATGTACCGTCAGTGAGATATATAAAGTTACAAAGCATTATTCCGAAGCCAGGGACATTCTTCTCCTGGCTTATGAGAGATATCCCGACAGGGCAAATGTCGTCTACGCCCTCTGCGAGCTTGCGATAAAGCTCGATGAGGTATCGGAGGCGATAGAGTACTACAGGGAATACGTTCACTTAAAACCCCACGATACAAACAGATATGTTCTCTTATATAAGATATACGACGCCCAGGATGTACCCCTTGAGGAAAAGATATCCCTCCTCGAAGAGTTCAAGAGGGCGGAGTATACCGAGAAATGGGCATATGAGCTTGCTCTCTTATATCATAAGGACGGTCAGGAGACCAAATGTGTGGAGACATGTGATGAACTCGCACTTTGGTTTGGTGACGGTCCTTATGTTCGTAAAGCACTTGAACTTAAGATGCAGCATTCGCCTCTTACCAAGGAGCAGCAGCAGAAGTATGACGGCGTTTACGATGCTCCCAAGATCCCCACGGGAGAAACGGAAGAGACGGTCCATATATACGAGACTCAGTCAATGCCGATGTATGCCAAGGGTGTCAGTCCTTTTGAGACTGCCCCGATGGAGAGCAATACTGGTTCGCTTCTGATGGGCCCGGGAAAAAGTTCACAGGAAGAGCCGAGACCGGCCGAGACACCGGCACCCGTGGTTACGGCAGTACCGCAGCAGACATCCGATATTCAGATCACACCTTACAATAATGACAAATATTCGACGATGAATCTGCAGGAAGAGCTCGCCAGGAACATGGAAGAGTTCTATGCAAAGGAGAAGAACGTCGTTCCTTCACCGTATTACGGTGTCACATCCCAGTTATACGATCAGTCGCAGGAGCAGTTCATGCAGCAGCTGAACAATGCGGGCCCTTCGGCTGAACCCGTATATCCGGCACAGGCACAGCAGATGTATCAGCAGCCGATGTACATGGATCCGCAGCAGGCACAAATGTACCAGCAGCAGATGTACCAGCAACAGATGTATCAGCAGCCGCAACAGATGTACCAGCAACCACAGCAGATGTATCAGCAACCGGTATATCAGCAGCCCGAGCCCGAACCGGAACCCGTCAGATATAAAGATCCGATGGATCAGGCACCTGTGTATACGGAACCCGGAGCATCTCCGGCTTCGTATGTCAAACCTGAGCCCGAGCCTGCACCGGTACAGGAAAGCATACCTGCTCCTGCACCCGAACCGACACCGGCACCGGAAAATCCGGCGGATGAACAGGTTCCCGGACAGATAGATCTCAGCGATTTCATGAAAGACTGGGAAGCCAAGAAGAAGAACGGTGAGGAGCAGCGCAAGCAGCAGATCCTCAGCCGCTCCAAAGAGCAGACCCAGGATATAATGTCCCAGCTTGCGGGAGTCATCCCGGGACTGGAGAATGTGGCCGCGCAGGATGAGGGTAAGCCCGAGCCCGAAGAGGCGCCTGTTCCCGAAGAGAGTAAGCTCAAGGAAGAAGTATTAAAAGACGACAAGGAAGGTGTCGTAACAAGAACGACGATACCGTCTCCGGTATTTGACAGAGAAAACGTCAAGAGAACCGAATCCGGAGCAAGGATCAACGGACCGGCCAAGGCATCGATCACGGGTACCATTCCCGATTTCCTTCCGAACGCCGAGACTCCGATAATTCCCGAAGTAACTGTTCCTGCCGAGACCGTCGAAGAGCCGAAGATACCTGATGTACCAATTAAGGGGGATGTCCTTCCTTCCGGAAGAAAGCTCACGCTCGAAGAAGAATACGGCGGAAATATAGCACAGATAAGGAAAGAGGATGAAGAACTTGTCAAGAGACTGACAGGTGAGATCCCCGATCCCGAAGAGGCAGAACCCGAGCCGGAGGTGACCGAACCCGAACCCGAGGATTACGGTGAAGCCGAAGAGATCGAAGAGGTTGAGCAGCCCGATCTTCCGGAAGATGAAGAGGAAGCGCCCGAAGAGCCCGAAGCAGTTCCGGAACCCAAGGAGGCGAAAGCACCTGAGGAACCGGTACAGGAGAGCGTCGCCGAACCGGTTGCCGAAGAGAATGTCGAGGAAGAGGCTCCGGAAGATAAGAGCACAGCTGATGACAGAGAAACGGTCCGTCACGGACTGACCGCACCGATACAGTATCCGTACAGTGTTGACGATCTCGGGGAAGTCGAGGAACTGGAGACTATCGACCAGCCCGATGAAGTCGATGATATGCTCAAGACCCGTCCGATACCTCAGGAAGAGATCGAGGCAAGGATGCGTTATGAGGCGGGTATAGAGGAAGAATACTCGGCGGAAGAAGAAACAGAGAAAAAAGCAAACCATCCTTCGTGGATGAAACTCGATGAAAGCGTTACGAGCCGAAGGGATT
>JAFZWN010000117.1 GCA_017617295.1 Clostridiales bacterium | reverse complement strand
TAAAGTCCGTCGACGAAATATCCGACGTATTCGTCCTCATAATATGTTCCTTCCTTGCCCGTATAATGGCTCAGATCGTGGAACGACTCGGGATCAGCCTGATAAGCATCATATTCGGCCTGATCATTGTAAACATATTCGCCGTTTCGCTTGAAGTAATCACCGACCCAGTTATTGACGTACCAGTCATCTGATCCGTCCATGATCTTCTGAGGCTCGCCTTTGTATTCCCACTTACAATCGACAAAAGACACTGTCTTGCTCAGATTGCCGCAGAACGAATAGACGTTCTCGTTATCCAGGATCAGCTTACAGTCGATAAAAGTTCCGTATTTCGGAGACGTTCCGAAAGCCTCCGAACCATATGCGGATGTGATGCCTGTATCAAGAAGTATTCCGAAGTCGGCATCTCTTAATGTCAGTCCGATCACCGTAAATCCGTTCGCCCATGACGTGAATGAACGGCCGCAGGACTCATCTATCTTCATGTTCTTTATCTCATGCCCGTTTCCGAAAAATATTCCATGGAAACTGTCGACGATGGTATTGTCCGGTCCGCCTTTTCGAGTATTATCGATGTGACCGAGCGAACACCAGTAGTAATCCTTAAGGTCGAGATCTGCCATAAGGTGGATGTTTATACAGCTGTCAGACTGAACATATATATCGAGCGAGTCGATGACATTAACATAGAAAAATGCTGTCGCGAGCTGTTCCGGAGTATATACCCAGAATTCGGCACAGTTATGGTCATAGTCGTATATAGACTCTGAGAGATACTCGAGATCGACAAGCCTTAACATATCATCTGATCCGATCTTTCGAGCCCACATGGAATTATAGACATCGATATCAAGGACATTCATGGCCGTTATATCGGACATGGAATTCGCGAGAAGAAGATCCTCGATGTTGATGACATAGTAGTAGCTGGAATTATAGATAACGTTGGCAGTAACGTGATATCCCTCATCAGTATCTTCGATCTTCCAGTCGCCGTTACGAAGATCGGCCGAAGAGAAATTCTCCATCAGAGCCCTTACGGCAAGCGATCCCGGATCAGTGTCATCACCCTTTACCGTAAGATCGAGCTTCGCTCCGTTAAAAGAGCTGTTGCAGGTGATCTTGACGAGATCTGTAACCATAGTCTCGTTACTCGTATTCACGGCATTTGTAACATATTCTTTCGGTGTGACCTCCTCGAGCACGAGGCAGTCAGGAAGCCACTCAGAATTGCTGAGATCAGCTGTTATGAGGATATCCTGATTACCGAAAGTCATATCGTAAGTGTTGGTAAAGAGTGTCTTGCATTCACCGTCTAAGATCCTGAACCTGTATTCCTCGATCATGCCGTTAAAAGTCAGCCTGTCATACAAAGTTCCGATGACCTCATAGCCCGAGAACATCCACATATCACCGCCTGACTGTCTGCGGTACTTAAGTCCCGTATCACCTAGCAGGAAGAAGTTATCCTCGTTATCATAAGCGACACTATAAGACTCCAGTTCATCACCGTCAGTCGAGAACATCGTCGCGCCGCCCTTCTCGTCTATCTCGAAAAGATAGTACTCGTCTTCCTGCGCATTATAGTAGATATACGAACCCTTCTCAGATCCGAGGTAATCGTATCCTGCTGAACTGTTATAAAGCTTCGATATCCTGCTTCTCTCGAAAAAGACTATCGTACCGTCCTCGAGCAGTCTCAGCGGCATTCCGTTTTGGCCTTCGATAGACAGTTTTCCGTCGTCATAATCCCATCGTACGTCGCCGTTAGAAGTTTTTATCTTACCCTTTCCGTCAGCAGGAAAATCGATCTCTACCTTCTCACCGCCCATTCCGTATGTGATGAAATCCGTATTCCTGAGCTTATCTTCTATCTCAGAAGATACCTTCGAAGCCTTGTCTGTATCTTCGCGGAAGCATACATTGTCAAAATAGATCAGTTCCCCACTTGTAGTCTGAAAGATAGGAAATGTCATCGTCGTATAGCAAGGCAGGCAGCAGCTCGAGTTGTAATAAGAATCGTCGCTTGTCTGTTTACGGACACTAACTCCGTCATCAGTCACGTCCAGGATATCGAAAGTGAATCCCTCATACGTCGTAAGGGTCATCTTCTCCGTATCTATGCTGAAAAGTATCCCCTGCTCATCGAACCATGCACCGTCGCAATTCTCCAGATCGACCTTCTTATAGGTATCCGACGGGCCTTGTGCATCAGTCTGGCTTGTATGGTCAGAACCCTTCTTATGGTTACATCCCGCTATCGAAAAAACGATCGCAACGGCCAAGATCGTTGATAAGATCTTCTTCATTCTCATTCCTCCAGTAATCCCAATATATCCATTAATCCGTCGACTCTCGCATAGAGCATCTTGGAAAGCTCCTCATCAGGCTCGGTAAGATCAGGAACCATTACGACCTTAAGCCCCGCTCCATAAGCGCTCTTTATCCCGTTAGGAGAATCCTCGACGGCAAATGCCCTGTCAGGCGGTATCCCGAGAGAGCTGCATGCATAGGCGTAGATATCAGGAGCAGGCTTGCCCTGCTTGACCATATCCGCGCAGATTATCTTGTCGAATGAATCGTATAGACCGATCAGCTTAAGATAACTTTCAGTCCTTTGAAGGTCATTGGCTGTGGCAAGAGCAGTTATTATGCCCTTTTCGCGAAGGGACGAAAGTATCTCCACTGCTCCCTTCTTAAGCGGGATCCCGTGTTCTTCAATGATCTCCGCAACGATCTTCTTCCTGTATGATCTCACTTTCTCATAATCGAAATCTTCACCGAACCACTCCTTAAACGTCTGCGGAGCGAATGGTCTTCCGAGAGACCGAAGTTCCAGCGGCATCCACGGTTCGACCTCGTAACCGAAGTGCCTTAGAGCCATGGGCCACGCCTTCTGGTAATATTTCTCGGTATCTGTAAGTGTGCCGTCGAGATCAAAGATGACGGCATCAACCACTTTATCTGTCATAATAATTTACCCCCTGATCCCCAATACATAATATCACAAGCTCTATTAGTTTACGAAAACGTTAATAATCAAGTATTCTAAATAATTATTGGCTGTTTTATAATATAAGAGTAGTATTTGGCTGTGGGCAGGTGAAGTATGGGAATAACTGATTCATTACCCAAAAAGAGTAATAAGATCGCTCTCTCGGTCTTCGCCGAGTTCTTTAACAAGTCTTCTTTACCTTGCTATCTGAAGGGCGCAGATCTTAAATATCTGGCGGCCTCCCAGAGTTTTGCGGAATTCGTCGGCGTTACGTCGGACAAGGATCTCCTGGGGAAAACAGATGAACAGCTTTTCGGGGATGACGAATCATGTAAGAAGCATACCGAACTTGAGAAGAAGGTCCTTCAAGAAGGCGTCGAGATCAAGGATACTATCGTTCCGGTTACGATAAAGAATACCGGTGATATTGTCTATTGTAAGACAACAAAATTCCCTGTAGTTTCCAAAGGCAAGGTCATTGCCATCATGGGAACATCCGTTGACTATACAAGAACATATGAAGCGGAGCAGAGATTCGAGAAGATGGTCAGCAACTATCT
>JAFZWN010000116.1 GCA_017617295.1 Clostridiales bacterium | reverse complement strand
GCAACGCCAGAAAGCTTACGACAAGGCTCAATACTATAAGCGTGAATCCGGGATTGGGCATGAAGCGGTCAACTATCGTGAATATACATTCAAACAGTATCTCAAGCGGCCGTATCACTATCAGCCATATTATCCTGATAAAGCTCATTTATCCAATTCCCGGTCACTTCAAAAATAATTAACGCTTTATTATACCACAAAGCGAGCAACTTGCTTGCAAGGGTCAGAAGCGAATGTGGTTCAGAGGAGCGAAGCGACCTATACCACAAAGAGAGCAGGGGTATTTTCTTATTTGTTTCGCAAGGGGACAGTTTTCTGAGGCTTCTTCCGCAGACGCGAAGCGGCGAGGACCGAGCCGAAGAAAAACCATCCCCGCCCGGATTATGTTATACTGAAAGCTATCAGACTACTTGTTCCGCGAAAGGATCTTCTATGGACAGCCCGTTTTCCGCATTGCTTACTATAATTTCCCAGCTTTCGGCGGGACTCGTATATACTCTCGGGATCTTCTTTTTCACGCTGATATTCTCTCTTCCGCTCGGACTCGCGGTCGCCAGAGGGAGAATGGCAAAGAACAGGATCGTTTCCAACCTGGTCAGGTTCTATATCTCGATAATGAGAGGCACGCCTCTGATGCTTCAGCTTCTTCTCGTGTATTTCGGACCTTACTATATCTTCGGGATATCCACTGGAAAAGTTAAGCTCGGCGTTTTCGATTACCGATTCATAGCAACTGTCATCGGATTCTCTTTAAACTATGCGGCTTATTTTGCCGAGATATTCAGAGGCGGGATACAGTCAATGTCCAAAGGGCAGTACGAAGCCGCCCAGGTACTCGGTTTTACCAAGATGCAGACCTATTTCAGGATAATCCTTCCTCAGGTCATAAAAAGGGTACTGCCTTCCGTGACAAACGAGGTCATCACACTCGTAAAGGATACATCTCTTGCCCAGGTACTGTCCGTTACCGAGATGTTCACGGCGGCCAAGATGCTCGCCTCCGCGCAGGTCTCGGTCATACCGTTCATCGTCGCCGGATTCTTCTATTATGTTATGAACGGCATTATCGAAGTCGTGATGAACAGGATAGAGAAAAAGATGAATTACTACAGCTGATAAAGGAGATCTTAAATGAGCGTTCTTGAAATAAAGGATATTACAAAATCTTTCGACGGGCTTTCTGTCCTAAAAGGGATCTCCTTAACTGTCGACAAAGGAGAGGTCGTCGCTGTTATCGGACCGTCGGGAGGGGGCAAATCCACATTGCTTCGTTGTGCGACCACGCTTGAGAATGTTGACGGCGGAAGCATATCCATTGGCGGAGACGTCCTTGTAAGCACGGAAAAGAGCGGACATCCGCATTACTGTGACAAAGCAACTTTGCAGAGGATAAGGTCGAAGTTCGGTCTTGTTTTCCAAAACTTCAATCTCTTCCCCCATTTCAGCGTCAGGCGCAATATAACCGAAGCGCTCATACATGTTCATAAGAAAGACAGGATCGAAGCCGACCTTATCTGCGACAAGCTTCTGGTCAAGATGGGACTTGAGGAGAAGGCCGACGCATATCCGTGTAACCTTTCAGGAGGCCAGCAGCAGAGGGTCTCGATAGCCAGAGCTCTCGCGACAAACCCGGAGATCATCTTTTTCGACGAACCGACATCGGCTCTTGACCCGGAGCTCACGCAGGGAGTCTTAAAGGTCATACGCGAACTGGCGGCCGAGCACATGACGATGGTCATCGTTACTCATGAGATGAGCTTTGCCAGGGATGTTGCCGACAGGATAATCTTTATGGACGGGGGAGTCATAGTCGAGGAAGGTCCTGCCGAACAGGTCATAAACCATCCCATGAACGAGAGAACGAAGGAATTCCTGTCTGGGTACTGATATCCCTGTTAATCTGCCAACAGACCACGGATATATTCCTGTGCTTCAAATTCAAGCATCCTGCCTCTCGGAACTTGGGCAACGGCACCCGGACAATCATCACCGATATGCTCGACATGCACGAGTTCCATACTTCGCACGTCTATGATATAAACATCAGTTGACATCGAATAACGGTCTGTCCCGCCTTCGTAAAAATCCCTGTCTATGTTTGAATACAAGCCGGCTATCACAATGAGATATGAGCACTCTTCGCGTGAATCTGCAAAGAAACCGGAATATGTATCTTCATCAGTATCAAAACAGTCATATGCCGGAAGATCCTGCCGGGCATACTGTGAACGGCTGTATACATAGAAATGTCTTTCGCTGTCGTAACCTATATTGTAATTGGCGCAGATAACCTTTCCGTCCGGTACGAAATCCGAAGAAGTATATCTATCCCTGATATCATCCGATAAGAAAGCAGGACCGTCATCGGAAGTAAAGGCGAAATACTCTTCATCCGAAATTATGCTCTCTGCGATATCACCTGATGAGATAAGATCATCGGCAATACGGTCAAATATATCCGAAGCCCAGGAAACATTTTCCGCATTGAAATCCGCCATCATCTCATTATATTCCAATTCGGTAAGCTCTTTGGGATCAATAGTCTCCGACTCAGATCCGGAAGGTTCTTTCGCAGACCTGTTACCGCATGCAGTCAAACAAGGGATCATAAAAGCCAGGCAAAGGAACAAAGCAGAGATTCTATAACAAAAAACTCTTCTAAATAACGGGGTGTAACCTTCCCTTGCCATTCTGCTTACCTCCTATCTGTCTTCCCTGTAATAGTTAAGGCCCTTCGCGGCCGGTTCGTTGCTGTGCTTGTTCTTGCTCACCGAATCGACAATAAGTACCAGAAGTGTCACGATAAACGGAAGAGCGGAGAAGAACTGAGCCGGTATCTTCCCGAGCCAGGAAAGCACGGGAAATGTCGTAGCCAGAGGCGTGTTATAGACTCGGAGTGTATTAAAGAATCCGAAGATAAAAGTACCGTAAATGGCTTTGGCGGGACTCCAGTTGGCAAAGATGACAAGCGCAATGGCGATCCAGCCGTAACCGTTTATCCAGCAGTTGCTGCCTTCGAACGAGCCTCCCATGTTGAGTCCCATATAAAGGCCGCCGATACCCATGATACCCGATCCGATCATGATATGTATGTATTTATACAGCGTAATCTTAACACCCAGAGAGTCCGCTGCCGCAGGGTTCTCGCCGATGGCGCGGAGCTTGAGACCCGGGACGGTCTTCTCGAGATAGATATACATAAGGACCGCTATAATAACAGCCAGGTAGACCAGTATATTATGCGAGAAAAAGGCCTTTCCGATAACGGGGATCTTCGACAGAAGAGGGATCTCGATATCCGAGAAGCCCTTGACCAGCCTGTCGGCCACTTTATAATTGGGCCAGTCGGCTCCGAGACCGTTTCCGACGAAGAAATACATGGCGACACCGAAAGTCGTGATCGTAAGTCCCGTAACGTTCTGATTGGCCTGAAGGGTCACGGTAAAGAGAGCAAATATGAAGCCGACCGCAGCGGCGGTCAGGAATGCGACGATTAAACCGACGAAGAGAGAGTTCGTCCTGCATCCTGCCAGGAAGCCGAAAACGGCGCCAATCGCCATCGTTCCCTCCACACCCAGGTTCAGGCTTCCCGATCTCTCGGTAAGTATCTCGCCCGTCGTTCCGTAAAGGAGAGGAATGCTGTAGATAACGATATTGAATATAAACAGGGTTATTACTTCAAGCATTTTCGCCCTCCTTCTTCCTTACGATCTTAAACGAGACTGCAAAATCAGCCACAAGGATCGAAAAGAGGATAATCCCCTGCATCAGATCCGCGAAGTTACGGTCTATGGCGGGATAGGAAGTGGAAGCTGCCTGGCATCCGTACTGAAGGATCGAGATAAGGAACGTGGCCATGATCATGCCCGAAGGGCTCAGCTTGGCAAGCCATGCAACGATAACTCCGGTCCATCCGACATTGT
>JAFZWN010000115.1 GCA_017617295.1 Clostridiales bacterium | reverse complement strand
CTAAAGAGGAACGAAACCAGGAATTAGAATATGTTGTTCTCTTTGCTTCTAAATACATGAGTGAAGATAAGCCAACAATGCTCGCGGATATATATTTGTCATATATCAATCAAGAAATAGAATTAAATGAATTCGTATCCTATGCAGAGGTTCTAGATAGATTTCTTCCAGGCGACAGTAATACGTTAATGAAAGAATCATACAATAATATAGACGATAGTTTAGTATCTGATTCTTTATTACGTTTGGTAGCTTTGGGGTTGTTCGTTGCATATTCTAAAGATGTGAAAACTGAGAACACACTAAATTGTATTCATATTCCTGCAAATAGCAAAAAAGATTATATTTTAACCGATTTTGGTCGCAAGATGAAAAAATGCTTAAGTGGATGTTAATGTTAGTTTTTGATATAATTAAATGTTTAAATGCATATGCTTGAATATGAACCTTGAAAATTGAATAGATACCTTGTTACACACATGATTGGTGCACAAGGTTTATGCTATTCAATCAATCCATCTTTGATGTCGGCGGACAATTATATTAGGAACAAGAATGTTCCCAAATTGTTCCCAAAAGCACCGGGAAAGAGAGGGAATACAAAGAATAGATGGATTTTTGCCACTAGATGTTGTGTTTGTAAAATCCAATAGACACAACATATAGGCGTCCGCACAGAGTACGAATAGTCTATAAACCATGGAAGACTCCACTCTACGGGGATTTCGATATTTTTCTGTTCCCCCGATACGCCCAAGGTTTTAAACTCTGTCAGTCGGAGATGGTTTACAGTTTTCCGTCTTCGCATTGAATCAGTGTTATATCGGCAAGCAGTTTTTTCAAAGATTCATTGTATAGTATTTGACCACAATTTGACCAACAATGCGATATAATAAAAATGGAATAAATGAGGTGACCTGTCAAATATACCTTTTTCTATATACCAAAAGCGGCTATTTTTGATGTGGTTGACGGATAATGATGATTCGACGCTAATTCGAATCCCTCCTTCTCCGCCAAAGAAACCTCTCGGATGTTGATGATCCGGGAGGTTTTTGAATTATCTGAAACCTTGATACGGCAGGCAGGAACATGGAACTGGTAAAAGAGATATCCGATTACGACAGGGATGCTCCCTTTTTGAGCTGACACCTGCGGGCTTTCAACGTTTCAGTCCCCTTTCACACTTTCATGAAGCCGCAGCATCCGATATCCGAAAACTCCGCGAAGCCGGCTGACCTGTAGAAGGCCTTTGTCTTATCGGTGTTATCCGTCGTAAGTTCTATCTGTCTGACATTACCGAAGCGGTCTAGAACCGCCTTAAGAAGCGCCGTACCTATGCCCAGCCTCTGCTTATCCGGAAACACCAGGATGTCCTGTATAAAGACAACTGTCGCACCGTCTCCGACTGTCCTTATAAGTCCGAGGAGTTCCCCGTTCTCATAAGCTGCCAGGATAAGGAGCGAATTCTCAAAGCCCTTTTTTAGAGCTTGCGGATCGTTTGTATAGGATACCCACCCTGCTTCGGAATAGAGTCTCAGTATCTCATCCTCTTTGTATTCCGTATATTCTCTGATCTCCATTTTTCAAGCCTCCCGTTCTTACTTTATATCCATGCCATAGTTCCTGGATCTGAAAGTGGCGCTTCCGTCGATCTTACTGTACGTACCGTCATTCATGTATGTCATGCCCAGCTTCTCCATGACCCTTCCGCTTCTGAGGTTTTCCTCGGCAAAAGTACTCTCGATCCTCCGAACCGTAAACCTCCCGCGCGCATATTCGATGATCTTCCGGCAGGCTTCGGTCGCGATACCTCTTCCCCACATGTCACGCCTGATATTATAGCCCAGGCGCCAGGTGTCGTTCTCGGGACGGTAGTAGAGTCCGCCAGAGCCGATCAGCTCCCCGGTCTCCTTCCACACGAACCCGTAATCCAGATCCGTCTCTTTACCGTAGAGCCCCTCGATCCAGAGATCGGCATCGTCGGGAGAAGTGTAATTGGGATATATCATAAACTTCGATACTTCGGGGTCTCCCGCCCACTTAAAGATCGCATGTTTATCATCGGGTGTAATGGGCCTCAGTATCAGCCTCTCGGTCTCAAGGACCTGCGGATAGTATTTCATATAATTTTCCTCCTTATTCACTTTATCATCCTGCTTTCGATCTCTTCTTTGAGGAGCGCCTCGAAAGAATCGATGCTCATGGCCCCCATATCCTCGCCGGATCTGTGTCGGACGGATACCGTCTCATTCTCGATATCCCGATCACCTACGATCACCATATATGGGATCTTCTGCGCTATGGCTTCCCTGATCTTATAGCCGAGCTTCTCGGGACGCAGATCCGCTTCCGCTCTGAAACCCGAATCTTCAAGATGAGATCTGATCTTCTCCGCGTAGCCCGAGGCTCTGTCCGTTATCGGCAGAACGATCGCCTGTACGGGTGAGAGCCAAAGCGGAAATGCTCCTGCAAAATGTTCCGTAATCACTCCGATGAATCTCTCTATCGACCCGAACACGACTCTGTGGATCATCGCGGGCCTGTGCTTTTGCCCGTCCGCTCCGATATACTCGAGCTCGAATCTCTCCGGCAGCTGCATATCGAGCTGGATCGTTCCACACTGCCACGTACGGCCGAGCGAATCAGCAAGGTGGAAGTCGAGCTCGGGACCGTAGAAAGCACCGTCGCCTTCATTGATCACATATGACTTCCCCATATCCTCGCACGCTGCCTTGAGCGTATCCGTGGCATAATCCCAGACTTCGACTTCACCCATGTGATCCTCGGGCATCGTCGAGACTTCGATCTGATAGGACAATCCGAAGACGGAATAGACCTCGTCGAAAAGCCTTATCACATTCTTGATCTCGTCTCTCATCTGCTCCCACGTCATGAAGATGTGGGCATCATCCTGCGTAAAGCATCTGACCCTGAACAATCCGTGAAGCGTACCCGAGAGTTCGTGCCTGTGCACCAGTCCGAGCTCGCCGACCCTAAGCGGCAGATCCTTATAGGAATGCTGAACTGATCTGTAAACGAGCATGCCTCCGGGACAGTTCATCGGCTTGATCGCGAAGTCCGTCCCGTCTATCACGGACGTATACATATTTTCCTTATAGTGCTGCCAGTGTCCTGATCTCTCCCACAGATCCCTCCGGAGCATCATGGGCGTCGAGATCTCCTGATAGCCGTATCTCTTGTGGACGGATCTCCAGTAGTCTATGAGCGTATTCTTAAGGATCATGCCTTTGGGAAGAAAGAACGGGAAGCCCGGACCTTCATCCATAAGAAGGAACAATCCGAGATCCTTTCCAAGCTTACGGTGATCCCTCCGTTTAGCTTCTTCGAGCCTCAGAAGATACCTCTCGAGCTCCTCCTTTTTGGGAAAGGCCGTTCCGTATATCCTCTGAAGAGACTTTCTGTCCGGATCTCCCCTCCAGTATGCTGATGCGCACGACAGCAGCCTGATCGCATTGCCTTTGACCCTTCCCGTAGAATCGAGATGCGGTCCTGCGCACAGATCGATGAACTCGCCCTGCCTGTAAAAAGATATCACCGCGTCATCGGGCAGATCGTTTATCAGTTCTATCTTATACGATTCATCCTTCATGAGCTCCAACGCTTCATCGCGAGAAAGTTCCGATCTGACTATCGGGAGCTTCTCCCTGCAGATCGCCCTCATCTCTTCTTCTATCTTATCGAGCATCTCGGGATTAAACGCGAAAGGGGCATCGATATCATAATAAAATCCGTTCTCGATCGCGGGTCCTATCGCGAGCTTGACTTCCGGGTACAGCCTCTTAACTGCCTGCGCCATTATGTGTGCGCACGAATGCCTGTACATCTTCCTGTATTCTTCGTTTTCAAAAGAGTATTCCATTATCATTTCCTCCTGATATAATCCTGAAAATAAAACAGACCGCTTATCCTGGGAAAGATAAGCGGTCTGTCGATATCCTGAGATGATTATCTTCAAAAAGGCTTATTCGTAACTTATCTTTCCGCAAATAGTCACTGAACCTGTGGTGGGATCCACGGGAACGGAAGTGATCTTTGCGGTTACGGTTACAAACAGATTCATGTTTATCCCTTTCGATTTTTAAGAGATGATACTTGAAGCATACGGCATCTGTCAAGCCGTAATCAGATCTTCAGGTCCTTCGTCTTCTTCGAGTAATTCAGGTAGACCCTAATGATCATCAGGATCATAACAACGGTATTTACGATGATCATAGGCGCGGCATAGGTGCGGTCTCCGTTAAAGCCGAGAAGGAGCGCCATGGTCCAGGAACCGGCCGTAAGAAGCGTTCCGATAACGACCAGGACAAGCCCGACTGTCTCGATGACCTTATAGGAATCGAGAAAGATCGCGAACGCCTCGAAAAAGATCGTTAATGAAACGGCCGGGAAGAAAAGGCACATACAGATAATGAGCGATCCGAAGCTCTCCGATACGGGAGAATAATAGATCGCAAGTCCCGTAAAAAGGGCAATGCAAAAGAATAAAAGACTCAGACTGTATTTACGCATAGAAAGATTATAGCAGAAGAAGCGTAAAAAGAGGAGTTCAGTCTCTTGCCGTATCAGTCAGACCGTTACTTTCCTTAAACCGCATCTTATCATCGTACATGCACTTATCTGCGCGCTTGAAGACGCTCTCCACGGTACGGTCGCCTCTTCCGCACTCGGCCATTCCGGAGGATACGGAATATCGAAGCCACGGATCGGTATCAGTCCGGGAATATGTCTTTTCAAACTGTTCCCGAAGCTCGGACAGTCTCGTATTCCTCTCGATATAGTCATCGCCAGTAAGGACCGCGACAAATTCGTCACCGCCGATACGGAAGACCGGCGAATGCTTGAATATCTCGCAGATCAGATGGCAGCACCCCATGATATATGCGTCGCCGGCACTGTGTCCGTATTCGTCATTGATCATCTTCAGACGGTTGATGTCCATCATGACTATCGCAAAATCAGGTTGACCGGTCCGAAGCTCCTCATTAAGCTCATCGACCTTTCTGTAATAAGCTGTCTTGTTGCCGACCCCGGTCAGTGAATCCCTGTATGCTTCGATACTGATCTTGCCGAGTTCCTTGTCCATATCCCTGATATCATTCTCGGCCTTTTCCTTATCACGCGTGATGATCGTTATATCACCAATATAATCGATGATCTTGGTCTGCATGGACCGGATCTCCGTATAGATATCACGGATCTCATCATTGCTCCTTATATCCAGATCTATGACACCCGCTTCCTTATAGCTCTTCCCAACCCCGGGCGAAAACTTCTTTATCCCCTCGGTAAGATCGTTCAGAGGAGAGATCACGTTCCTGTTAACGAAGATGATCGCGCCCGCGAGAACGAATCCCGTACAGATCAGCGAGCTTATTATCATGGAGGCAAGAATGGAAAAACGGTCGCTCATGACATCTTCCATCCCGACGTCACATCCGACGTGGCAGACCAGATGTCCGTAACGGTCGTATACCGGAGCATAGGCGGAACAAAGCCATCCCCAGTCGCCATTACTAATGACCGGATCTGTCATCTTATTGGGATCAGTTCCATCGAATTCCTTCTCGCGCTCTTCAAAATATCCCGTCTCATATACCGGCACGTCGTCGGCGTCGATCAGATACATATCATAGTGTTCGCCTTCTCCGCCCCAGGCTATCAGATAGATGTATCTGACATCCTGCATGCTGTCCTGGAACTTCCGCATGTGTTCCCTCTGAGTAACATATCCATCCCACAGATCTTTCTCTCTCAGGTACTCAATGATGATGTCCTCATCATCATCCTCTTCTGCCCGGACACGAATAGCCTGATACTCGTCGGTCGATACGACGTCGCGAAGCCTCATCAGGAAATCCGCATCAACATAATGGGAATAAGTCTCGGCACAGTTTACGGTAAGCCTTTTGTAGTATGTGTCGATCTGATCAACGTTGATGAGAAAAGCAAGAGCGCACACACACGCCACTGCAAACAGCACGGTAGCAGCCACGAAAAGATGCATCTTTTTATCAATGGTAAATCTCTTTCCGCTCTTCATCACAGATCTCCCCGCCGCAAGGTGAGAAACGCGCCTGAACGTGTCCTCTAAAATGATTATAGCATCAGCGGTACGGGGGGATTTTTAACAAAGTATAAATTAAATCCGCCTGTTATAAAGGATCGTTCACAAGTATGACAAAGAAAAGATATAGCTTATCTGTTATCGACTCTTTCGGGATACATGTCATGGCTAGTAAGCCTGTCAAATGCGACCTTCTCCCATATGGTCCCGGGTCTTCCGTAATTACAGTACGGATCTATCGAGATCCCGCCTCTGGGCAGGAACTTGCCCCACACTTCTATATACTTGGGATCCATGAGCTTTATAAGATCCTTCATGATGATGTTCACGCAGTCCTCGTGAAAATCCCCGTGGTTCCGGAACGAGAACAGATAGAGCTTTAAAGACTTGCTCTCGACCATACGCACGTCCGGAACATAGGATATCGTTATCGTAGCGAAGTCGGGCTGTCCGGTTATTGGGCACAGGCTCGTAAACTCGGGACAGTTGAACTTGACAAAATAATCGTTACTGCGGTGCTTGTTCTCAAAAGTCTCGAGAACATTCGGATCGTAGTCAAAAGAATATTCCGTTCCGGCGCTTCCCAGAAGCGTAAGTTCTTCCTTTTCTCTCATAAGATCACCCCTTCAGGACATTGTACTTGATATTATAATCGAATGTATCGATACCTTCCTTCTTCTTGACCCATCTGACTACAGCATAGGTGACGGGCGTAAAGATGATCTCGTAACACACCTTGAAAAGATACTGGAAGAGGATCATCTTGAGAACGACGGAATTCTCCATCGTTCCCCAGAAAGAGATCATGATAAAGATGACGGAGTCAAAGCCTTCGCCGACTACAGTCGACAGGATAGTCCTGACCCAGAGCTTTTTGCCCTTGGTGGCGACCTTCAGCTTCGAGAGCACCATCGAGTTAGAAAACTCGCCGAAAAGATATCCTGCAAAGGACGCGACGGCCACGCGGGGCGTAGTTCCCATAACCGTCTCGTAAGCGCTCTGTCCCTCCCAGAATCCCGGGTGCGGAAGAGCAATTACCGCGAGGTAGATGAGCACCGCGAAAAAGCTCATCGCGAATCCCGACCAGATGACGAATCTCGCCTTCTTAAAACCGTATACTTCGGTAAAAACGTCACCGAGGATATAGGTTACCGGGAAAAGTATCACAGCCGCGGGAAGCGTGATGGAATCCGTCACCGCCCACATCTTGCCGGCAATAAGGTTCGACAGAAGAAGGCATGCGACAAAGATGATGCCGATGCACATAAAGAGCCTGGATATCTGATCCTGTTTTGTTGTCTCGTTCATAGTATCACTCCGTATAAAAAAGGTCCGCCGTTTTATTACAAAACCGCGGACCGTAAAAGACATTTTCATACTGCGGTACCGTTATCGAAGGCAACGCAGAAAAGATCATATAAGTCCTGGTTTTGTTTAACGGCAGGATGGCACAAACGAACTGCCGGCGCATCTATATGCGCTTGTCTAGGATATCATCTTTGACCCAAAAGTCAAGAAGGCTTATTCCACGTTCTTCAGGGCATCCGTAAGAGGAACCTTCTTTATCCTTCTCATGTCGAAGAATGCCACGACCGCATAAGAGGCGAGCATTATCAGGATGATCTTGATATACGACATATAAGTTACCCTGATCTCAAACCAGCCCGTCATGGAGTACATGATGACCCTGAACAACAAAGCTACGAGACGTACCCCCAGGAACGCCGCGGCGACGGAGAAGATAAATACCATAACGGTAGTAAGCCCGACATAGATACTGTTGATCTCGCCGTTCCCGTAGCCCAGGACCTTGACCATCGAGATAGATCCGGCGTTCTTTTCGATTATTATCTTGGTAAGAAGATAGATGACCATGATGCCGATCAGAAGACACGCGAAAGATACATAATCCATGTAATCCCCCATCGAGTGCTCTATCTGGGTCGAGAGCGCCAGGATATCCTCACGCGCGATGACGGTATAGATCATGTCAGCATCGATATCGGTGATCTTCTCATTACAGAAGTATCCGGTGAAGCTCCCGGGCTCGCGGTCAAACAGATCATTGAAACGGTCGTTTCTCATAAAGACCGCCATCGCTCCCGAGTAGTCATAGACCCCTCTTACGGTGAATGTATAAGTCTCATCCGAGAGCTTTTCCTTTAAAGTGATCGTATCGCCTTCAGAAAGCAGGAACTTGGATGCATATGATGCCGACAGCATAACCTCATTCTCACCGAGTTCAGTATCAAAAGAGATATATCTGCTGTCATCCGCCACACCGTATACCGTGATCTCTTCACCTGTTCTTACGCCATCAGTCGTCACGAGCGTCTCGAGAGAGAAAACTTCGGCGGAACTATTGGAAGTAGTGATGACATTACCGTCCTTATCCTGATAATCCTTGAGGATATACTGGTTCTGGGCGATCATGTTATTTACCATGTCATCCTTATAGATATCAAGAGCTTCGGGAAGTCCGACCGAGAACGACAGCAGGAGCATTACGAAAGCGATACCGAAGAACAGGACGATATACCCTCCGATGTTCTGTAAGAATACCCTGATACGGAAGCGGCTCAAAAATCCCCAGTGCGGAAGGCGGACTGCCTTTTTCCTCTTGGAGGTACTCAGGTCGCGGCGCAGGAAACGAAGCGGCGACAGGCGCATCAGCCTCACGATCATGATCAGGTTTATGATGCTCACGAGTATGAGCGGAACGACAGTCGAGATGATAAACGCCTTCGCATTCCATACAGTCTCATAAGCGACCAGGCTGTATGAGTTGTAGTACATTCCGACCACGGCATCCTTAAAGATCGTGTAACCGAGGATATTGCCCGCCACGGCTGATATTACCGTTATGATCACCGGAGTAAGCATGTAGTAGCGTATGATCTCCCCTTTGGTATAGCCGGTAGCGCGCAGCGTTCCTATAATGGCCGCCTCGTTCTTTATAGTAGTATCCGTTGTGATCGCGAAGACAAACGCCAGCACGGCAATAAATACATATACCATGACGCCCATCATGGCACTGTCAGAACCGAAGTCTTCTTTCGCGAAATTGATCGCCTGGCTCGCATAAGAAGGTACAAAATCCTTAAGCTCATTGATGTCATCCTCATAAGGCTCCAAAGCCTCAAGGTCTTCAATAACTTCATTGATCTCATCTTCCCTGGCGGCAAGGGCATCGATATCATCCTGCAGCCGCTGTGCATCTTCGGCGAGCTCGGAAGCGGCAAGGAGCGCATCCGGATCTCCCGCGGCGATAAGCTCCGCCTGCGCTTCCACTTCGGCTCTCCGCGCAGCCAGCTCTTCGCCTCTGGCCTGAAGTTCGTTGCTCTCTTCTTCTATCTGCTCAAGGAATGAAGTCCACTCGTCAATATCGGACGACAGCTGCTCAGCGGAATCCTTGTCGGACAGATATCCGCCCGTCGCGCAGAGCACCGCGATCTCCTCCATCAGATCGTCAGTACGTTCCTTGATGGCTGCGTCGCCTTCGATGCTGTTTCGAAACGTATAAGCATATGTATATATGATGTTCGCGTCCAGGTTTTCCCATGCCTCATCAGTCACAACGGCGACATCGAATTCGACAGCATTGAACATCGCATCCGAGTTTTTCTTGAACAGGGCACTGTAGTCTGACAATGCGATCAATCCTACGACTGTGAATTCCCGGCCGCCGACCGCCAGCGCATCGCCTATCTTTATCGACTGGTTATCGGCATGCATACGGTCGATCGCGATCTCGTTATCGCTTTCGGGAAGACGTCCCTGCAGTACGCACGTGCGGTCCACTTCCTCCCGCATCTTGTATATGCGGACCGTTACGGTATCGTCGCCGCCCTCGGTAAGTTCTTTAGCGAACAGTTCATATATCTCTATGTCATCTGGAAATGACGCAAGGAGTTCGGGTGTGGCTTCTTCGGTCAGTTCAAACCTGCCGTCCTCGACATCGTACTTGCCGAAAGACTCGTCGATCGCCTGCATCATGCTGCCGTTGGCAACGAACATTCCCGAAGCCGTTCCGATCATAAAAGACATCAGAAGAAACAGCACGATATATCTTTTCCAGTCCTTCTTAAGGTCCCGGAATATCCTTTTATTGTTTGGATCTCTCATCTTTACGGCCCCTCCTTACCATTCAAGCTCCACAGCACTTATCCTGTGCTCGTTGATAATGTTCTTTCTAACCTTTCCGTCACGGAGCTTAATGGTATGGTCGGCCATATCCTGGATAGCATTATTGTGAGTTACCATGATGACCGTATTGCCGTATTTACGGTTAACGTCCTCGATGAGCTTAAGTATCTCCTTGGACGTGTTATAGTCGAGAGCTCCCGTGGGCTCGTCGCAGAGAAGGATATCGGGATTCTTGACGATCGCTCTTCCTATCGAAGTCCTCTGCTGCTGTCCGCCCGAAAGCTGATTGGGAAGCTTATACCTGTGCTCCCAGAGTCCGAGAGTATTCAGGAGTTCGTCTATGTCCAGCGGATCATCAGACAGATAAGCACCTACTTCAATGTTTTCCTTTACGTTCAGATTCGGTATCAGATTATAAAGCTGAAAAACATATCCGAGGTGCTTTCTCCTGTATCTTGTGAGGGCTTTCTCATCCATATCGCGGAGCTTGTCCCCCGCTATCGAGATGTAACCGTCGTCCGCACTGTCGATCCCCCCTATGATATTGAGAAGTGTGGACTTGCCCGATCCCGACGGTCCCAGAAGGACGCAGAACTCGCCCTTCTTCACAGTGAAGTCCATTCCCCGGAGGACCTCCTGTCTGCTGTCGCCTTCCCCGTACGCCTTGAATACATTGCATACATTGAGAAATTCCTGTAACTCTTTCTCTGACATATTCAATACCTCATGTCTTTCTAACATATGAATCATCATTCATATGTATTATAGTTAGCCACCGCTAACGCGTCAACCTTGTCGCTTTTATGCAACTGTTCCAAATGTGAAGGCAACAAAAAAGCGGACTTTCGTTGCACTTCGATAATGCAATAAAAGTCTCGCTTCGAAAGACATATCCCGGGGCGCTTATACGCCCGTGATTGACGATATATGTCGTGCTCCGATCAAACGGGGATCTGATCGCAACACAAGCTACTCCCTAATATTTCCTTAACCCTATCACAGTATCCCTTCTTATGCAAGGTCTACCTGAAACATCCCTCGATAAGCCTGTCGAGCATCCGTACGTCGAGAGGGACCGATGAAGTCTCCTGTGTGATAAACAGGTCGTCCCCGAGAACATGCCCGCTCTTTGAATAGTCGTTTATCAGCTGTATCTTGTCCGAGGCATAATCCTCTTTATCCATCATGCCGTTATGTTCTAGATAGATCTCCTTTCTGTCGCTTACCCTCAGGATCGTAAAATCCGGATGGACCGTTCCTTTTTTGAGCTTAAGAGGGCACTCGTATTTATAGGGGATCCCTTTGGCCGCCAGATGATCCGCGATAAGCTGCTCCGACTTCGACCTGACCCTCTCACCTTTCTGCGTATAATACTCCGGTATCCCCTCCTTAAACTCCTTGGGAACATATGGCTTTTCCATCCACTGCTTAACATATTCGTCATCGGGAAGGATAACGGGCTTTATGAACTTCTTCCGCTCCTCGGGCAGAGACGGGTAGATGTCTTCAACGGTCGTCCCGGGATATCTCTCAAGGAGCATACCGAGCACCCGGCTTTCCTCGGAAGCGGCTTTCAGTACCTTTTTCAGATATGATCTCTGCATCAATGATGCGACAAGAGGCATATCCTTCTCCGACAATAATGTACCGTTGCTTTGCTGCCCGGGTTGACGCATATAGTAATAACAGTGATCATCCTTTCTGTATATCCTGATCGTACCTTCCGGATACCCGGATATCTTCCTTTCGGCACGATTGATCAGTTCAGTCAGATTATCATGTCTTGTCCTTATATCGGCTAAAAGTCGATGGATCATTTTCTCCCCCTCCTTTACATATCTGTCAGATATGCTCATTATACGTGGAGGTCATCTACTAAATCCCGAAAAACAAGAAAATGGTATACAAAATCGACCTGATTTTTCTACTATTTTCATATTAGATAACTTTTAGTATACAAACCTACCGATAATATTCTACTAAGTTATATTATTTCAGGATTTAGTAGAATATTCTTGATTCTTTTTTCTACTAAAACCCCCAAAAATGACTTTTAGTAGAAACCGTTCCAGCTGCGTGAGGTGAGGTGAAAGAACAGATCTGATCTTAGTACAGTGAGCATTGCGGAAAGCAAGGTCTACCACACCGTGACATCGTACTTTCTTATCCTTAAGATATTAAGGATCATCACGGGGACGATGACCATAAGGTCGCATATAAGCGTCGCAAGAAGGCCCTTAAAAGAGAAGGCGAAAAAGTATATCCCGTGAGGCTTCATCAGGAAGTTATAGGTGAAGATGACCAGGGCACAGATAAGGCTGCCTACAGTAAGCGCTATGGCATTCAGTACGAGCACTTCACTTATAATCTTGCCGTTGACCCGGGAGCCGAAGCCCATGGCCTTGTAGATCGAGAATTCGAAACGTCTTTTTTCGTAGGCTGCGGCGAAAGTCGCGTTTGTCGTGACTGACAGTACAATACCTAGTATCACCGTGATGCCTCCGAGGAACAAGTTCATCATGGAAAGCTGGTCTTTGACTACGGCATGGCGGATACTGTTGGTCCAGGTAACCTGGTGGGGATAATCGGCTTTAATGGCTCGTGCACATTCTTCCAGTGCATCGTTTACGGTTCCGGTCTCGTACCCGGGGACTGACGCAGGTTCTCCACGAAGTATAAGAAAGCCTGAATTCGGCGCTCCCGAACAGATCCCGAACATCTGCATTCCGGGTATATCCTCGATATAGGCAACCGTCACGGCTCCGTAATAGAACCCTGCATTGGTCCATGTATCCGTCCGCTCCAAGACGTCCCCGACTTTGACTCCCCAGTTATCCGCGAGTGTCCGGGAGAGCATTATCTGACCGTCTGTCAGCTCGACTTCGGAAGGGATCCCGTCAACGACCCTGTTAAACTCGCGAAAGTCATCTTCTGAAGTGAACAGGAACATGTCCAGACCGTTATCGTAACCCATCATGGTCTTAAAGGATACATATATCGAACTGACCGGAACTATCGTGTCTGCGCAGGAAGGCAGATAGGAGTCAATATTGGCGAACAGGTCGCGTGTCTCGTCGTTGACTTCACGCAGGTAGCTTTCGGGCATAACGATGACATAGTCAGACGGCAGGTCAAGTGTCTGAGCAAAAACGGCGCCCGGATGTTCCACATACATACCCGCGAGAAAACAGACAGTAATGCATGCCATGACAAGGATAAGAGCAAAGGATCTGCCCTTGTTGTTCCTTATGTATGAAAAGGCCGAAAAGGGTTTCATTCTTCGCCTCCGTTCTTCCTGATACCGGAAACCGTTCCGTCCCACATCTCGACTATCATGTCTGCGTCCTTGATTATGCTGTGGTCGTGAGTTATGACTATGACGAGACGGTCTTTGGAATATTCCTTAAGGCAGTCCATCACCATGTAGGCATTCTCATGGTCGAGCGATGCCGTAGGTTCGTCAGCGAAAAGCACGCGCGGATCGTTCATCATGGCTCTGGCGATGGCGACTCGCTGACGCTGGCCGCCTGAGAGTTTGGCCGGTATCTTTGACAGTTCGCTCTTTTTGATGCCTATATCGTCAAAAATCGCTTCTGCTTTGGATCTGGCTTTGGAAACGGGATCGAGGGAAGCCAGGACCGCGTTATCAAGAGCGGACATATAAGGGATCAGATAGTGTCTCTGAAAGACAAAACCAAACTCCGAGCGCCTGAGTTCCTGGCATCTCTTTTCCGATATCGAATTAAGGGATTCACCGTTATAAGTGACATCTCCTCCGGTCAGCTTTTTCAGCGTGGACAGCACATACATCATGGTGGATTTGCCGGAGCCCGAAGGCCCGATCACTCCGACGAGGCCCTTATCGGGGAGGACCAGATCTATACCTTTCATGGCATAGACTTTTTCCTCCTTGTCTATATCGTAGATCATTGTCGCGTCTTTTAGTTCAAACATGGATAATCAACTCCTCTTACTCTATCTCATCGACTGTTGTTATCGTTCTCATCTGGATAAAAATCGGTATCTGGCAGATACCCGTTAACCCGCACAGGAGCACCGCCGCAAAGAGCATATCCTCCGGCCTTATCACCCTTACGACCAGCCCCTGAGGATCGATCATGAATATCTTTAAAAGGAACACGCCCAGAAGCGAAGCTGCTATTCCCAGGATAAACGCCCCTCCGAAACATATCAGCAGTTCCCGCAGGGCCATGGAATATATCTCACCCACGGAGAAACCGATCGAATTCATAAGACACCATTCCTCATGACGGTCTCTTATATGAAGCGACAGGATCACCGTAAGACATATCCCCAGGAGCACGGCAGCGACAGAGGAGACGAGCGTCTTGATCCCGTCGAGAGATCCGAGCTCGTTGTCGTACAGATTCTGCCGGAAAGAAAGATTCTGATAATAGTCAACACTGTAACCTGCAGCTTGAAGCTTGGAGACGACATCCTCCCCTTCTTCATGAAGTATCATCTCGTAATAGTTGTTTTCCGCATCTACCGGAAAACCGAACGCCATATAGGAGGATGTATCCACTTCCCCGACGATGGTATAGGAATCGCCGAGACCGTCATTGATCCCGTCACCGTTGTTTGCCAAACACAGACGGTCCACTACTATCTCACCCGCTTTCTGCGGCATCCTTCCGGATACGAGCTTCGCATCGAAAAAGTCCGCATATGCTTCCATATCATTCGTATTTTCGAAAAGGAATAACATGGTGGACGCTTCGCCCATAATGGACCGTATCTTGATAAAACCCAGCTTGACGACAAAGACATTGTCGTTCGACAAGACCTCCCTGTATCCGTCTCTTTGCTGTTCCATCAGAGGCTTTATGAGAGCATCCCACTCCTCGGCCGTCTCATAATCCCCGACATCGATCTCATCCGTAGCCAGGGTCATGCGGTCAAAACGCCCCAAAATGACCATATTGAAAGGCTCTGTGATCGCACCCAGGAGATACCCCAGGACATACGTCATAAAGATGAACAATGCAAGGCTTATCACGAGCACCGATGTTCTCGCCTTGTTGTTCTTAAGATAAGGTATCGGCGACAGTTTTGTTCTTTTCTCTTTCATTACTGATCCTCTATAGCTTCATAAAGCGCATCCATCGCATCGGTATAGAGCCTGACATTACGTTCGATATCGGGCTCGACCAGCAGGTCCGTGCAGTCCCTGTCAGCCCTGTACCACTTCTTGGTGGAGATCTGCATAAAGATACCCGAATTGGGAAGGCTGAAGAATGCCACGTCACCGTATCCGTTCGGATCGTTGCCGGGAGCCTGGCCGATTATCGTCCCGAGATCATTGTCCTTTACATACTGGGCAAAGATCATGGCCGAACTGAACGTGATAGGGGTCGTAAGGATATAGAGATCTCCCGTGAACGTCAGATCGGTATATCTGTCATTGGTGACTTCGGCGGGACCTTCCGGGAACATGAGGAAGCCGAGCCTGTGATCACAGGTGACCATCTTATAGGAATCGATATCGAGATATCTGAAGAACTCGCTTACGACTCCGTCGTTGCCGCCGCTGTTGTTACGCACGTCGACCGCCACGTTACGTATCCCCAGATCGCGCACCTCGGTAAACATCGCTCTTACCGTGTCCCTGTATGTATCATTGATGATGCATTCGTTGAGGGTGAGGATGGCAAGGCTCCTTTCCTCATCTATCTCATAGCTTACGAAAGTCTCATCATCCGATGTTCCTCTATCGATACCATTATATTCGTAATACTGCTGAAGCGTCACATAATCATCATCGTAATAGGTGGCTTCCTCTATGTCGCCTTCCTCATTCTCGAAAGTATAAGTGATCCCGTCTTCTATGTTAAAGCCCATCGCATACATATACTCACGGCAGAGAAGATCGTTTTGAAGCGACACCCGTTCGCCGCTTGTGCAGCCCTGATCGAAGCTCACATAAGGAGCAAGGCTGTCGAGAAGTTCATCAACGGTCTGTCCGTTTACGGCTTTGAGAGCATAACCCGCCGTATCCCATGAATACCAGTGCTTAAGAAATCTGGCGTCGGCATATCTGGCAGCAGCCATGGTGTGACCGTCGTGCAGGAGGGCAAAGATCGTCTCGATCTTTATATAAAGCTCATTTACGGTAATGCCGTCGGAAGAATCTATCTCGGCCTTGACTTCGTTATATCTCTTCTCCACATCATCGGGAAGTCCCCCGTAGCATGCCGGATGGAGCTTACTGAGATAACGCATGGCATAAGCAAGGTCTTCCTGCGCCTGTTTCCTTGTCAAAACAGTGTCGTAAGGAAGTGAGTAAGGGACGCTGTCACTGTGAAGGAAAGTCGAATTCCAGTAGGGATTACACACGACGCCTCCGAGAACGACCGATGCCGAAAGAAGTACCGATAATACCGGTATCACAGCCTTTCCAGCCTTCTTCGCTCCGGATCTTACGATGAACAGGACCGTCAGTATCAGGACGGTCAGGACCGCTGCCCAAATAACGATATCCGGCATGGAGACGATATACAGGTTCATAGGAATGAGCCCGATAAGAAGGGCCCATGATGTTATCAGGATGATAAGGTATCTTTTCTTCATGTTCATATCTCTCCGTTTCTTTCTTATGGCATCATTTTATGAAACGGATCAGATATTAAACAGTGACTGCGGTAATAAACTTCTATATGACTCCGGTCATGTCCTTCAGCTTCAGTGCGAGTTTTGCCCTGTCATGGATATCGAACTTGTCGTATATCGAAGACATATAGTTCTTGACCGTACCTTCGGAGATAAAGAGGATCGAGGCGATCTGGGAATTGGTGCATCCTTCGGCTATCAGACGGCATATCTCCTTCTCGCGGTCGGTAAGATCTATACCTTCGTACGCGTTTTCATCAGAAGCGGAGGAAGACGTGCCCGCCATCATGGATGTCAGCTTATCCATGACCTTTGTGTCCAGGACGCTCCTGCCGCTTATGACCTGATCGACGGCATTTAATATCGCATCCTTTCCCGAGTCCTTAAGAAGATAAGATTTGGCTCCGCCCGCTATCGCTCGGGAGATGTTCTTCTCATCGTAGAAAGTCGTTAGGACTATCATCTTTACGTCCGGATATTCGGAACGGACCTTGCCAATAAGTTCGATGCCGCCCATCCTGGGCATGTTAAGATCGAGGAGCATCACATCGGGTTCGTTTACCGACAGCATCTCAAGAGCTTCCAGACCGTTTCCCGCCTTGCCCGTTATCTCGTGACCGCCCGACACGGAAAGGATTATCTCCAGGCTCTCCAGAAGGAGAGGTTCGTCGTCGACAAGTAATATCTTAGCCATCTTTTTCCTCCGTACCGTCCAGTCTTATCATATCGATATTAACATCAAATCCGTCTTTTCCGTCAATGCTCATATTGCCGCCTGAAGACTTCACATGATCCGAGATCTTTCTAAGCCCGAAGCCCTCGTTTAAGAGTCTCTGCTTCTCCTCATAAGCGATATCGCCCCAGCCTTTGCCGTTATCCTGAACCTTCAGCGATATGTGCCTGCTGTCCAAAGTCAAAACGACCACGAAGACATCCGCACTGCCGTGCTTCATGCCGTTCGTGAGAAGTTCCGACAGTGCTCCGCTCAAAAATGCTGCGGTATCCATGTCGATACTGCCTTCCTCTTTTATGTTGTCGAGATTATGATGGACCTTTATATCCGTATCCATCGAGAACTCGCTTATCCTCTTCTTCAGAGACTCCACATAGTCGGAAACAAGGATCGTATCATCACCGTCAAGAGTACGGACTGCACTCCTTATCGAACCGATGGCTTCCTTGACCCTGCTGTTGGCCTGTTCCATCTTGTCGGCGGCTAGAGCCGTATCCTTATCTATTATAAGAGCGGCGGCATCCAGCGTGACCGATGCGGCAGACAAAGTATGTCCGACGGAATTATGGATATCCCTGCTTATCCTTTCGCGCTCGGCAAGCCTGGCATTCTTCTCGGCCAGAGCCTTCTGCATAGCCAGTTCCTCGCGAAGGCGCCTCTCGTTAAGGCTGTCCAGTGATGCGGCCTGAAGGGCTTTTCCGAGCTTCTGCTCAGACTCTTCCGACTTATCGGACAGGGCACAACCGAAAAGGAACATGACCGAGTATAAGATCAGGATCACGGGGAAGATCAGCATGTAGGCTCTGCCCGGCATGTCTCTTAAGACCGACAGGACAAATCCCGATACGGCACCGCCGAATACCATGAAAACACGGATATAGGGATTACGTACCGGTGTAACGAGGACAGGAACGGTAAAGATCAGTCCCGCCCACCATGTCCTTAATAAGATACATGCCGCAAGGCACAATCCCCAAACGATCAGTACGGAAACTTTACGTGCTGTGGAACCCTTATCGAAGAGTATCGCGCCCGTGACTCCGGTAAATGAGAGCATGAAAAACAGAAGACCGAAGAACATCTTCGAACCGAGTATCAGAGCGATACAGGCCGCCGCCGCCGCGATGCCGCAGTAGATCCATTTGATAAGTGTCCTTGCCGATGTGAGCCTTTCCATGAGATCAGGTGCTCTTTCTGAAATTCTTATCGGTCAGTATTCTCGCGAACACAAGACCGAGCGGGAGCGATGCGACGATTATAAGGGCCTTACAAAGCCACACCCATCCTTCGGAGAATTCTCCCGAGGATACGAAATAGATGCCTTTATACATGAACATACCGGGAACCATTATGACTATCGAAGGGACAGTCAGAGTAACCCTGGGGAAACCGATAAAACGCTTGATCGATGAGGCCATAAGACCCGCCAGAAGAGCTCCGCAGAAAGCGGCAAGACTGACCTCGACTCCGAAGTCGGTAAGAAGGAGACGGAAGAAATTGGCGATCGCGCCCATGACGCCTGCGGTGACTGCCATCTTCTGCGAACTGTTGAATATCATGGAGAATCCGTAGACTCCCGTAAAGCTCATAACAAAACGGAGTATATATCTGAGCGGAAGCGCCATCTCGTAAGGAGGGAATTCATTGGGAGCAAAGTTAAATATCGATGCTGTGAAAGCACATGTCACCGCCGCCACTCCGATCACAAGGACCGCATATGTGATCCTTTCAAGCCCGGATCTCAGATCCAGCTTGGCCAGGTCGATCCCTCCGGTTATAAGAGGAAATCCCGGTATGACAAAGAGCATCGAACAGATATAGCCCGCCTGGTAATCCATGGGATTGCCGGTCAGGAGCGAATACAGCTTGACCAGAAGTATATAGACAAAACACGATGTCAGGACAGCCGCGCCGGTGTTGGCAAACAAAGTGATATGGCGCGTAAGAAGGATCTTACGTATCAGAAATCCTGCCGCCGCGGCGATCAGGGCGCATCCCATCTCGACGGGACCGGCTCCCAGAAGAAAGGCAAATGCCCCGCATGCTATCCCTGCAGCAAGACACAGCTGCCAGAGACGGTAATTGCTGCCGCTCTTCCCTATCGTATCGAGCATCCTGTGAAAATCGTCGACCGAATATCTCTTCACCCGCTCGGAAAACCCGTCGCAGAAGATTTCCAGCCAGTGAAGCCTGTAGGTGTTGACGCCGGTGCTCCTGTTGGAGAGCGCATTGGTAACGGAAGAAGTCCCTTCGATACAGGTATATTCGATGGATTTGATGCCGATATCGGCGGTACAGGTGATGCCCAGGGCACGTGACAGTTTATTCATCGCGGCCCTTACGCGGAACGCGCCGGCACCGGCTTCGAGAAGCATTAGCCCGACTCTTCCAACCAGTCCCGCCTTCTCCTCCAGAAGCGAAGAAACGCTCGGCGAATCACTGTCCCTGCCGGACAGTTCGTGCCACATTATGGACATGTGTTGTTGTCGGAACTTGCTCATATCAAGAGACATTATATACCTTTTTCACAGGTTCAGGCGGATATAATGTCAGATAAAAAGCGTAAAAATCTCAGGCGCGGTCCTTATTCCCAGACGACCTTGTTCCTGCCGGTCTCCTTGGCGGTATATAGATGGGTATCGGCGGCGCTGACATTCTCCTCGATCGTCTTTCCGTATTCGAATGTGTGACAGCCGAAGCTCATCGTAACGTTGATAAGATTTCCGTCCGCTTCGATCGTGGAAGCCTCGAGCTTCTTTCTTATCTCCTCGGCCTTGGCGACTGCCGCATTAAGATCGCAGTCGGGCATAAGAAGGATAAACTCCTCACCGCCCCATCTGTATGCGGAATTCTTGGGACCTCCGAGTTCCTCGATAAGATGCGAAGCAAAAACGAGGACATCGTCTCCGGCATTATGACCGTACGTATCGTTAACTCTCTTAAACTTGTCGATGTCGCAGATGAACATCGAAAGGGGGCTCTTGGGATCAGGAACAAGGTACTTGTTGTACTTCTTCGCAAAATCGTTATAGAAAGCCATCCTGTTCTTAAGATTTGTAAGCCTGTCGTGGTGGGACTCCTCGAGGAATGTCTCGGACTCGAGAGCTATTCCGCAGATAAGAGCCGCGAGCGACAGCTTCCTGGCATCCTCTTCGTCGAATCCGGAATCACCTTCCTTATTGATGAGCTGGAAGGCTCCGATGAATTCTCCGTTCACGTCTGCTACCGGAAGAACGAGGATAGACTTGGTAACATATCCCGTCTTCTTGTCGACTTCCTTATTGAAATCGGGATCGGTATAAGGGTCGTTCGTTATGAGCACCTTACCGGTAGCAAGAGCCTTGCCGACAAGTCCCGTTGTCTCGGGAATGGTTATCTTGTCGACGCCCGTAGCCGAGGTGGTCCAGAGCTGATGCTTTCTCTTATCCCATTTCCAGAAGCTCGCACGGTCGGAGCATCCTATGACCTTGCCGAGCTCGGTAAGATATGTAAAGAGCTTGGCGTGATCGTTGCCGGGATTGGCGCACATCTCCTTGTAGAGCTTATCGCTTATGTCAAAGATCGCCGAATTGATCTTCTCGCTGTTTTCTGCCATTTTCCTGTCCTCCCCGATCGATGAAAGCGGAGCCATGGATGCACCGGTCCCCGCAGTCGCTTCCCAGATTGCCTGCTCGTTATCCATATGCATCAGGAATACCTTGACTCCCTTAGCGGTTACTTCCTCTATAAAGTTAATCATATCATATACATAAAGGTGCACGGGAGTCTTATTTGCGGAGACTTCCATATACAGAACCGAATCATCGGTGATATAAGGCCTGAATGGCTCGATGGTATTGGTGTCGCCCGTGTAGACCACGGTCTTACCTTCCACCTTCAGGACATAACCGAAGCACTTGCCCTCGAGCTGCTCGGTATGGGATGTAGGGACAGTCTTGATAAGCCAGGGATAATCCCGTTCTCCCGCGACTTCCATCCTGTACCAGGAAGGATCGCACCCGTCGAGATTCTCGATATAGAACCTCAGATCCGAAGCTACTTCTGCCGAAGGCGCTACGACCGTCACTGGTATCTTATTATCGAAGAACTCGTAATCGATCAGCATGGCGATACCGCTCACGTGATCGCTGTGAGTATGGGTCACAAGTATGGTTATGCTGTCGCAAAAGCCCGCCGGGAGCTTCTTGAGCTTGATAAAAGATGACATGGAACAGTCGATGGCGACCATATGCCTGCCGTCCATGAAAAATGCGCTGTTGTGTTCGTCACTGAATGCCGAGCCTCTCCCCAGAAATTCAAGCATCGTCCTTTTCCTTAAGGGTCAGAAGCTTCAAGACTTCAAACCCGTCAGCCTTTCCTTTGAGTTTTACGCTGTCGCCCAGTGATTCGTACGTGGCTCTTCCCCCGAGCTCGTCCGCCACTTTACGACTGATATATACGGTTCCGCCCGGGGCATTGGCCTCGAGTCTCGCCGATGTATTGACAGTATCACCGATCGCCGTATAGTCCATGTGCTTCTCTGAACCCATGTTGCCGACAACGGCAGGTCCGTAATGAACGCCGACTCCGACGCGGAGCTCCTCTCCGATCTCCTCTTTGAGCTGTCTGGAGACTTCAGCTGCTCCGGCAACGATATCGAGAGCGGTACGGCATGCCAGATATACCGCATCCTCCTGAGGGAGCGGCGCTCCCCAGAAAGCCATCGTCGCATCACCGACGAACTTATCGAGAGTTCCCGAGTTCTTCTCGACACAGGAACTCGTCATCGTAAGATAACGGTTAAGGATAAATACGACTTCCTCGGGCGAGAGCCTCTCGGACATCGTCGTGAAGCCTCTTACATCGACGAACAGTACCGCGATATCGCAGGTCTTGCCGCCGAGAGAGAGATTGTCCATACCTTCCTTCATGATCTCCCTTACGATCTCGGGAGCCACATAACGCTCGAAAGTCCTCGTTACCTGTGCCCTGTCCTGTGCGGCCTTGAAATAGTGCGCAGCCACAGATACTACGTAGAGTATCAGGATGCCCGAAGGTATCCACAGAGGATGGATGACTATCCCGAATTCCCGGAATACCAGGACAGCTCCGATGGACAGTCCGATCATGACGATGCAGATGATAAACGACGACAGTACCTTGCGGTCGAAGAACAGATACAGTGCGGCAAAGCAGACAAGGAACATCACGACAAGCTGCGGAGCTGACGGAGCTTCCTTCAGATAGACTCCTTCGATCAGGCTCTGTATGACATTGGCCTGAAATTCCACTCCGAACATCTGATTGCCCCTGTCGATCGGGGTAAAATACGCATCCTGCAGACCCGAGGCATAAGGTCCGATAAGGACTATCTTGCCGGCATAGTAATCAGGATCGATATACACGGGCGGATCGCCGACCGACCAGTCCTCATCGTTATCGACGGCAGAACCGTCCTCGCCGGGATCGAAGTAGCCCCCGCTGTATAAGATATCAAGGACAGACACGCCCTCATAGTAAGTCTCGGGACGCGCCGTAAAGGGAACATAAAAGAATCCTCTGGCGTTGACTTCGGGATATTCGGGAGTCTGACCGTATTGTTCCATATAGATACGCGCCACCTGATAGGCCATCGAATAGACTCTCTGACCGTCTCCGGGCTCGACATAGAGGAGTGCATGACGCATGATTCCGTCGATATCCTCCATGGAATTGATATGTCCCTGTGTAGTAACGGCCTTAAGCTCTCCGTAAGGTTCCTCATAAGAAAGGATCGCGAAATTATCCATCGTTATCTGACCGTCGACGACGATATTCTTCCTGCCGAAAGAAGCCGCCGTGGCAGTAACGACATTCAGGTCCCTGCAGGCCTCTGCAAGTCTTCTGTCAGCCTCTTCCGTGGTATGGCCGGAATAAAGGGTATCGATCGCGACAACGGCGGGACGCTTTTCCGGATCGGATCCGAGGACCTCGAGCACTTCTGCCATGATATTACGGTCCCAGGTGTTATACGGACCCAGAGCTCCTCCTCCGAGGGCCTTTTCATCGATACCTATGATGACGATGTCGCCCATTGACACGCCCTCGCTCTGATACAGGACGTCCTGGAGCCATTTATCCGGACGCTTCAACGCTCCCAGGCCCGCGATCGCTGTTACGATCAGGGCTCCCAGGAGCGAATAAATGAAAAAGTGAAGTCTGTCAGTTTTCATCTTTTGAAGTCTTTAATAATTCTCCGAAAGGATGTTGCCGGTGTTCAGATATCAGAAGTTTCCTTCTGTTTCCGATGCGAACGATTCGTAGGATTCATGCGTCTCCTCCGAGCTTTCGGAAGATTCGGAAGATTCTGACGATTCAGACGACTCGGAAGATTCCGACGATTCAGACGACTCTGATGAAGGCGTCGTCGTTATGACGGGAGACGGTTCTACGGTAGGTGTAGGCGTAGCCGTAGCTGTCGGCGTAGCGGTAGGTCTCGGCGTCGGGGTCGGAGTCGAAGAAGGTCTCGGCGTAGGAGTCGGAGAATCCGACGGTACGGGAGTTATGGTAGGAACTTCGGTAGGCTCCGGTGACGGAGTGGGAGAAGGTGTGTTCTCCGGTCTTCTCGTCGGGGCATTGGTAGGTCTTCTCGTCGGAGTAGGCGTGGCCGTTGACGTCGGAGTGGCTGTCGGTCTTCTCGTGGGAGTAGGCGTAGCCGTGGACGTCGGAGTCGGAGAAGGAGTTGTCTCATCCGAAGGTTCTGTCTCCTCCGGTGGCTCCACCTCACCGTTTGCAAGCTGGATTATGAGTCCGCCGTCCCATCCGGTCTGTCTGCAGACCTTGGCGAGCAGATCGCCTTCCTCGCTGAATACGCGCAGAGGCATGGGAGGGATATCGTATTCGTCGATCTCCTCGAGAACGAACATGATCGAATCGACTTCCCTGTCGTTATAGAGATATACCCGTACCCGCTGTCCGGCGTATACGTCGATCTCCTTGGTCTCGCCCGTAACGGGGTTGGTTCCTATGATATGAACATGACCGTCACTTATGAACAGTCCCTCGTTGCCTTCCTCATCGATAAAGACATAACCCGAAGTACCTCTGATACCGACGATCATGGTGGAGGTCCTGATATCAAATGTCTCGTCATCTTCAAGGGGCTTCTGGACATCGAAAAAGACTCCTCCTTCGGTAAGCCTTAATTCGAGCATCTTTCTCGCTTTTACGAATTCCGCACGGCTGTTCTCCTGAAGCGTGATGATCTTGGTATCGTCAAGTCCGATCGAACACAGGCTCGCGTATGATGTGCTGACTGCCTGGCCGCTCTGGAATCTCATGTTCTCCACGAGCGACTTCTCCTGACCGTTACTGTCCTCGAGCTTAACAATGCCCTCGACTCGTAAAAGCCTCATGGTCTTGGCATAATATCCTCTGGTCAATATGATCGCCAGGATGATGCCTATAACGATAAGGGCACCGGTGCCGATCACGATCGCCTTGGTCTTGGACGACGCATATCTTAACTGCCTGATATCCATAAATAACCCTCCAAAATCACGATCGAATAGTCTTTGATCTTGCTTATACCGTATTCTATCTTATTTTTTTTACGAGGTACACATACTTTTGGCTGATTTTTCCGGTGGTTCTTTCTTTATTCCACTAAAGTATAACGGGTGCTATATATGATAAAATTCTCATGATAATGGTATAATAATACCCGATGTGTCATGGATATGGCACAGATCACATGGAACAGGGGGATATATTATGAAAGAATCAGGAGGCGCAACCGCATTCCGCATTATTTCGGCCGTTATCGCGACACTTCTTATAGGAGCAGCTACATTTATGCTCCTGACAAGCTTTACGATATTCAGTCCAAAATTCTGGGTCAAGGCTCTCGACCGGGCCAACATCAGAGAGCTCCTTATAGATTCGCTTGATGATCTGCCTTCGGATATCGCTCCTTATATCGATGAGGAGAACATGAAGGCGGACATGGTCGATCTGATGCTCGACGAGTTCTACGATCTCCTCGAAAACGGCGATGACGAGATCGAGACCGACGCATGGAACGATTTCTTTGACGAGTATCTCAATACTCCCGAGCTCACATCGCATGCGGTTCCCGCCGAAGTCGAGGAGTACAGGGAACAGCTTCTTCAGGTCAGCTCCGATGGACTCGAAAGCATTAACGATGCCATGAAAGAAGCAGATCTCAACAAGACCTTCAAAAAGACATCCGCGACTCTTACTGTCCCCGCGATAGTAATGCTCGTTATATCTTTCGGAATGTTTGCCCTCTGTATACCGTTCCACAAGAACAAGTTCAGAGTGGTAAGAGCACTCGGGATCTCGATCACGATCTCCGAAGGACTGGCGCTCTTTATTTCGCTCGGAGTATCCGCGATCCTGGCATCTATCATAAGTGAACTCGATGCCCATAACGAGAAGGCGGTCAAGGAACTCATTACCTCTGTGGTAAACCAGTATCTGACCATAACAAACGGTACCCTGGTGGTCTCACTTGCAATAGGTATCGTCCTGATCGTAGTCGGAGTTATCTTTGTTAAGAGAGCTAATGAGATCTCCGATGCTATGGACTATGACAGCAGACCTACTTACACAGGTTCTCCCGATGATTACGACAGCTATACGAACACATACTAAAACGGGCTGTTAATAGTAAATTTATATAAATATAATCGTTTGTTGCTTGAATTGTTCCCCTTTCGCATATAGAATGTTCGTTGCCTGGGCTCGGACAGATAATATGCGGAGGGGACATGGAGAGATTAAGCGTTAAAAAACCGTTCACCATTCTGGTAGCAGTGATAATGATCATTGCTCTGGGCGGTGTGTCTCTTTCCAAGCTTACAATGGATCTTCTCCCCGAGATATCCCTTCCCTACCTCATCGTCATAACGGCATATCCGGGCGGCAGCCCCGAGAAGATCGAGGAGCAGATCAGTAAGCCGATGGAGAATGCCCTCGGCACGATAAACGGTGTTGCCAACATAAGCTCCACGAGTTCCGAGAACTATTCGATGGTCCAGCTCGAATTCGAGGACGGCACCGACATGAACTCGGCCATGGTCAGGGTATCGAGTGCCGTTAACCAGATAGAGAGCAGTCTGCCCGAAGGCACGATGACTCCGAACATCATGGAGATAAGCCTCGACATGTTCGCGACCATGTATGTGGCGGTCGAACGCGAGGATTACGACATATATGAACTCACCGACTTCGTCAATTACGATGTCATTCCCTATATATCAAGACAGGACGGTGTGGCGAGCGTAACAACCGTAGGTCTGGTCAAAAAGACCGTACAGGTGGTATTAAACGGAGACAAGATCGCTTCGCTGAACGAGGAGATACTCAGAAGAACAGACGAGGCTCTCTCTGATGCGCAGGATGCGCTCGACGAGGCAAGGGCGCAGCTCGATGAGGCTTCCGAACTCCTGGAATCTCAGCAGTCATCATTCGGAAGCACGCTGTCGGGAGCATTGTTCTCCCAGTTAAACGGCCGCGCGGGAAATGTCGCCTCTGATATCAGGGGCGGGGTATCACAGCTGTCGGGACAGCTCGGACAGATAAGCGAAGGACTCTCGGGACTTCAGGAAGCCCAGAATACGGCTCTCGACAATGCCAACGCTTCTGTTAACAGTGCCCGTGAGTCGCTTGATGAAGCCCTGGCTCTCCAGGAACAGTACAGAACGACGCTTGAAGAAGCCAACTCCATATACGAGACGGCATCCGAGGCTCTTTCGCAAGTCGATCCCGAGGACCCTTTATATCAGGAGCTCTT
>JAFZWN010000114.1 GCA_017617295.1 Clostridiales bacterium | reverse complement strand
CCATCCTGGCGGCTACGGCTGTATTGGCAACGACAGTTACCCTGATATCCTTATTCTCCTTAAGAAACTTCGAACACTGCCCGATGGCCTGTTCATGGGAGACTATCTCCTTTATATCCGATATCTTTGTACCCGGCTTTGCAAGCAGCCTGTGAGTGATCTGATACTTTATCGTTCTTACGATATGGAAGCTGTGTGTCTTCATGAGGTCGTAGACCTGTGTTACGGAACCGTAGGAACTGTTCTCGATAGGGAGGATGCCGTATCTGCATAGTCCGTTCTCGACAGCCGAGAACACTCCGTCGAAAGTCCTGAAATACATGATATCGCATGCCTTGAACATTTTGTCGCATGCCAGCTGCGAGTATGCGCCCTCTATACCCTGACAGGCTACCAGAGCGTTCTGCGGGAACAACTTCGGGGTGCTCTCGAGAGCCTTCCCGATCCGGTCCCTGATATCCGAAGCCGCAGGCTTTGAACCGCCGGCATAAGTATCGGATATATTGAAGACCGTACGGAAGAATGTCCTCTCACAGTTCTCCATGGCGGTATCATCCGCCTTGATCCCGTAGATCAGTTCTCTTTCGTACTTCTTTCTCGAGAGAAGATCCTTTGTGGATTCCTCATCAGTCTTGCCTGAAGATTCCTCCGCCAGAAGTCTCATACGTTCCTCCATGAGTTCCTTCATCTGTCTGTCGATCTGACCGACCGTCCTTTTTTCCGCTTTACTCATATTCCGCTCCTTTCATCAAAAAAGGCCCCGCAGTGTTCTCACTGCGAAGCCTTATGATCCGTTAATACTGATCCGATTGCAAACAGTGAGAACTACCTCGTCTTCTTTCCGAAAAATACGAAGCCAAAAAAGAGATCAAAGTTTGCAAAAGAAATGTTTCTCATGGCAGACATTATAATTCTTCGCATTTGCTTTTGTAAATACCCGATTATGTTTTGAAGAGAAAAACATGTTATAATACCTTGATAAATCAGAAGGGGGCTTCTATGTATCTTTATATCGATCCCGGCACGGGCAGTATGCTGTTCTCGATAATCATCGGCGTATTCGGTGTCGTAGTTTTTCTGGCGAGGACTCTTATCATCAAGCTTAAGTTCATAGCCAGCGGCGGAAAGAAGTCTGCCGAGACGGATAAAAATACTCTTCCCATCGTGATCTTTTCGGATCACAAGAGATACTGGAATGTCTTTAAGCCTGTGTGCGATGAGATGGAGAAGAGAAAGAAGACGATATATTACTGGACCGCATCCCCTGACGATCCCGCTCTGGACGAGAAATACGAGTTTGTTAAGACTGAGTTTATCGGTGAGGGCAACAAGGCGATCTCCCGTATGAACATGCTCCGCGCCACTATGGTATTCTCCACAACGCCGAGCCTCGACGTCTTCCAGTGGAAACGCTCCAAGTTCGTAAAATACTATGTCCATATCGTTCACATGGCTACGGACCTCTCGATATATAAGATGTTCGGTCTCGATTTCTACGATGCCGTTATAACGGGCGGAGAGTACCAGATGAAGCAGGTAAGGGATATCGAGGCGGTAAGAGGTATCCCTCAAAAAGAGGTCCTCCCGCTGGGTATTCCGTATATGGATACGATGCTTCAAAGGTTTAAGGACTCTTCGGATTCTCCGAAGAACGATAAGCCCGTCGTACTCCTTGCACCGACATGGGGCGGAAGCAGTCTTCTGAACAGGTTCGGAAGCGAGTTCATTGACAGGCTCATAGACACGGGATACGAGATCGTTATAAGACCGCACCCCCAGTCTTTTACAGCAGATAAAGCTCTTATGGATTCATTGCAGGAAAAATACAAGGATGGTGAGAAGGTATCCTGGAACCGCGACACTGATAATTTCGATATCCTTAAGAAGGCCGATATCCTTATCTCGGATTTCTCGGGTGTGGTCTTTGACTTTTCTCTCATATATGATAAGCCGGTCATCTATGTCGATACCGAATTCAATCCCGACCAGTATGATTGCAGCTGGCTGGATGAGACCCCCTGGGTATTCCGTACGCTCCCTTCCATCGGAAGAGAACTCAAGGCGGAGAATGCTTCGCAGATCAAAGCTGTCATAGACGAATGTCTGTCGGGCGGAGACTCTGAGGCTCTCGCCAAAGGAAGAGATAAGGCAAGAGCGGAGGCATGGGCCAATATCGGAAAGAGCGCTCCCCTGATCGCCGATTATCTGTGCAACAAATATGACGAGCTCCTTAAGCAGGCCAAGAAAGAGGCTTCGGAAGGGGCGAAGAAGTCGACTCGCTCGTTTAAGCCTGCGATCAAGGCGAGCGCCGCAAAATAAGGATGAATGATCATGCATTATACATTTTCACCCAGAGGAGTTTGCTCCACGAAGATCGATTTTGATATCGAAGACAATGTCGTTTCCAACGTTAAGTTCACCGGAGGTTGTAACGGCAACCTGAAGGCGATCGGTCTGCTCGTGGAAGGCAAGGATGCCTCAGAGATCGCCGATCTTCTGGAGGGCAACGACTGTAACGGCAGGGGCACTTCCTGTGCCGACCAGTTCAGCAAAGCGCTGAAACAGGCACTTTCCCAAAGCTGATAAATCAAGCCCTCGGATGAGGGCTTTATTATTGCCAGGTATGATCCGGTTTTTTGCCTCTGAACTGGAATCCGGGTTGATCTCCGGGAATAATAACCCAATTCCGGCTCTGAACCGAAGAATCTGGGTTCAATGCCGGGTTAATCCTGCATATAGTGGTACGACTGCCAAGCAGTACAAACAAAAATCCCCGGATGATTCGAATGGGATCATCCGGGGAGAGCGTTAACTTTTATAAAGTTACTTACGGCACATCCTGGATCGCGTCGACACCGGCCTGGATGAAGCGGTATTCGTACTCGGACTGCATCTCGTTTATGAAGGCCTGATAGTTGTTCATCCTGATGAAGCTGTTGACTCTGTCATACCATTCGGGACGGTCGGAGATTCCCTCCATATAGATGATATAGAATCCGTCATCGCCCATGTCGAACCAGCCTATGTCCTCGGGTGCTCTTTCCTCGTTGAATATCCAGGTGTTTAAGATATCCGT
>JAFZWN010000113.1 GCA_017617295.1 Clostridiales bacterium | reverse complement strand
TAGCCGCCAGGATGGTGGCAGAATCCGGAAGGAGTGATCTGGCAGCCATCTCCTCCCCCGACTGCGCTGCTTTATATAACCTCGCGATAATAAACGATTCCGTCCAGAATACGGATCACAATTACACCAGATTCATCTGCATCAGCAAGGACCTCGAGATCTATCCGGGAGCAGACCGGGCCTCCATGATGATCAGCCTCGGGCACACACCGGGTTCTCTGGCCAATACCCTCGCGAAGTTCTCCTCCCTGGGCCTGAACCTTACCAAGATCGAATCGCGCCCCATCTCAGGACGGGACTTCGAATTCATGTTCTACCTCGATGTTGAAGCCTCGGTCTACTCGGATCCTTTCGTGACACTTATGTGCCAGCTGGACGGTTCGGAGGAGGAATTCACATTCCTCGGTAACTATACGGAAGTGTGATATACTCGACTTATGGCTAAGAACAAGACATCCTTTTTCTGCAGCGAATGCGGTAACGAATCCCCCAGGTGGCTCGGCAAATGCCCTGCCTGCGGGTCGTGGAACACTTTTGTCGAATCAACGAGCGTGACCGGGAAGACCGATAAGGCGGCCTCTCCTTCTCTCACGGCAGCGGCGCTGTCATGGACAACCCAAAACGAGACAGTCAGGCTCAGCGACGCAGGGAAAGAGGATTACGAACGCATCTCCACGGGTATCGGTGAGATGGATACGCTCCTGGGCGGCGGCATAGTAAAAGGCTCCGTCACTCTGGTCGGAGGCGAACCCGGCATCGGAAAATCCACGATACTCCTTCAGATCGCCGATCTGTATAAGGATACCGGGGACGTGCTCTATGTCTCCGGCGAGGAATCCCCGTCTCAGATCAGGATGAGAGCTGAGCGCCTGGGGATAAAGAGCGACCGCATAATCATCTGCGCTCAGACATCTTTCGAGGTCATAACCGAAGAACTCAAGAGATCGAAGCCGGTCCTCTGTATAGCCGATTCGATCCAGACTCTTTATTCGGAGACTGTCAACGGTGCGCCCGGAAGCGTCTCCCAGGCAAGAGAAGTCACTGCGGGTCTTGTCAGGATCGCCAAGTCCAACGGCCTGCCGGTGATCCTTGTCGGTCATATAACTAAGGACGGCAATATAGCCGGTCCCAAGACACTCGAACACATGGTCGACACGGTGCTGTATTTTGAGGGGGATAACACGGGTTCGTACAGGATCCTGAGATCCGTAAAGAACAGATTCGGAAAGGCCGGCGAACTGGCTTTCTTCGAGATGACGGCAAGAGGGCTCATACCCGTTGACAGTTCCCATGCGCTGTTCGTCGCAGGAAGACCTCTTGGGGCTCCGGGCTCGGCACTGACTTCCGTCATGGAAGGAGCAAGAGCTCTCACTATCGAAGTTCAGGCTCTGGCGGCGGACACATGCTACGCGCAGCCGCAGAGGATGACTTCCGGTCCGGACCGTAACCGCGTCACGATGCTCCTGGCCGTCGCCGAGAAGACTTTCAGGCTGGCATTGGGAACAAAGGATATCTTCGTAAACATAATAGGCGGATTAAAGGTCTCCGATCCGGCGTGCGATCTGGCGCTCATCGCGGCAATAGTGTCGTCAGAGCGGGAGATCCCCGTCAGGCAGGATACGCTCATACTCGGAGAGGTCGGACTCTCCGGAGAACTGCGACCCGTCTCATCCGTCAGACAGAGGATAACTGACGCAGCGCGCCTGGGGATCCGAAGCGTCCTTCTTCCCAGCAGCTGCAGACAGGCAGTCAATAAGGAAACGGATCTTCCGACAGATATCGAACTGACCTTTGTGGACAATATCTCGGAAGCCGTCGACGTGCTCTTTTCGTGAGGTAGGAAGATGATCTATGTCCTGATACCCGCTGCGGGAAGCGGAACAAGAATGGGAAAGGGAACCGACAAGCTCTTTATGGAGATCGGCGGAGTTCCCGTTATCGAACGGACTTTGCAGGCTTTTTCGAAGTTTTCCGAAAAGCATGATATCCGCTGCATTATAGCGGCGGGCGCAAACAAAGAAAGGATCACCGCGCTCGCGGCATCGTATCCATTTGTAGCAATGGTCATAGAAGGCGGCCCTTCAAGGACAGCTTCGGTAACTAACCTGGTAAAGAGCCTGGAAATCTATGGTCCAAAAGACGATGACATCGTCTTTGTACATGATGCGGCCAGATGCCTGATATCTTCCGAAGTCCTCGAGCGATGCGTAAAGAGCTCAAAAGAACACGAGGTATGCGTAGCGGGAGTAAAGGCCAAGAATACGATAAAGACGGTCGATCCTTCCGGAAAGGTAATATCCACCCCGGACCGCAGCAGCCTGGTAGAAGTCCAGACACCGCAGTGTTTCTCTTATGCGGCCATCAGGGATGCTTACGATAACGCGGTCAAAAACGGTATCGAAGCGACTGACGACACTGCTCTCGCCGAATTGATCGGCAAGGAAGTCTATATAGTCGAAGGCGATTACAGGAACATAAAGATAACGACGCCCGAAGACATCTCTTTCGCTTCATCGCTTATATAAGCTGTTATTCGCTTAAGGGGATACGGAAGGTCATTACGGCCAGGACCTGAACACCTTCGCCGCGTCCGAAGCCCGTCAGCCCTTCACCCGTAGTGGCGGTTATCCCGATACGTTCTCCGGGTATTCCCAGAAGTTCCGACAATCTCGCTCTCATGGCGGGTATATGCGGCATTATCTTCGGACGGAGGCACTCGATCGAGATCGAGACATGGGTTATCTTCGCATCCCCGAGATCCTTCAGCCCCTCCTTAAGAAAGACGCTGCTGTCCTTAATGCCGTCCTCAAGGCAGAGCCTGTCTGCCAGGCCTCCGAGGATATTGATCCCGGTATATCCCGAGATCGCATTGTTCAACGCATGCAATACGACGTCCCCGTCGCTGTTGGCGGAAAACTTTTTCTCAAAGGGGATCTTCACCCCTCCGAGCATAAGGAAGTTGTCATGCGACCGGAGTCCGTCCTCGAACCGGTGGCTGTCCTGACCTATGGTACTCAGATACTCGTATTCCATATAAAGCTCCTCCTTACTGAAGCAATGAAGTGAGCCATGAGGCCACTTCCGGAACATCAATATATTCCCCGTCCGCGTTCTTCGCTTCCAGAGTCCCTGCCCTGCTCCCCTTATCGAGAAGAATGAACATCGGGACATCTTCTATCCTGTATGCGTCGGCTATATCCGTATCCGTGGCGGCATCGACCGACACTATGAGCACCCGTCCGTTCAGTTCCTGGGCCAGATCCTCGATCCCCGCGGTAAAGCCGTATGCATCTGTCCTAAGAGACGAATAGAAATAAAGGCAGACCGGGATCTCTGTCTGTGCCGTAAGAGACGGAAGATCGGTAACCTCGCGGTACTGAATACCGTACATCCCTTCCTCTTCGCCTTCGACCTGTTCATAGACCATCGCCGTGACCACGTTATCGTAGCAGTAACCTCCGAGGCAGTCACGCCATGAAGAAGGCCCGGCAGATCCGGCAGGCTTTCCGGAATTACAGGAAGTCAGAAGGAGTGCACAGATGATAAACGAAGCAACGGTCTTTCTCATCAGTTCTGCGCTTTGATCATGGCCTCGATGAGACCTGCCGTATTATCAAGGACAGACTGATCGGCATCTTCCGTTTTACCCGAATCAACAAGAGCCGTTACCGAAGGATCCAGGGGAAGCTTGTCCAAGATGTCAAAATCGGACAGCGAGGAATCGTCTCCGAAAAGGCTGATCGCTTCTCCGCAGTGAGGACACGTAACATAGCTCATGTTCTCGACAAGACCCAGAACGTTGACCTTCATCGCAGCAGCCATATTCCTGGCCTTGCTCACGATCATGGAAACAAGATCCTGCGGTGTCGATACGAGGATTATGCCATCTATGGGAAGCGACTGGTAGAGTGTCAGCGGGACATCACCCGTTCCCGGAGGCATATCTATAAGAAGGACGTCGAGCATCCCCCAGTCTGTATCTTCCCAGAACTGCTTTACCACGCCAGACAAAACAGGACCTCTCCAGATAACGGGAGCCTTCTCGTCAGGCATCAGAAGATTAAGGCTTACTGTCTTGATCCCGCCTTTTGTGGTCACGGGAACGAGCTTGTTATCTTCCGTAGCGGTAAGCTTCTCGGTAAGCCCGAAAGCACGCGGGATCGAAGGCCCGGTGATATCCGCATCGAGGATACCGACCTTATAGCCTTTCTTGGATAGTGCGGACCCGAGCATCGCCGTTACAAAGGACTTGCCTACGCCTCCCTTGCCGCTTGCGATACCGATCACAGTCTTGATCTTTGGATTCTTTTGTGGTCCGTTTAGCGAAGGACACGATTCCTTCGATGTGCAGCCCGACTTTGACGGGCAGCTGTCGCATGCTGATGACATTTCTTGCCTCCTCTTATTTGACGGATCAGAACTCCTTCAGTGTGAGCTCTCCGTCTTCAATGATTATATATGACGGGACTGAATCCTCTTTCGGAATGGAAGGGGATCCGGGATTCATGTATCTCAGACCGTCTTTCATCCGGTCCATGGTGACATGGATATGTCCGAATAATACTACCGAACCCGAAGGCAGGTCAAAGGGCAGATCCGTCATGTCAAAAAGATGCCCGTGTGTCGCGAAGATGGTCAGTTCTCCGCTCATAAGCCAGATATAATCAGCTCTGACGGGGAACTTCAGGACCATGTCATCCACTTCTGCATCACAGTTGCCCCTGACTGCAAGGATATCCCTGCTCCTGTCATTTAACATAGCCGTGACTTCCTTTGGGGAATAATCGGACGGAACATCGTTTCTAGGACCGTGGTAGAGGATATCCCCGAGGAGCAGGAGCTTGTCGGCACCTTCCTTATCGAATACCTCCAGGATCCTCCTGCACCATGTGCTGCTGCCGTGTATATCGGATGCGACCATTATCTTCATAGGGGCTTCTTCTCCTTCTTGCCCTTCTTTGCCTTCTGCTTCTTCTCTAAGTCCTTCAGAGACTTTTCTTCCTTATCGACGACTTCCTTTACGGTCTTCCTGTATATCTCCGAGGGACTGTCCTTGCTCTCGGGGTCGTCTTCCTTTGCAGAAACCGGGAAATTATCGTCAAAGTGCTCTTTGAGGTATCTGATGATCTCTTCGTTCTCGTCTTCGGTGTTGGTCTGCAGAGCCCCGAGCATCTTGACCTCGTAAGGAGCCAGTCTCAGGAAGGTGTTCCTGATCTTTTTGCCGGCGGCATCTCTTGTCTTCGCGAAAGTCTCCTTACCGGTACTCATATATGAAGCAAGGAGTTCACGCTCCTCGGCACGGTGCTTCGCGGCCAGTTCCTTCTCTTCGGTCCTGTGCGCACCGTACATAGCAGTGAATTCCGCATATCTTGTCGTCGTGGCATTTACCGCAGGCGTAGTCTTTGTAACTATGGTATCGACCGTGTCGTAGATCTTAGAGCCTACATAATCGGAAGACTTCCTGATCCCGCCCGAGATACCCGATATAAATGCGACTTTCTTGTTGAATCCGATGATCGTGAAGACCGAGACGATTATGTCGATAATGAGGATCGACGAAAAGGTAAAGACAAACCCGAGCCTGACGGGACGGTTCATGAAGCTTATCACCTTCATTACCGCGGGGTGCAGAAGGAACATTCCCAGAGAGCATGCGATACCCCAGTATATGGAGAACCTTACGCAGATAAATCCGTGGAAATTAAAGCGGTAATCGGAATAGTCCCACCATCTCAGGTGGAATATCCAGTAAAGAACCACACCGGCAATGAGCTCGACTATCGTACATACCAGAGCCGAACCGAAGAACAGCACGGGAAAGTTGTTCAAAAACGGAAGGAAGAACCAGATAACGCCGTAAAAGCCGATACCGTAAACCGGGCACAGAGGCCCGTTAAGAAATCCCCTGTTTATGAACTTGCCTTCAGTAATGCCGTAATAGATGACTTCAACGACCCATCCTACAACTCCGTAGATGAAGAACATTATCATCGAATCCACAAAAGGAAACGGAAGAAAACTGAAAAACTGACTCAATCCGCACTCTCCTTGGTTGCTTTCATAACGCGGTATCCGCCGCTTATTTCGAGCGTCTCGCAGTTGCCGAAAAGCTCGTTCAGCTTCTTCTCTGACGAGGGAGCACCCTGTTTACGTTGCAACACGACATAGATCGAAGATCCTTCCTTCATATGTGAGAACGCCTGTTCATAGAACATGAACACTGTCTTCTTTCCTGCCCTTACCGGAGGATTCGTTATAACATAGTCAAACATCTCGCCTTCGTCAATATCCGCCAGCACGTCACTGACCTTGCATTCATAAGGCTTAACGTTATTAAGGGCATAGTTCTCTTTCGTAAGAGCCACCGCGCGCGCATTTACGTCTACCGAAGTGACATCGAACTTCATAAAGAGCCTCTTCATGATGACTCCGACCGCACCCCAGCCGCATCCGAGGTCAAGGAGCTTGGAATCCTTACGGGAGCCTCCTGCCTTTATATCTTCCGCTGCAGCTTCGATCAGGAGCATCGAGCCGCGGTCGACTTCATCGCGGCAAAAGACGTTCGTATCGGTAACGAACTCGAAATTGATACCGTTTACGCGGCAGGTTATCGTCTTTCTGTCGGAAGGAGCCAGGGGATCTGCGTCAAAATAATGCGGCATTACATCATACTCCTGATGCGGTCTCCGAGGGATACCAGAGCGGCTGTCCTGTTCCAGGGCATCTCGTCGCACTGTATCCTTCCCTCCTCGATCGCCTTTTTGCACGAAAGTATCTCACAGGCATATCCGTTCAGGCCCTCAGCCTCGCACTCCTCTATGATCTCGTCATCGGTATCGTATAGAGCGATCTTCTCGTAGTTGTTGATATTCCTGATCCTTATATATCCGTCCTCGCCGACTATACCGCCGTTACGGTCAGTCTTGGCGCTCATGGTAACATAGAAACTGCAAAGGGCCCCTTCTCCGGGCTGCTCGAGAACATAGCTGACATCACGGTCTACGCCCGTACTGTATCTTCTTGCGTGGACATTGGTAGGGATAAGATCGTTGCCGAGGATACTCATCGCCAGGTGCGAAGGATAAACTCCCAGGTCAGGATAAGAGCCTCCGCCGAGATTCGGATCCGTGAGCCTCGGCACATCCTCGATGTCATAGCCCAGGTTCGCGGAGATATACTTGACCGCGCCTATACGGCCCTCCCTGATCCACGCGAGCATCTGGTTATGAAGAGGCATAAATGCAGTCCACATCGCCTCGCAAACAAACAGATTCCTGTTCTTGGCCTCCGTAAATATGCTGTCAGCCTCAGCCCTGCTCATAGTAAAGGGCTTCTCGACCAGTATGTTCTTATGCGCCTTAAGGCACATTATCGCGCATTCGTAGTGGTATGTATTCGGTGAAGCTATATAGACCAGATCGATCCCCTTGGCCTCGGCGAGCTTCATATAGGAACCGTAAGTCTTGGCCTCGGGACAATGCACCTTGGCAAAAGCCTTCGCCTTCTTGGGATCACGGGACGCCACCGCAGCTATATTGACTCCTTCGACGCCTTTGAGACTGTCAGCCATGACCCCTGCCATATTACCGCATCCGACGATTCCAAGATTAAGCATATACAACCAACCTCCCGTGTATATATATATACAATTCATACCCAACAATTTTATTGCATTATTGTTTTCCGTGTCAATTGAAGTTTGCCCCCCGTAACTATAGAATCTAAAGTGATCTGCAGGATCCATTAATCTTAAAAGGCGAAATTAACTGATGAACAATACATATGTTGTAGGACATAAGAACCCCGACACCGATTCGGTAGTCTCCGCCATGGCATATGCGGCTCTCCGTAATGCCCTCGGAGACCGCGAATACAAGGCCGTCCGTCTCGATCACATCTCCGATGAGACCAAAAGGATGCTCAAGATGTTCGGATTTGATTCTCCCGAGAGGATCAGGGACGTGAGGACCCAGGTAAGCGATATCGATTTTGACACGCCTACCACGCTCGATCCTTCCGTCACTCTGGCCAGAGCCTGGGAAGTGATGCACGAAGAGCAGACCACCGCGATCCCCGTCGTTAATCCCGACGGCACGCTTTACGGGACTCTCTCCTCGAGCGATATCGCGACATTCACGCTGAATTCCATAAACGATCCGCTCGTAACGGACCTGCCGCTGTTTAACCTTCTCGGCGTCATCGAAGGCCGTATCCTTAAAGACTCAGCCGGCATGGGCGACTCCGTGAGCGGCGAGATCGTCATAGCTCTCCCTTTGGCCGAAGGATCGCTCCTTTTCAAAGGACGCGATAATATCGTTCTCTGCGGAGACCAGCCTGACATGATAAGACGCGCTCTGAAGGAAAACGTCAACTGCCTGATCCTCTGCGGTACTAACCTTGCTCCGGACTTCCTGTCCGAATTCGGCGACAGCGAGACCTGCGTGATCTTCACTCCCCTGGACGCTCTCAAGGTCAGTAAGCTCATCTGCCAGGCAACCCCGATAATGCGTACTTGCACAAAAGGCGACATCGTGGTCTTCCATCTCGCCGACTATATAGATGACGTCCGCGAGACCGTACTTAAGAACAGGTTCCGTTCCTACCCGGTCCTCGACGAGAACGACCGCGTCGTGGGAACTCTTTCGAGATACCACCTGCTCCGTCCCAGAAGAAAGAAGGTAGTCCTTGTCGACCATAACGAATCGGCTCAGGCAGTCCCCGGACTCGAGCAGGCCGATCTTCTCGAGATAATCGACCATCACCGTCTCGCGGATATCCAGACCACTCAGCCGATCCACGTCCGTAACGAGCCCGTCGGCTCCACGACGACCATCGTGGCCGAGATCTACAGAGAGCACGGCGTGACGCCCACGCCTTCCATGGCAGGTCTAATGACTTCAGCCATCCTCTCGGATACCGTCATGTTCAAGTCTCCCACCTGCACCAAGCGCGACATCGCGATGGCGGAGCGCCTCTCCAAGATCGCCGGCGTAAGCATAGAAGACATCGGCAAGGAGCTTTTCGACGCATCGGCATCCGACAGCAAGACCGCCGAGCAGCTGATCGGTACCGACTTCAAGGAATTCCATATCGCAGGCCAGACCCTTGGCGTATCGCAGATCGTCTGCGTCGACTCCGGCAAGATGCTCGAAAGGAAATCCGAATTCATGGATTCTATGGAGACCCTGCGCAAAAAGAACGGTTACGATATGGTGATCCTGATGCTCACCGATGTTCTCGTCGAAGGAACGCATCTCCTCTACCTGGGTTCGGACGACATCATCCGCTTCGCCTTCTCGACCGAGCCCTCGGACAACCACGTCTTCCTCCCCGGCGTAATGAGCCGAAAGAAACAGATAATCCCGATGCTCACCGCATTGTGGGGCTGATACTTTTCAATACTTCAAAAGACCGCGTCGCAGGATGCGGTCTTTTTGTGCTTCGGATCTTCAAAACGTCTCTATACTGCAAGCGGTCTGCAAATAGCAGTTTAAAAGGGGATCTGCAGTTCAGAGCCGAAATTGGGTTAATGGAAGATGCGCTTCATCCCTCGTATATAAAATCCGAGAAAGATGCTGTTCCGCCAGTGACCTCAGTCGCATAACAGAACAGTCCGAAGCGGCATCCTGTAAAATGATCGAGCTTAAAGTGAAGTTCATGGACATTTCCGAAAGGCACCCATGCTCCTTTCAAAAAGATAAAGCAACGTGCCTCATCGTGCGGTCCGAAAGAAGCCTCAAGCCGTACTTTCAGAGTCGTTTCTTCTATCTCTTTCAAAAGGCGCTCCCCTGAAGCCTCGCCGAACACGGCATAGAACTTACCCTGTTCGCGAGTGACTCCGACATAGGCATGATCTCCCTGCAAAGCACATAGTCCGCATGTATCGCCGTCTTTTAAGCGCGACGCATCCAAAGTTACCGAAGCGGCGCAGGACGGAAGCTTCATCCTCTGAGTCAGCGTGTTGTGAGATGAAGCAAGCGATCTGCTGATACGGTCTGTCGTAATAGAGTATGCTCCGCCGCCGACTTTATAATATGAAGGATAAGGCTCGTGATTGAACTGCCACAGGGGATCTATGGAAGAAGAGGAAAAATCATCGCTTATATATAAAGGCGAATATGAATATCCGGGACGAAGATCGGCCGAGTCAAACGAAGGCGCGGCCGTCATGGTAAGGCTCTTGTGATCAGGTGCGAAAGACACCTCTGCCACTACGGGGATACGCCCCACCGCACCGTTATCTCGGAAAAGGACAGCATGCCACGATCCGTCCGGTCCTTCCACGACTCCGCCCTGAGCAAATCCGGAATCACGATCGGGAAGCGAATATTCCAAAACATCGCCCCCGGTAAACTCATCCTCAAGCGAAGAAGCGTGAAAAGCAGCCTCCACCCTCATCCAGCGGTCGCGCCGCGAATGGATCACGAAGAGCCAGTATTCCCCGCCGATCTTATATATGTGCGAACCTTCATAGCCAAGTATGGGATTGCCCCCGTCACTGATGAGAAGGCGGTGAAGCCCGCCCGGGAGCGGTTCGGAGAGATCAGACTTTAACTCCGTAATATACACATCTTTATGTCCGTGCACCACGAAGACGCGATCATCATCAAAAAGGAGCGACATATCGTAGTAAAAACCGCCTCCGATATAATTCTTTTTCCACGGCCCGCTGATCGACGGAGCGCGGTAAAGATAGGTCTTATCCGTGTCGTTACAGGAGAATGCGGCAAAGAACTCACCCTTATGGTAACGAAGGCACGCCGCCCACATTCCTTTGCCGTAGATGTTAAGATCATCCGTCATAGTCTGCCCCGGCGTGGAATCCAAGGTATCGAACACATATGCGGCGTGCTCCCAGTGGACCAGATCGTAACTTCGAAGGATCTGTCCTCCGGGGAAGAAATGCATCGTGGTACTGATCATATAGTAGCATCCGTCGGCGAATATAACGTCCGGGTCGGGAAAATCCATTCCGATAACAGGGTTTGCGCCTTTGATAACTGACATAGAGAGACTCCTTTGGTTCTTTGAGGCTGCTTCATAACATAAAAAGAGCCTGCATGCATATGGCCTGCAGGCTCAAAAGTTTATCTGTCACTCAAGTTCGAATGCTCCGGTATAGAGACGGTAATAAACGCCCTTTTCGGAAATGAGCTTATCGTGATTGCCGCGCTCGATGATGCGGCCGTGGTCGAGGACCATTATGACATCCGAGTTCATTACTGTGGACAGGCGGTGAGCGATAACGAATACCGTTCTGCCCTCCATGAGCTTATCCATACCTTTCTGCACGATCGCCTCTGTCCTGGTATCGATCGAGGATGTGGCCTCGTCGAGGATCATGACCGGCGGATTGGCGACGGCAGCACGCGCGATGCTTATGAGCTGACGCTGTCCCTGAGAGAGATTGGCTCCATTATTGGTGAGCATCGTATCGTAGCCCTCGGGCAGTCGCTCGATAAAGTCGTCGGCGCCGGCCAGACGTGCGGCCTCGCGGCAGTCATCATCAGTAGCATCGAGACGTCCGTAACGGATGTTGTCCATGACCGTTCCCGTGAAGAGATTGACCTCCTGCAATACAAGTCCCAGAGAGCGGCGAAGATCGCCCTTTTTGATCTTATTGACATTGATGCCGTCGTAACGGATCTTACCGTCGGCGATATCATAGAAGCGGTTGATGAGGTTCGTGATCGTCGTCTTACCCGCACCGGTCGCACCGACAAAAGCAACCTTCTGGCCGGGCTCGGCAAAGAGGGAGATGTCGTGGAGGACATCCTTTCCCTCCTCATATGCGAAGTCGACCTCGGTCATCCTGACATCGCCCATGAGTTCTGTATATGTGATCGTACCGTCAGCCTTGTGAGGGTGTTTCCATGCCCACTTGCCGGTCTGCTCGGCCGTCTCGGTAACGGATCCGTCAGCTCCGATCCTCACGTTAACGAGAGTAACGTATCCGTCGTCGGTCTCGGGCTTCTCGTCGATCATGGCAAAAACGCGCTGTGCGCCCGCGCCTGCCATTACGATGGCGTTCATATGCATCGTGAGCTGGTTGATCTTACCCGTGAACATCTTGGCCATGTTAAGGAAAGGAACGACCAGCGCTATGTCGAAGGCTAGTCCGCGGAGCGATATGTTATGTGTTCCCGAGAGGATAAAGAGACCCCCTGCGAAAACGAGCGCCACGTATGTTATGTTACCTATGTTATTGATGATCGGAGCAAGGATATTGGCATACGCATGTGCCTTCCAGCCGTCTCCGTACAATTCGTCATTCAGTTTATTGAACTCTTCCATGCCTTCGCTCTCGTGATTGAAGATCTTGACGACCTTCTGGCCGTTTATCATCTCCTGGACAAAGCCTTCGGTCGAAGCGACGGCCTTCTGCTGGCGGATAAAGAACTTCGAAGATCCCTTGCCGACCTTGCCTGTCACGATCATCATGACTATGACACCGCCTATGAGCACCGCCGTCATCTGAAGCGAGAAGGATATCATTACGGCAAGGAGACCTATTACCGTTACGATGCCCGAGACAAGGTTCGGGAAAGCCTGAGATACGAGCTGGCGCAAAGTATCTATATCGTTCGTGTAATGGCTCATGATATCGCCGTGCTTATGCGAGTCGAAATACTTGATCGGAAGCTTCTGCATATTGCCGAAAAGCTTCTTCCGGAGATCATCCAGGAACTTCTGCGTCATGAAGGCCATGAGCTGCGTCTGCGTCAGGGACAGTATCCACGAGAGTACATACAGTCCTATGAGGATACCTATGGAAGCGATCAGTTCGGGTCTGGCACCCGTATAGTCTCCGCTTTCCACCCACACTTCGATTATGGATATTATCTTCTGTGTAAAGATAGAAGGGATCGATTCGATGGCCGCGATACACACGAGACAGACCATGATAACCGTAAAGATCGCCGGATTGACGCGCGCGAAGATCTTCAGCGCTCTTCCGAGGCTTCCGAATCCGGCCTTATAGCTGTCTTTTCCCATTCCGAGCCCGGCGGCTCCTCTTCTGTTGGCACCCATTACTCCTCACCGCCTTTCGTCTGCTGCTCATAGATCTCGCGATAGATATCGGAGCTTACAAGCAGTTCATCGTGCTTACCCGAAGCAACGATCTTTCCGCCGTCCATGATGATGATCAGGTCGGCGTCCATGACCGAAGCCACACGCTGGGCGATGATGATCTTGGTGGTCTGCGGGATAAACTCCCGGAAGCCCTTTCTTATCCTGGCATCAGTTGCCGTATCGACGGCACTCGTGGAGTCGTCAAGGATAAGTATCTTCGGCTTCTTGAGAAGTGCACGGGCGATACAGAGCCTCTGCTTCTGTCCTCCCGAGACATTGGTTCCTCCCTGCTCTATGTGAGTGTCGTAACCGTCGGGGAAAGACCTTATGAACTCATCAGCCTGAGCGAGCTTACAGGCTTCGATCATCTCCTCGTCGGTTGCCTCCTTATTGCCCCAGCGGAGATTATCCTTGATGGAACCCGAGAACAGAACGTTCTTCTGCAACACCATAGATACCGCATCGCGGAGGACTTCGAGGTCGTACTGACGGACGTCGATGCCGCCGACCCTGACCGAACCTTTGTTAACGTCATAAAGCCTGGGGATCAGCTGAACGAGAGTCGACTTAGACGAACCGGTACCTCCGAGGATACCTACAGTCATGTCGGAATCGATATGAAGATCGACGCCCGAGAGAGCATTTCTGTGAGCCTCCGAAGAATACTTGAAATCGACGCCGTCAAAGTCGATCGATCCGTCAGGAACTTCGGTAACGGGCTTTTCGGGAGCAGAGATATCGGGCACCTCACAGAGCACTTCGGAGATCCTCTTGATGGATTCCAGAGACATCGTGAGCATAACATAGATCATGGACATCATCATAAGAGACATCAGGATCTGCATACCGTAGATCATCATGGATGAGAGTTCACCAACATTGATAGTAGTTCCCTGATTTGTGATTATGAGCTTCGAACCTACCCAGAGGATAAAGACGACATTAAAGTAGATGCACATCTGCATGAGAGGTCCGTTCAGGGATACTATCCTCTCTGCCTTTGTAAAGTCCTTTCTGATATCTTCCGATGCGCGTGCGAACTTGCCCGTCTCGTACTCTTCCCTTGCGAAGCCCTTGACGACTCTCATGCCGCGCACATTCTCTTCCACCGATTCGTTTAACTTGTCGTACTTACGGAATACTGCGCGGAAAGCGGGCATCGCGGCGCGGCCGATCATGATAAGACCGAATATCATAACGGGAATTACGATGACAAACGTCGTGGCAAGAGAGCCGCCCATTATAAACGACATTATGGTCGCGAAGATAAACATCATCGGAGATCGTATCGCAGTTCTTATGGTCATCATGAAAGCATTCTGTACGTTCGTGATATCAGTGGTAAGCCTTGTCACGAGCGAGGCGCTTGAAAACCTGTCGATATTTCCGAATGAATAGGACTGTATCTTCTCATACATGTCATGGCGGAGATTACGTGCGAAGCCGCTGCTGGCCATCGCGCTGAACTTGCCCGCATAAGCGCCGAAGAACAGCGACAGCATCGCAGCGAGGAGCATCACCACGCTCGTTGCCGCCAGCTCGCTCATGCTCGAACCATCCTTGATGTGATTGACGAGCCTTGCCGTTATAAACGGTATGAGCACCTCCATGATAACTTCGCCGATGATAAACAGTATCGCCAGTATCGTCGGCTTCTTGTTGTCCCTCAAAGATCTTAAGAGGACTTTTACGTTATTCATCTTTATCTGTCACCTCTTTTTATATTTTCGACCAGTCTGTCCAGAGTTCTAAGCGTCACACTAAGATCATCCTCCGGTATCCCTTCGGTTATCTTCGCAAAATATGCCTCATCCTCTGTCTTAAAGAGTCCGTCCATCTCCCTGGCCTTATCGGTAGCCCGGATGAGCTTGGATCTCTTGTCATCCGCGTTAACGGCGCACTCGACAAAACCGTTGGCCTCGAGCTTCTTGATGATCTCGGTCAGGGTCTGATGGGTAAGATCGAGCTTTACCTCGATGTCCTTCTGACGCACTCCCTTTCCTGTCTCTGCCTCGATCTTTTTTATACAGCCCAAAACCCCCAGCTGGACTCCCGTCAAGCCGTGGGCTCTGATCTTATCGTCTATATTGCCTTTGAATTTCCGCCCTATGAGCGAGAACTTAGCCCCTACGGGCATATCATAAGACATCAGGCCGTACCTCCATTTACGCAGTGTACGACCTAATTTTAATCAGTCACTTTTTAAATGTCAAGCATTTTACGCAGTATGCGACCTATCTTAATGATTGACTGCCAGTTTCCTCGAAGGAGCATACATCATGTCGGCGCTCCTCTTAAGGTGATCCCAGGTAAGATCGCCGCTGACGGCGGTCTCCCGGAAAACCTCAACGAATGCCTGTTCCGCATACTTCTCGTCACCTGTCAGCATCACCAGATAACGGAGGATATCGTCGGCATATCTTCTTACAAACTCATTTATGCGGAGAAAGTCCATATTGCCTGCACCTGATCTTCTATCTCTTCATAATCCCAGAGTCTGGACGACCTTTCGATGCTGTTGGGATCATTTACTCTGAACTGTCCGTTTACCGTACCGCTTATGACTATGAAATGTCCTTCGCTCGTAAAGGCTCCGGGACCCATGCTCAGGATGAGAGGCTGACCGCTCTCCAAGACCGCGAGCATCGTCTCCTTCTCGAGAGGGACCTCTTCAGATCTGAGACCGAGCTGTTCGGCTCCTTCGCTCATAAGCGTCCAGAGCGTTCCGGAACCGTATTCCGTATCATAATAGCCGTTCTCCTCGGCAAATCTTGCAACTTCCGACGGAGTCAGCGAAGGATCATCAAGAAGATAGGAAGCAACCATTGAAAGGCATGTGGGACCGCAGCCCGTAAGAGCCATCATGTTGCTCCCGTAATCCTTGTAGCCCCATCTGATATCCCACTGGAGAAACAGCGGCACTCCGCCGCCGTAAAGGTCGCCGGTAATATCTTCCACCGTATTGACTCCCTTGTATCTGGGATATTCGCATACAAACTGATATGTCTCGGGATTATTGGCCAGCATATTGATGAGATCTTCGGGATAGATACCGATGTCGATACCGTGCTCATCTGCATACTTCTGCACATACTGCCTGGCTTCATCATAACTTGTGATCTCGGGAGCATCTGACGATACGACCACGGGCCCGGGGATCACATAGATAGTCTCCGCCACCTCTTCGATCTCATCTTCACTTCCGGCCTTCACATTCCTTCCGAGATCATTCATAAAGATCATCGCCATCGACACGAGGCTTATTACCATTGCCGACAGGATTATGACCGATATACCCTTTTTCCACATCGAGGACATCCTCCGTTTCCGTTTCTTACGATCCCATCTTACATATAGGATGTCTCATACTTGACGTGGAGTTGTGTCAAAGTTGCAAACTTTCGGGGATCACGGGCAATATTTCAAGCTTTTTGACAAAAAGCACCCGAATTACAGCTCTGCAGAAACGGTCACACTTCCTCGAGAAAGATGCTGACAGTCCAGACGTAGTCATAGGTATCAACCCAGTCAACGATAGTATCTCCCTCGCGGACCGGCGTAAAGTAAAGTCCGCTCTGAACTCCAACATGGAGAAGGAACTGTCTGTCGGCACTTCTGTAGACTCTGTTGAAATGTATGTCACGGCCGACTGCTTCGTAATAGGAATAATCAGACAGGACTTCTACAAAGCGTATTCCCGACATCTCGGAATAAAGGGACGCCAGTCTGCCGCTGAGATCCTCGAGGCTGCCGTGATCGGGGCTTCGAAACTTGATGTTGATATATACCGGCAGACCGGTGTGACCTTCCATGAATATCAGTCCGCGCTCGTTATTGACGGCATATCCGTATCCGGCGTACCCCGTACTATCTACCATCTGAAGTCCGTATGATCCGTCAAACGAAGTGTGAAGATCTGTCTCTATCTCCTCCATTATCGCGGAAGTAAGTTCAAACCCTTCCTGGGGGACCGGATAATCGTATCCGTCGTTTTCGGAACTCCAGCTGATCATTCCGAGAGGAATGCTTTCACAGTTGTCTGAGAAGAAAAAGTAGTTGTCAAGATCATCTCCCGTTTCAGCCACCCCCTGATCCGCGTTTTCTTCAAGGAATTGAACAGCCGCACTTATATACTGTTCCTTGAGCTTGATATCCGCACCATAAGGCTGGATCTGTTCCGCATTTATACGGCCGGAGATCACGGCATCGGAACTGCTCCTTGAAGACAGGAGCATACGCGGCAGGAACAGACCGCACATTATTATCAGTGCCGTCAGGAGAAAGAAAAAAACATGTGTGGAAAGCGAACTGAATATCCGTCTCATCGCCTTATCCTTTTTCTCTCCTTTCATGATCTCTTAAGTCCGCCTGCACTCTTAATACGGCTCGCTGATGTTGATCATAATATTCCATGCATAAAGTCCGTCATCACTGTTCCGCCGGTACGAATACGGCCAGCTGTTTGCTTCCACGGTCAGGATAAACTCCCCGTCGGAACTCCTGTATTCGCGGGAAAAACATATATCCCTGCCTTCTTCGTTAATGGTTTCATATTGGTACGTCAGATCGACAAATCTGATGCCTGACATCTCGGAATATATCGATACGACATTTCCGGCAAATTCGTTAAGACTCCCGTGTCCCTCACTCGCGAACGCCACATCGATCTTAAGCGGAAGACCTGTCCTTCCTTCCATATATACGATACCTCTCCCGTCGATCACGACGTATCCGCCCCCGGGTTCCCCGGGACTCGCGAGATAGCGGAGCCCGTGATCCCCGTCGATATTCATATAGAAAGTGGTCTTTATCTGTCTCAGGAGTTCCTGGGTAAGCTCAAATCCGTCCTCTGGGATCGGGTAACGGTAATTACCGTGATCCGCGTTCCAGGAGATATGTCCCAGATTGGATACTGTAACAAGGGGATCATATTCCCAGCTGTTTTCGAGTGACGGACCCGAGAAGCCCGTACAGTTGATATGATCGTAAAGAAAATCCAGCCCGGATCTCAAAAACTGCTCTTTCAGGATTATATCCGCTCCGTAGGGCTGGATCTCGGCGGCATCCACTTTGCCTTTGGAGATGACATCCAGATTGCTCTGCGCTGAGAGGATGATCCTCGGAACAAAAAGGCCGCCGCATATGACCAGCGCCGTAATGAGGATAAAAAGAACGTGTTCACGTAAAAAGTCAGGTGTCCGCATCGTCTTCCCTCGGATCAGTGATCTCTTTTTTCAGAAGTATCCTTATCGCGGTGCCTTCGTTTTCCCTCGATCTGATATCGAGATGCGTGCCGTGGATAGCGGCTATCTTATCGCAGAGCGCCAGACCGAGACCCGCTCCGTGTTCCTTACGGGATCTCGCCTTATCCACCATATAGAAAGCCTCGGTAACACGCTTGAGCTCCTTGGCGGGGATACCGCGTCCGTGATCGACCACCGCGATCATATACTTGTCATCCTTACTCTGCGACAGCACGGCCACATCAGATGTCCCCGACTTCATCGCATTGTCTATAAGATTGATTATCAGCGTCTTGAAAAGGTCATACTCGATCTTTACGTAACCCTCTTCGATATCGAAGAAGAGCTTGACGTTCTTCTTGACCGAAGCGGGACGGACAGTATCCTCGACATCCTTGAAGAAATCCTTCATGTTGATCTCCTCAAGAAGGAAATCCGAATCCTTGAGCGTCATAAGTTCGAGGAGCTTGAAAGACAGAGCCTCGAGTCTCATGCCCTCGTTGACGATAAAGCCTGCGGCATTTCGCGCTTCGTCTTCCGACAGATCCTTCTGATAAAGTGTATCCGCATAACCGATGATGCTGGTCATAGGGGTCTTCATCTCGTGGGCAAACGCACTGGTGAAATCCTCACGCTGCTTGACCGCCAGTTCGAGATCCCTGATCTTATCCTCGATCATGTCGGCCATCTTGTTATAAGTGTCGGCCAGATCCCTTATCTCATCGTGAGTCCTGACCCGAACTCTCTTTGTATAATCTCCCTCGGCAAAAGCCAGGGATGCTTTGGAGAGATCCTTAAGAGGCTTGGTGGCAACATACGAGAAGAATACCGTAAACAGTGCTCCTGCCGACAGGATGATTATCATAAGGATCGTGCATCGATCCTGCATGAGCTCGGCATTCTCGAAAACATAACTTACATCGGTAAAAGTATAGAGCGTATAGACTTCGTCGCCCTGGGTAAAGCAGCTGCCCTCTACCATGTACTTACGGTCGCCTTCCGTGAAGATCCTGTATTCAACGGCATCGGAAGAAATGTCGAACTCCGGGGTATTCCTGAAATAGCTGCTGATTATGGTCGAGTTCCCGCGCAGGAACTTGATCTGCACGGTCATCATGTCGGCGGCATTCGAAGCGATAGTCCCCAGAGCTTCGGAACTGATCTGTCCGTTTGTATAAGCCGAGAGCATATCGGATTCGATGGCATACTTAACGAGCTGGTGCTGCTTGACGGTCATGTCCACGACATTATTGATCGAGGATTCGAGACTTAACGACACGATAAAATACTCCGTAAAAGCAAGTCCCAGAGTAAGTATTATGATTATCGAGAGAAACAGCTTTCGGAAGAATCTCATCTGGGGTCGGGATCATAAAGTCTGTAGCCTATACGAAAGACCGTCTGGATCTTGTCATCCCAGCCGAGCTTTTTCCGCAGACGCTGGATATGGTTGTCGAGCGTCCTCGTCTGGCCGAGATAATCCTCTTTCCATACAGACTCATAAAGGTATTCTCTTGTTAACGCTATATTCTTATTCCTTATCAATGTATCGAGAAGATCAAACTCCTTGGTGGTAAGAAAGACTTCCTCTCCTCCTACGAAGACGCGGCGGGATGCAGTATCGATCGTGGCGCCTCCGATCTCGTAGATGTCACTCTGCTTCTGCGTGCGTCTTAATACAGACTCGACTCTCGCTACGAGCTCGCCGATCTGGAAAGGCTTGCAGAGGTAATCGTCGGCACCCATCTTCAGCCCCCTGATCCTGTCACTTACCTGATTCATCGCCGAGATGACTATAACAGGAGTCTGGCGTGTCCTCCTGATATATTCGAGGAGCTCGTAACCGCTTATCTTGGGAAGCATGAGATCCAGAAGTATAAGATCGTAATCACCGTAATCGAGGGCACGCATCCCCTCTTCTCCGTCCGTTGCCACCACGCACTCGTATCTGGCATCGGTCAACGTCATATATATAAGGTTAGATATGGCACTGTCGTCTTCAACTGTAAGTATCCTGATCATGGTTTACCCCCGTTTCGATTTATATTTTATACGATTTTTCCGAAATAGTTAGATTTTTTGAAAAAAATGACAACTTTGACACAACTCCACATCAAGTATGAGACATCCTGTGTTTATACTTCTAAACATAAGCACAGTCCGAACACAAATGAGGACTTCGGGTCCGCGGACAGGAGCATATCTGCAATCCCTGTCACCAACCCCAACCGCTGCTGTCCGCGGATACCGAGAAGTGCTTCATTTAAAAAGATCAAAAAGACCATGTGCACCCCTCCTTCAAGAAACAAAACCCGCGCGATGGTCTTAAACGGAAAAGTATATGGCAAAAGCCCGGGACAATGCCCGGGCTTTGCACTAAAAAGTCAATTGCTCTCAATACGGAATAAGAACTGAGATCTTTCTCACTTCAGGTCAGAACAGACCTGAAGTCGAGATGTCTCATAAACTCAATAACTCCGTTTCCTTTATGAAAAGAGATTAGGTACGTATGTAAGGAACTGCGATGCCAGTACGACCAGGATCAGAGCGATCGGGTATGTGGCTGCGTAAGCGGAAGCAACATTAGGTGTTCCGGATGTATTGATCAGGGCACCCAGCGCAGGAGTACTTGTCATACCGCCCGTGATGGAACCCAGGTTGTTCAGCGTATTCAGCTTAACGACATACTTCGCAACGAAGAAGCCTGCGAGCATGGGAACGAGGGTCATGAGTGCACCCCACAGGAAGAGCCATCCGCCGTACTTCTGAAGCGTAACGACGAAGTCAGCGCCACCCTCGATACCGGCACCGATCAGGAAGAGTACGAGACCCAGTTCCTGGAAGATGGACAGAAGGTGCTCGTCAACCTTAAGGGAGAGCTTGCCGATCTTGCCGAAGTGGCCGAAGATGAGGCCCATGATGAGAGGTCCGCCCGTTGCACCGAGGCTGAAGGAAGTACCGTTGCCCAAAGGGATGTTGATGGCGCCGAGGATGAGGCCGCACATGATAGCGAGAGCGAAAGAGCCGAGACCGAACTTATCAGTCTCGAAGAGCTTACCGGAAGCTCCCTTACTCTTGTCCTCACCGCCGACGGGTGCAAGGAGCTTTCTCTCGGCGGCCATATCGACCTTCAATACTCTGGGGATGATCTGCACAAAAAGTACTACACCGATAACTCCGAAAGGATACGCAACCGCGTGACCGACGGCAACCTCGGATAATACGGGGCTGTCAGCCAGAGCCTCTTTGGCTGCGGAGAAAGCGGGAGTACTCGTAAGTGCACCGGACATAAGTCCTACCGCCATGGCGGAAGTCATTCCGGGAACGAACATCGTAATAAGGGCAGTAACGAGAGAACCCGATAAGATGATGACCACACCGAGGAGAACATAGCTCAACGCATTCTTCTTAAGGTTCTTAAAGAACGTGGGGCCTGCGATAAGTCCTACAGAAGTAACGAACAGTACAAGACCCAGGTTCTGGATAAGCTTGAAATAAGTATCGACCTTTCCTACGCTGTCGGCCCATCCGGCGATCGCAGCGGGAGTATCGCCGTTACCCATGGCAACACCCTTGAAGTGTCCGGCAAGAAGAGCCACGAGGAAGATAGCCGCCGTTCCGAGTGAAACACCCTTGATATTGATCTTACCGATAAGGTAACCGAAGATGATTATCGCAAAGACAAAGAACAATACGAGCGACAGACCTTTGAGATTGAAGATCCATGTCTCGAGAAGCTTTAAAAAACCTATCGACAGACCGTCAGTATTCATAACGACTCTCCTTTTAAAACCCGACTTTTAAGTGAATTTCTTTTAACCAACAATTTTTATAACTTATTTAATATATGTTGTCAATTAAGCATAATTCCCAAAGAAAAATACGCCGCAGGGGCTTGCAGTCGTCAGATTTGTTTTCGGATATCTTACGATCAGACGGTTCAGAAGACTGAATAAACGATTATCCCTGAGATGATGAGTATAAGTGCAATGATCCTTTTGGGATTTAATCTCTCGCGGAAAAGAGTGACTCCCCAGAAGGTTATGAACACATAGCCGAACGAGTCTATGACCGCACCTTTTGACAGAGGCAGGACTCTGTATGCCAGGATACTCAGCAGCGTCGCACCGAAAAAGAGGATATACGCGCCGATGACCAGCGGGTTAAGGTATTCCTTTATCCCCGAATCATGCTTATTCAGAGCAGACCTTTTAAGGAGGACCTGAGAGACCGAGCTTATGAACACACCCGTAAGAAAGATGCCGCCTGCTGCGAGTTCACTCATTTTCGGGGGTCACCTCCCTCGAGAAAAGGATAATGCCCGATGCCACCAGTAGAAGACCGGCGATCTTACTGACAGTGATCTGTTCGTGCCAGAAGATCACGCCGAAAAGAAGCCCCCAGAGCAATGTTACGGCCTTGTTGGCGTAGGCGAATATAAGCGGAAGCTTCTTAAGGACTTTCTGCCAGAAAACCGCATAGATACCTAGGAGAAGGATCATGATACCGTAGAGCATAATGAAACGGAAACTCATAAAAGGCTCAGATGACGCGAGCTTGCTTACGACCGAAGCGGCCGAGAACAGAAGAAGGAGCAGATGCAGTGCGAATATATACCGGGCTTTCATAAGACCTGTTATACTTCGTAGAACTCGTGTATCTTTGAGCAGATATATTCAATGTCGGTATCTGTCAGATTATAGTGCATGGGAAGACGCAGAAGCCTGTCGCTCTCTCTCGTGGTATAAATATCCTCTCCCGACATCCTTCCGTACTTAAGTCCTGCGGGAGAACCGTGAAGCGGAATATAATGGAAGACTGCCTGTATGCCGTTTTCCTTCAGGAATCCGATAAGCCGCGACCTCTCGGAAAGATCTTTTGCCTTTATGTAGAACATGTGGGCATTATGCCTGCAGTACGAAGGGACAAAAGGAAGCCCGATGCATTCCTTCTCGCCAAGATCCTTAAGAAGATCATAGTACATATCCCACTTTCTGATGCGATCCCCGTTTATGGAATCGGCGGTCTCGAGCTGAGCCCAAAGATATGAAGCGTTCATCTCGCTCGGGAGATACGAACTGCCCCTATCTATCCAAGTATATTTATCTATCTGTCCTCTGAAGAACTTGGCCCTGTTGGTGCCTTTCTCGCGAAGGACCTCTGCGGCTTCGACATTCTGGCGGTCCCGTATAAGGATCGCTCCGCCCTCGCCCATGGTGAAGTTCTTTGTCTCGTGAAAGCTCAGGCAGCCGTAATCACCGAATCCTCCCAGCGGACGGCCTTTATACTCAGCCATGATGGCCTGGGCGGCATCCTCAATAACATAAAGGGAGTGATCGCGGGCGATCTCCATGATCCTGTCCATCTCACATCCGACACCCGCATAGTGGACCGGGATGATCGCGCGGGTACGGGACGTTATGGCCTCTTCTATAAGTTCCTCGTTGATATTCATGGTATCCGGGCGTATGTCGACAAAGACCGGGACTCCGCCCCTTAAGACTATGGCATCCGCCGTCGAGCAGAAAGTAAAGGACGGCATGATGACCTCATCGCCTTCCCTTATGCCGCACAGAAGCGCCGCCATCTCCAGAGCATGCGTACATGAAGTGGTAAGAAGGGCTTCTGATACCCGGACCTTTTCCCGAAGCCATTTATTGCAGAGTTTGGTGAATTCTCCGTCACCGCACATCATGTGATTGACATTGATGACACGGTTTATATATTCGGGCTCCCTGCCGGTATAAGTCGGTTCGTTAAAGTTGATCATAAGCCGTCTTCTTCCTTATCGTCAGAACTGTCGTACCTTACATTATACTCCGTTCCTGACCCTCAACTGTTAAGTTGCTTCATAAAGTTCTCTTTGTTTTCCAACGCAGTAGTAGTGGGCCGGCCGAGGTCGCTTCTCGAACCGATGCTGCATAAGACTTCTATGAAGCTCAGTTCATCTCTTTCTTTGGCATCTTTTAAAGCCCTGTCAAGATCATCGAAAGAATCGACACGGACGGAATTTTTGTACCCGCAGGCCTTCGCTATTGCAACCAGATCGACAGACGAAGCCACCGTGGGCATGCCTCCGACTGTCTCGTGAGCACCGTTATTGATCACGATATGCACCAGATTGGAAGGTGCGACAGATCCGTTCACTGCCATGGACCCCATATGCATGAGTACGGCTCCGTCGCCGTCTATGCACCAGACCTTTGTTCCGGGCTTACTGACCGCCACGCCGAGAGCGATGGAACTGCTGTGTCCCATAGAGCCGACAGTAAGGAAGTCGAAGCCGTGAGGCTGACCGTTCGCTTCGCGTATCTCGAACAGCTCGCGGCTGGCCTTGCCGGTCGTACTGATTATCGGATCTGTCCCCGTCACGGAAGTTATATGACGGATGATCTCTTCGCGCCCCATAAGATTTTCATTAGTGTAAGCAACCTTGGGAGCGTCGGTCAGGGCGCCTTTTCTGATCACAAAAGCAACATCCCTGCCGGAAGCGAGCACATCCTTAAAATGCTCCATTGCCCCGGAGACTTCGTCATCGGTCGTATCGGGTCCGATGATAAAGGATTCGATGCCCATATCCTCAAGAAGCTTAAGGGTGACCTCGCCCTGGTAGATATGCTGGGGCTCGTCGTGAACTCCGGGTTCTCCCCTCCAGCCGATTATAAATACACAAGGGATCGCATAGACCTTGTCATTCATAAGGGAAGCAACGGGGTTTATTATATTGCCCTCGCCGCTGTTCTGCATATAAACGACGGGAACCCTGCCTGTCGCCAGATGGTAACCTGCCGCTATGGCAGTACAGTTGCCTTCATTGGCTGCTATAAGATGGTGCTTCGGGTCTATCCCGTATCGATCCATCAGGAAGTTACAAAGCGATTTCAGCTGCGAATCGGGAACTCCCGTATAGAAATCGGATCCAATTATCTCGACTAATCTCTCGACTTTCATTAAGGGTTCTCCTTTAGATCTCGTCGATCAGTGTGATGATATCCTTGATGGACATCAGCCTGTCATCGACTTCCTTGGCCCTGTGATATCTAAGGATATCTTCGGCGGTCTGCTGCATGGCAGGGAAAGCCGCCCTGGTAAGCTGATTGGCATAGATAACAATATTGACTCCGTGCTCAGCGAGTTCCGCCTCTGTTATGGTGTTAAAAGAAGAGGGAACAACAACGATCGGTGTTTGGGGATCAGCCGCTCTGAACCTGTCGCAGAATTCGAGGATCTCGGCGGGATCTTTCTTACGCGAATGGATCATGATGCCGTCAGCGCCGGCACTGACGAACGCAGATGCACGGGCGAGCGCATCCTCCATTCCCTGCTCGAGTATAAGGCTCTCGATGCGTGCGATGATCATGAAGTCATCCGTCAGCTGGGCACGCTTACCCGCCCTGATCTTCTCGCTGAACTCTTCGATCGTAGCCTGGGTCTGCTTGACCTCCGTACCGAAGAGCGAATTCTTCTTGAGCCCCTTCTTATCCTCGATTATGACCGCTGATACGCCCATCTTCTCAAGCGAACGGACAGTATAAACGAAGTGCTCCGTGAGTCCTCCGGTGTCGCCGTCAAATATGATCGGCTTTGTCGTAACTTCCGTAATATCGTCGATAGTCCTGAAACGGCTGGTCATATCAACCAGCTCGATATCGGGCTTACCCTTGGCAGTGGAATCGCAGAGGGAACTGATCCACATCGCATCGAACTGATCAAAGATACCGTTATTCTCGATATAGGTCTTCTCTACTATGAGACCGGTCAGACCGTCGTGAGCTTCCATGGCCTTTACGATCGGGGTCATATTTAAGAGCTGGCGGAGTCTCTTTCTTCTAAACTCCGGCATTCCGAGCTTCTCTTTAAGCTGAAGGTCGATCTTTCTGACATCCTCATTATAGGTATATGCGACATCGATGACTTCTCCCCCGTATGAAGCCAGCCTCCCTGCAACATGAGAACGTATGGCCTTCATCGGGCCTTCCTTCCAGTTATCTCCGTGAACGATATAATCAGGGTGAAGGGAATCGATGATATCATCGTACAGGATATCGTTTTGAACGACCACATCGGATACTCCGTCGAGGGATCTGTAAAGCTCTATCCTCTGCTCCTGCGTCAGAGTGGGAAACTTATTATATCTGATGGACGCCCGATCCGACAGGCAGCCGATAACGACGCGGCCGTACGAGGCAGCCTCCTTTATTATGTTAAGATGTCCTTCATGAATGACATCCGTGGCAAAACATGTATATACTGTCTTCATCTTATTCCCCTTACTTATTTGTCTGCGGTGTTATTATATCATCGATAATGAACTCCGCCGTCTTCTCTATATCTTCGAAAGCAACCTTTTTGGGCAGCGTGACGCCAAATGCCTTCTGAGCCTTTTCGATCAGGAAGTCTGTATAGATCAGGTAACCGTCTTTTACGTCTTCAACACCGTCCAGCGCCATGGATTCACGATTGGCTTTATCCATCTGCTCAAAAGTAAATACCGACTCATCGATCGATGCATCAAGAGAACCGTTTTCATATCCGATCTTTACGGGATAACCTCCGATATTCCCGAACACTCCGGGAGAGAAGATCTTCTGGGATACGCCCGTTCTTACCGCTTCGATCACCGCATCGATTATCCGGTAGTTACTGGATGCGTTCATCATGTTCCTCTGCTGATCAACGGGCATACTGATATTACAGCGGGAATATATCTCACCGGGAGCAATATCCTTCTCAATACCTTTGTAGTAGACCTTTAGAGGAAGATCGACACCCTCGGCCTGTCCTTCCTTACTGATAACGACATCGTGGAAATGACCTGCCGCGAACTGCAGATCAACATTCCAGAAATCGGGAACCCCCAGGATATCCGCGACTGCGAACTTGATCCGGGGGACCAGATGGTTCAGGTTACCGCTTCCAAAATCGGGATATGCCTTACCGGCACTTTTAAGCCACGGTATTACCGCATCCGAATATGAAGTGTTGATAACGACTGCATCAGTATCCGCTCTGTCACAGGCTTCCATGATATTCTTGGTAAACCTGATGGCCAGAGGTGTCCAGATACCATATGCCCTGACATTGCTCCAGGAGATGCTCCCGTATTTGAGACCGGGATATGCTCTGCTCGAATTGACTATAAAGTCAGGACTGTATTTTCTGACCGCGGCTTCGATCGCGGAGATATCGTTCAGATCGACTCCCGATTCGATATCTATAGCAGTCTTATTAAGACCTCTTATCAGAGCAGCGACACGGACGATATTGACATTCTTCTCCATCTTCTCGAAGTTCCTGCCAACGACCACGATCCTTATTGCTTCATCATTACGGCTGACAAGATAATCAAGAAGATAAGTCCCGACCGAACCCAGTCCAATGATCATTATCGTGATCTTTCCGTCCCTGATATGTCCTTCAACGTTCTGAAGTCTTTCAGTTAAGCTTTTCATGAGCCGGCCTCCCAATATCCTTTTATCTTTTTGTAATCTTCACGCGTATTGCAGTTGGTCCAGCGGAGAAGTCCAATGAGCTCGATATCCTCCGTCCGGGTCAGATCGACATATCTCTGTATTATCCCGAGATTTGTATCCGCCGGATTCGCGGAATAAGATTCCTCCGAGGCTTTGAACAAGGCCCCGATATCCGTAAACTTCCAGGTCTGACCCGAATTCAGGATACACGAGAAGGGCTCGTCTATAGACAGAAGCCCGTGCGAGCTGTTAAACGCATACTTGTATCTGCCGTCACCGTTCCTGTATAAAACGACAGCCTTATTGGCATAGATCGTTTCATTCGTATAAGTAAGCACCGATAGAGGTGACGACACGACATTGCCGAAAGACTCATCATCGATATCGAGATCACCCTCGACAAACAGTATCTCGTCACATTCGGGATCCGAAGCCTCTTTGATGCCGAGATATAGACTGTACCCTGATCCCAGATCAGAGAAGTGATCGTTACGTACCAGGACGATCTGAGGAAACTTCGATCTCAGATAAGTATCGATAAAGATCTCCAGATCTTCAAACTTATATCCTCCCACGATCACGATCCTGTCGGCATAAGAACACTTCACCAGAAGACGGTACAGGAGCGTATCTTCAGGCCCGCCCTCTGTATATATGGCTTTGAGGACTTTCTTGTCTTCAGGTATACCTTCGTTAAACCGGCTCGAGATCCCGGCTATCGTAATTATCGCTGTTCTCATCACTTTTCCACCATATAGTTCTTAATGCATTCGGTAAGGCCCTTATCCAGATCCACTACGGGAGTCCAACCGGTACGTGTCCTGATCTTCTCTGTGGACAGAAGCCTTCTCTCGGGATCAGATTCACGGTAACCCGAGAACTCAATACAAGGATCAGCTATCCCCATCTTCTCCGCGATCAGCTTGGCCAGATCGATCATGCTGATCTCCTCATCGGTCGCAACATTATAGATCGTCCCGTCTAAAGCGGCATCGGCTTCGGCCAGCGCGAGCACCGCACTGCAGGAATCGTAGTTATTAAGGAAAGTCCTTCTGTTCTTCTTGCTGTTCTCCAGCAGAACGACCTTGCCGTTATTCTTGAAACTGTCGATGATAAACGGGATGACGTGCTTGGGATATCTCTCGTCGCGGCTGTATACATTGGCAAATCTTATCGAACAGCCCTTTATCTTACCCGTATCGACTGCATCCTTCATAAAGAATTCCGTCAGGAGCTTACCCGTGGCGTAGCTCGTCCTCTGGCTGTGCTCGGCATCAGCCATGGTTATGTAATCGTCTTCCCTGACTCCGCCGTTCTCGTTCCAGGAATTCATGGAATAGACTTCGGAGGTGGAACAGTTGATGAACTTCTGCGCTCCGGTCCTGATCGCCTGCTCCAGAAACTTGTTCATGCCGGTAACATTGGTCTCAAAAGTCTCATATACGTGATAGAAATGCTCCGTATGAACGACCGCCGCGCAGTTGATATAGACGAGCTCGTCAAAGGCCGCTTTGTACTTATCGACTATCCCCTCGATCTCCCTCATCTGGTCATCGTTATTCAGGTCGTACTCAAAAAAGATGAACCTGCTGTTGTCGATGCAGTCCTTTACAGTGTCTATCGAAGATGCGAAGAAATTATCAAATCCTATTATCTTGTCATCGGGATCTCCCGACAGGATCTGTCTGACCAGTTCATTACCGGTCATGCCTGTCACACCGCTTATTACATACAGCCTCTTCATGGTATCTACACTCCGTTTTTTAATCTTGTCTTATAAAACTCGTCCACCTGACCGTTATAAAGTGCCATGGCGGCATCTATATTATACGACACTGCCCTCATAATTACATTCATCGAGGAAACATCGAGGAGTGCATACTGAGCTTTGGGATTATGGTTACGCGGCTGTCCCACGGATCCGGGATTGATGAAGGTGACTGCTTTTTTGTTACGCATAACAGGGTCGTCGACGTCGTAGAACTTCGTAAAACAATGACTGTAGTGGGAGTGTCCCGAGAGCACGATATCATACGGACTGTAATCCCCTCTGACATTGTCGGGACAGACAGACTTCCAGTATGGATCTTCGAGAGATCCGTGAACGGCAAGGATCTTCCTGCCGTCAATGATAAGCTCATTCGTTCCCGAGTGATCGAGTTCCCCGTTAAGATACGAGACCGTCTCAGGAGAAAGGACCGAAGCGGTATACCTGGCGCACTCGACTCCTCTACTGCTCGAGAAATGATCGTAATCAGGCGTTAATATAGCTCTCTCGTGGTTCCCCCATATATTGCATATGATCTTATCTGACCAGTTATTTCTTACAAATCCTACCGTCTCATTCGACTGCATCCCGTAATCGATAAGGTCTCCAAGAAGGATTATCCCTTCGATATCGTAATTCCTGAGATCTTCGTCGATCTTACCAAGCGCAGACAGATTGCCATGTATATCAGAGATTATCGCGTACATAAAACCTTCCCCTTTTTTGTTTCCGCTATTATCGGGTTCATAAGTCCGATAACGATGTAGAAATAGAATTCGATATAGCTGATACGGCAGTTGAAGAATGACGCCACAGCATAACCCGTGAACATCGCAAGGAATGTCCAGGTCAGGATCCGTTCTTTATTATCATCCGTATTGATTATCTTCTTTACGGCCTTGACGGTACTGATGATCAGGAATGTCATGTAGTTGATCAATGAGAACACTCCCTGTGTGGCAAGGATATGGATGTACACGTTATGGGCATGAGGCGTCTTATAACGTCCCTGGATATAGTTTATATATTCGGGATTTTCAGTAAAGCACTGCTCAAGATTGCTGAAACCTATGCCGGTCAGCCAGTGTTTGGGCACAGACGCAAGGCAGAAATACCATATGCGTAATCGTCCGCTCCCAAGCTCTCCGGGATCGTCATATCCTTCCTGCGTGATCTTAAACAGATGATAATACAGACCCGGCCGTTCATTCGGATTCAACATGGCAAGTATTACTCCGGCAAGAATGACCACCAGAGAAAACAACAGATGCTTCATATATTTCCTGTATCTGTTCTCCAGACGTTTTTTCCTGATCATAATAGTCAGCGAGATAAATAAGAACAGAATGATAACAGTATCACCCACCCAGGCCAGGCGGGCCATTGAATTAGCTGAGCAGTATGTGCAGACGGTAAGCAGCACTCCGAAAAAGATCCTTAATGTCTTTTTCTCCGTAAAGATAAAAAGTGACGTCAAAAGGCCGAAAAAGAGAACAGTCATGCCGAAGTAGTAATTTGCATTCTGGGTAACCCCGTAAATAGCGAACTCATTATATCCGACTTGCGGCCACATAGGATACATGATCCTCATATCAAATGTTTGAAAAACACCTGCCGTAAACTGAATGATACTTATCCCCACAAAAGCAGATATAACGGCTTTTCTGTACTTTTGGGATGACATACGGAATGCCGCGAACATCGCGCAATAGTATCCGATAACATCGTACGGGTACTCGACATCGCCGAATGCAGCTTCCTGGATACTCTTCATATTCTGCGAAAAGATCAGCGACAAAAACATAAAGATATGAAGCGTGATAAAGAAAAAGTCCGACCAGTGCCTTTTACCCTTATTCATCAACAGATTAAGCGAACACAGGAAAAGACCGGCAATGGAGAAGACCATCAGGATATATTCTGACACTCCGTACATTACGCCCATGAACTGTGAGATCAGCTCAACGACCGGGATCGTTATCATAAATGAGATAACATAGATCGCCATGCATTTTTCGCTCTGGATAAAGCCGGAATATTTGCTTCTCAGATCATTTATTTCTGAACTTACAGATCTTGTCATACTATCCTGCTTTCCGCAAAGCACCGTTCGGGCGCTTGCGTGCTTCAACCGAGATCGGGTTCATAAGTCCGATAACGATATAGAAATAGAATTCGATATAACTGATGCGGCAATTGAAGAATGACGCCACAGCATAACCCGTGAACATCGCAAGGAATGTCCAGGTCAGGATCCGTTCTTTATTATCATCAGTATTGATTATCTTCTTTACGGCCTTGACCACACTGATGATCAGAAAGGTCATATAGTTGATAAAAGAGAAGACTCCCTGTGTCGTAAGAATATGGAGATAGACATTATGGGCATGTGTGGTAGTATATGCCCTGGGTATATAATTCGGATTTTCAAAAAAGCACTGCAGGATATTACTGAAACCTATACCCGTCACCCAGTGCTTTGGTATTGATTCCAGGCAGAAACGCCATATGTATAATCGACTGCTGCCGAGTTCTCCCACTCCCTTATTAGCTTCATCCGAAAATTTGAATAATTTATCTAGAATTGCCGTACGCTCATACGGATTGGCGATCGACAACAGCACTCCTGTCAAGATAAAGACAAAAGAAAAAAGAAACCTCTTCAGGTAAACCCTGTACCGGTCGTTACTTCGATCCATCCTGATCATGACAGTGGCAGACACTGCGAAAAAGACGAATACAAAAAGATCGCCTATCCAGGCAAGACGGGCCATGGAATTGACGGTACAGTATGTGCTGATCACCAAAAGGATCCCGGAAATGACCTTCTGACTTTTATTCTCCGCAAAGATAAAGAGTGACGTAAAAAGCCCAAACAGCAATACGGTCAACCCGCCGTAATAATTCGAGTTCTGAGTAATACCGTACATAGCGTGAGTTATCTCATCTTTAAACAGCTCCCACTGAGGAGGAATGATCCTGATCCCGAATGACTGAAAGATCCCCACCGTAAACTGCAGGATACTCACTCCTATAAAAGTAAAGACTACATTCTTCCGGTACTTAAAAGACGATAAACGGAATGCCGCAAACATGGCACAATAATATGCTATAACATCATGAGGAAACTCTATATCTATAAACGTGACTTCCTGGAGGCTTCCCATATTTGAAGAGAAGATCAGAGAAAGAAACATAAAGATATGAAGCGTAATAAAGAAGAAGTCCGACCAGTGCCGTTTATTGTTCAGATAAAGGTTCAGTGAGCATAAGAACAAGCCTATGACAGAAAAGACCGTTATCATATATTCGGAGACCCCGAAAATTACACCGTTAAACTGTGATATCAGCTCAACGACCGGGATCGTTATCATAAAAGAGATAACGTAGATCGCCATACACTTCTCACTTGTTACGGCATCAGACATCCTTACACGAAGATCATTTATATCAGATTTTAAAGATTCTCTCATTTTACTTCTGCTTTCCGTATATCTGCAGTTTTGGATCCGGGAGCGATGATCGGATCCATCAAACCGATAATAATATAAAAATACATCTCGACATAACATATCCTGCAGTTAAAAAAAGCAGATACCGCATATCCGGTAAACATAGCCAGGAATATCCATGTCAGGATCTGCTCGGTCTTATCATCTGTAAAGAGTATTTTTCTTACTGCTTTGACAGTGGAGATAACAAGGAAGACCATATAGTTTATAAATGCAAATACGCCCTGCGTAGCAAGGATATGAATATAAATGTTATGTGCAAAATTCGTTATGTAATCTCCCTCGTGCCAGTTCGGATTCTCGGTAAAACATTGAGGGATATTACTTAATCCGATACCGGTCAGCCAGTGATCCGGAACTGAAGAAAGACAATAATACCAAATGTTTCCTCTTCCGTTACCGAAATCTCCTTCGCTCAGTTCCCTTGATGTTCTGAAAAAACGATCATAAAGCAAAGGTCTCTCGTTTGGATTCAAGATGGCCAGTAACACGCCGGCAAGACAAGTGATGATCGTTAAGATATATCTATTCAAATAACTATTATATTTGGAATCAAGTGGATTCCTTTTTCTCATTATCAAGATAGATATCACAAAAAAGAGGAGGATCGAAATATCACCAACCCACGCTAACCGAGCCATAGTGTTAACCGAACAGTATACCGCAATAAGGAGGGAAACTACGGCGATCAGCCTGTACAGTTTCTTTTCACAAAGAATAAAAATGCCCGAACAACACCCGACAAACAAGGTGCTGAGGCCTCCGTAAAAACAATCATTTTGAGTTAGGCCGTATACTTCATAAGAAGTAGCTCCATATGGCGCTTCCAGGATTTTATATCCAAAAGTTTGAGGAACAGCCACACAAGCTTGAAATAATGATATGCCTACAATACACCCCAACAATATCTTTCTGTTTCTCACAGAAGAAATGCGGAATGAAACCAGCATAAGGCAATAATAAGCGATTATATATTCCGGGCGTTCTATAAAATCAGGAGTGCCCTCAATAAATATAGTAAGATCACATGAAAAGATCAAAGAAAAAACCAAAAAGATATTCAGAGTGATAAAAAAGAAATCTGACCAATGCCTTTCTTTGGAATAATACAGATTGATAAATCCGATAAAAACACCAATTACTCCATATATTGTAATTACATAAGCCGATCCGAAAAACATAAAGCCCATCAGCTGAAAGATCAGCTCGGTTAACGGAACAAGGATCATGCATGACAAGACATAACCCATCATAAATCTCTCGCCGGTAAGACAAGAAACCGTTTTCTTAACCAATTCTGTCAACTGACCGCTCCCAGACCGCATCATAATCCATCTGATCCTTCTCTATTTCCCCTTCGTTTAAATAACGTCGTGATCAGGCTCCTGTTCTTAAATATCCACGGCATTACTCCGACGATATAACCGGCAAAGCCCGCTCCGGCCGATACGATCAAACGGAGAAAGGTACGTTTTTCCGCCATGATACCGCCAGTTACCTTAACGGCAATAACACAAAGAACACCACCTAAAAGCCAATAAGGTAATTTTATCAATATGGTTTTATATTTTACATGTTTTGAATGTTTTTGTGAACTGCGCATGTTTAGCGCTGCCGCTGCGACTTCTGCAATGCTCGTTGCCACAGTAACACCGAGCACTCCCCAGAAAGAGCTCAGCGAGATACTGAGTATGATATTGATCGCTATTGCAATGGCAGCATTGATCATAGGCCGTCTTGTATCCTGGTGTCCGTAACAGAATCTGCTGAATAATGTCTTTACGGCATAAGGAACGAACATAAAGCCGTATCCCATAAGAGCTATGCCGGTATTCCTGACAGCAACTGCATCAAATTCGCCCCGCCCAAAAGCCACCTGACAGATATCCTGTGAACACATCACGGTAATAACGGATACAGGAAGCAGGATAAATATGATAACTGTCATGGCATCCAGTGCTATACTTGCCACACCCTTTTCATCGTTGGCGGCTATCCCGGCGGTAATATGTGAGAACAATACGGTACAACAGGCTTCGATCAGACCTACTATAAGCTGGACGAGACTTACGGCATAAGTCATTGATGTAAGCACTCCCTCATCCATGCCCGATACTATTATCCTGTCGACCAGCTGATTGCCTGCGATCATCGCATATCCCAATGCCAGAGGTGCCACGATCTTAAAAAGGCCGATAACGTCAGGATTCTTCAAAGGATCTCCCTTTACAGGTTTCCAGAACCTGCCTGAGTAAACAGCCATGAAAAGGACGAATACTACTGCATATGAGACAAAACCGACCACAATGGTATCGGGGCCAAGAACATCTTTTAAGAAGACTACAGCCAATATGGAAAAAGCACTGTAAAAGATGCTGGCAAGCTGTCCCGGAACAAATATCTTATGGGAATTCAAAAGCCCGTCAAAAACGCACGAGAAGCAGAACAGCAATAAAAGCGGCGACTGCACTCTCAGATAGAACGTCAGAGCCGAAGACAGTTCATCGGAATAAGAAGGAGCCAGAAGCCTCGACAGAAGAGGAGCCGCCAGAACAAACACAGCTACCAGGAGACATCCGCCGACAGCCACTATCTTTAAGATATCCGATATCAGCCGGTCGCCTTTTGTCTTGTCCTTATCGGAGATCTTGACATATGTAGCTACGATCGCCGTCGCGGCCGTACTGGAAAAGATGCTGACAACGCCGCATACAAAGTTATTCGACATATTGATCAGATCCGTAGTAATAGTCGCACCAAACTCCTGTGCCAAAAAAATCTGCCTGTAAAAGCCGATTATCTTGGCGATCACCAGGATAAAACTCACAGAAAATATGGATCTGTATATCTTCTTATCGCTCAATTTTCGCAGCTCCGCCTAACCCTTATCATTCAAAACAACGACGTATGATCTCAATGATGACATCCTGCTCTTGCGATGTCATCTTTATATCAGAAGGCAGACATACTCCGCGCTCAAATATATCTGCTCCGGCATCTTCTTTTACCGATACGAAGTCCATACTGCCGTATAGAGGCTGCAAATGCATCGGCTTCCATATAGGGCGCCCGTCGGCATTAAACTTCTGTAAAGTTTCAAGTATCTCAGAAGGACAACTCTTCCCGTTCTCCGGAATATAGGCGGCACGGCTGTTATCTCTCGATGTTCTGCACATAGCCTCCCTGTCAATGATAAGGCATGACAACCAGTAATTCGGCGTACAGCCGGAAGGGACGGGATTCATATTGACCGGAAGTCCGTTAAGACCGTCCTTATATCTGTAATAGATCTCTCTTTTCAGAGCGATATGCGTATCAAGATACGGAAGCTGGCCTCTTATAACGCCGGCAACGATATTACTCATCCTGTAGTTATATCCGAGATCCTCATGCTGATACCATGGTGCATCCTCACGGCTCTGAGTGGACCATTTCCTGATCAGCTTCGCATCTTCACTGCTGTCACAAAGGAACATTCCGCCCGATGACCCGGTTATTATCTTATTACCGTTAAAACTGATGACTGAATAGTCTCCGAAGCATCCGGTCTGAATGTCACCTACGGACGCGCCGAAGCTCTCGGCTGCATCTTCGATTATGACCGCATCATGCTCTCTCGCTATCTTTACGATCTCTTCTATCCTCGAAGGAGTTCCGTATAGATGTGCAAGGACTATCAACCTGACATCAGGATAGAGTTCAAAAGCTTTCTTAAGAGAATCGGGATCCATATTCCAGGAATCGTATTCGGTGTCTATGAATACCGGCATTCCGTTCTCATATACTATTCCTTCCACCGTCGCCGCAAATGTCATATCGGAACAGAATACCCGTTTTCCTTCCAGCGCTCCGTGTCCGGTTGCCGGCTTACCGTAAAGCTTTACGGCCGCAAGCCTGATAGCCAGATGAAGAGCTGCTGTTCCGGAACCCAGCGCCACGGCATGTTTCCGTCCGATCTTCGCGCAGGCGAGACGTTCTATCTCATTGATATTCTCTCCTATGGTAGTTACCCAGTTGGTATCGATCGCTTCATTGATCCATTTCTTCTCTTCGCCGTGCATAGTAGGCGAAGCAAGCCAGACTTTTTTCTGAAGCTTTGTGATCTCTTTATCTCCTGAAAGATTTATAAACATAGTCTATTCTACCGTTCTACAGATAATACTTATCCGAAAACATCACTTTCTTATTCGTTTTTCTATTCCCAAGAACTCATAAAGCCGGATCCCGAAGTTATACATCAACATCTGGCTCTTATATTTTTCATTACTCTGCGGAAGATCAAAGAAACGCTGCAGTTCTTCTTCTGATATCTCAAGACGTCCGGCTACCGTTCTGAATAATTCCTCTCCTTCTTCCTGAGATAAAGGCGGTTGCTCTAATATCTTCAGCGCCTCTTCACGGTCCATCTGACCGGTTACGATCAGACTCGACAGTTGTGCTCTCCTGATATCATGTCCGAATTTCCTGGGAGACCACCATCCTTCTAAAAACTTTGTTAAAAGATCTTCAAAATGCTTTTGTCCGTAAGACTCATATCCATATTCCCTTTTTAACGTTTCCAGCATCTTATCGTAGGTGATCGGGACCAGATTCAGAGGTTTTATTGTTTTCACTCCCAAAACATAAGGGATCCAGAATTTGTGCTTGAACCCGTTAGTATAAGTATAATTTTTTATCGGGATATTACAGTGCTTTTTTATTACATCTTTCATGTAAGTACTGTCCCCGCTCGAGCCTGCCCCTTTTCCCCAAGAGCTGGGATCAGCAATTATCTCCGTAGAGATATTATAGCCGTTAAGGATATATTTAACTTTCAGCTCTCTTGAATATTTATCGATCACTGCTATAAATGCATGATCCTGAGGAGCATCCAACGCTTCCAGTCCGGTCCTGAACCAGGCAAGCTGCATTTCACGCATTTCGTTCCAATCCATTTTTTCGATATGAAGCTCAACACCGAGTTTATCAGTCATGCGTCTTATATTATTCTCGGCAACGGGCAGATTCCATCCCGCATCAATATGGAAAACGAATGGACGCAGCCCCCATTCTTTTACAGCCATATGCAGCATATATGAAGAATCCACTCCGCCGGAAAGCCCCAAAATGCAGTCATAATCATTGTTTTTCCCGGAATCTTTGATCTTCCTGATCAGGTCATCTAATTCTTTTTCATGCCCGAATCCATGATTCCATTCCGGCTCTATACGCTCTTTATACTCTTTACAACGCTGACAAATGCCATCTGAATCAAAGATAATATCGTCATCCGTTGTATCCATAACGCAGCATTTACATATCTTGTACTCTCTCATAATCACTCCGATTTTATAATCGTATTCGTTTTGTATATCGTTTATTAACTATTTGATCCATGAAAATACAATCTAGCAAAAAATTTACAAATAACCGGATAAAAAAATATCCTTGATCATCGTCTTAAATGCCTTCCCTCTCCTCAAAATTCTTAATGATTATATCATATGCCCTTGTTACCGGATAATACATGTTAAGGTAATCGAACCCTTGATCTCCCATATGATCATAACCCGAATCGATGATCTCAAGAATAAGCTCTCTCACTTTATCCGCATCATTACTCTCACGCCACCATCCGAATCCTCCTTCGGTAATAACCTTACCCAGATCCGTTGACCTGTCGGTACATGCCAGAACAGGCAGTCCGGCAGCCATATAGCTGAGCATCCGGCTCGGAAAGTTAGGGATCGTGAACCTGTGATCCAGGAATATCATCCCTATATCACACGCTCCCACCATATTGTCGTAGTCATCGCGGGGTAACTGTGACATCAGTTTCACATTTTTCTGACCGGACGTTTTTACATACTCGTCAAGCAGGCCATACTCAGTCCCGTTACCAACGATAAGAAAAAACGCATCCTTAATATCCGAACACTTCTTAAGGCATTCGATAAGGAACGGAATCCCCTGCGGTCTTCCCAGATTTCCGCCATACACGAAGACTGTCTTATCCTGAGGGATACCGTATCTGGAACGAAGTTCGAAGCGGAGATCAGGAGTAACGCTCTTGTCAGAAACTTCGACACAGTTGGGACATTCCTCCACCTTGGAAGGATCGATCTCCGGGTTATGTTCTATAACAAACCTGATATTTGCAGGACTCATGCAGCCGATCTTGTCAGATATCTTATACAGCTTTTTTTCCTGATCGCGGAAATACTTAAAAAGCAACCCTTTGATCCCGCTTTCACCAAGGATCCCGATATCAACTGCATTCTGGGGGAAGATATCTTTAAGGATAAGATATGTCTTTGCCCCGTCCCGCTTTTTCAGATACCTTATCGTACTGAGGAAAGTAATCGGCGGCGTACAATACATGATCAGATCGAAATGAACACCTGACAGATACCTGTTAACGGCTCTGTTCAGAATGCTTCCGATAGTAACGGTACTTATTCCCTTCTCAATGAAATTAGTCTTCTGGATATTCCCTATCCTGGGTTTCAGGATATAGGCACCGTCCTCTTCTATAAGACGTGTTCTGCCGCCTTTCTTACGTTCCTCGGGGGATATGACATACACCTTGTGTCCCTTATCCCTGAATACACGGAGAAGGTCTGTATTAATGCTCCTGTAACTGTTCAGACTTTCAAAATCATCCAATGTGAGATAAATGATATTCACCGGCGGCCTTCCTTACTCTACGGCTATTGTCCTTGTAAGAACTGAAGGCAGATCGTAGCCGTCCCATATCAGATCAAAATCCATTGTCCTTCCGACAGGGACTATACGGTCGATCCCTTTAACTTTAGAAGCAATAAGAGGCATAAACACAGAGGAATCTCCTATATATCCTATCGTCTGGCATCTTTTATCGTTACAGATCGGGATAAGTTCCCTTATATCACTGCAGGCATATTCAAAAAAGAATCCGCTGTTGTCCCTATACCCGATGACTTTTTCCGTAAGTTCATTTACTTCTACACGAACAAGAAGATTATCCTCATGAGAAATCTTACCGGTATCCAGTGCACAGGATGCCAGATATGACTTGGTGAGCTTGTTTACCGCCTGTATCGGCTTGAATTCATATTTTTCCTTTACCAGCGTATGAAGTCTTCCCCAGAATATTTCCTGTGAATCAGAGATCCTGCTTCCCGTCCATACCACTATCATGGGACTGGTGCAGGCATTCTGATCAGTAAGATATGTATCGTTATAAAAATCCTGTGCTATACGGTCTTTATCTTCGGCTGACATATAAGAATCGGAATCGATAACTGCCAGAGAATAACGGTCGGCAAACGTTATCTCGCCGGAGCGCGGAGGAAGAGGGGACTTTCTAAGTTCCGCGATAGTATTATCGCCTCCCCAGACGACTCTCATATCACATACAGAACTGAATGCATCGTTGATCTCGCTGTCCCTTCCATATCTGACACAGATAACATAAGGTTTCAGCTCCTCATATCTTTCAAGCACCGAAGATAATGCATCCGTAATGATCCTGACCTGAGGGAAATCCTTACTCGGTACCCTTACCACATTTGCATTTCCGGTCATAAGCCCCGCTGCAAGGCTGTATGCAAAATTAACAGGGACATTAGACGGAGCTATGTGAAAAACAACGCCCTTACCGAGACGTATCCTTCCATCCGTAACAAACCTCTCCTTAAGCTTATTAACCGAAGCCTTTCTAAGCCAGAACCCGAATGTCACGACATCCGGATAACCTTTGGCGGCGGGGCTTTTCAGAAGTTCTCTTGATACATCGTTCAGAAATTCCGTGACCTCTTCTCCAAAAGGCTCAATTCCCGTAACATCTCCTATACGGGAAACCGTATCGGAAGATCCTACGAGAAATGTAACACGCTTTAAGATATCATCACTTAGCGGCATATGTATCACTGCACCCCCTGATCTCGGCTTCCTTGAGCCTTCCTAAGATCTTAACGTACTTTCCTTTGCGTCCGCACGGACAGTCATCCTCACCTAAGACGACACCCTCATCCTCCGTAAGGAGACTATGACCGGGATAAGATTCCGGAATAGTGCTTACAACCTGTATTATCCCGGGTTCACCCGCAGGAGCTTCAGAGAAGTCCGAACCTCTTCTGATAATGATATCGGAATAAATGCTGGAATGGAGATGACCACATTCGCATTCCATATAGATACATCCGGTCTGCTCCACCATTCCGTAATAATCATGAATATGCTCTATCCCGCATATATCCTTAAGGTCAGCATGGAACCTGTCATGGCTCACAGCCTCAGATATAAGTTTCTTCCAGCCTCCGCCATGTATAAGTATCCCGTCCGACAGATCGAAAGTTATACCTTCTTCCTTAAGCCTCAGGAGCTCTTTATAGAAGAACTGCCATATCATGAACGTAAAACCGAACAGTAATATCTTCTGTCCTTTGTATTTTTCCAGGAATTCCCGAAGTCCCCCGACATCGAGTTTCATATCGTCATCGAGTGCATAGATCCTCTTCGAACCGAATATCGAAAAACCGAGTATTCCGGCACCTCTGGCTGAGAACATCGCCCTGTTCTTGATCACCCCGGGACAATCGATTATGATCATTGGCATGCGCGATGAACCGGTAAATTCAGACACTATCTTGACCATTGTCTTTTGCTGATTTGCAGATGTATCCTTATCCAGGAATATCCTGCTCACAGCCTGTCCGGATGTTCCCGATGACGTCATGGTCTTGACCACTTCTTCTTCCGGGACAGACTTAAGATCGAGCTCCTTAAAAAGGCGGACAGGAAGAAAAGGAAGATCCTTATAGGATCTTACTTCTTTCTCATCGTATCCGATGCTTTTGAGCATCCTTCCGTATTCGGGACAGTTCTTCCTGTGAAATTCCGTAAGTTCAGAAAGACGCTTTGTGAGCATCTTCTCTTTTTCTTCTTTCCCAAGCGAAAAGGGGGGGATACTGCTTATCTTCTCAAAATCCATGTTCTTTACCTTATCGGGCCTCCGGATCGTAATATGCCGTCAGCTCTTTATAAAGTGTCTTTCCGGACTCGTTCTTCGGTATTTCCTCCAGGACCATGACCTTAAAAGCCGCCTGATTCAGCTTTGTCTTATTGACCACGAAAGCTTTCACCTTATCGGAGATGCCTTCTTCCGTGATAAAGATATAAAGGTGGTCATCCTTGCCGGCACAGGCCGTCTCGATGCTGAATTCATTCTTGATCATGTTCTCGATCTCGGCAAGATTAACCCTGTTGCCGTAGATCTTAAGGAACCGCTTCTTGCGCCCGACAATATAATAGAAGCCGTCACTGTCAAACCTTGCCATATCGCCGGTCTCAAGCCTGCCGTCCCTCTCGTCTCCGAGTATCAGGTCTTCGCCTTTTTCAGCATATCCCAGAGTAACGTTCTTTCCCTCATATACGAGTTCTCCCGTAATGCCGGGTTCTGTGATCACCGCTCCGAGTTCATCCACGAGCATGAACTTCCCTCCGGGGATCGGTATTCCCATGGATCCCTTCTTCTCTACGGCATATTCGGGAGGCAGATATCCCATCCTGGCTGTCGCCTCTGCAGCTCCGTACATGACCACAAAGTTCTTGCCTTTCTCATGTGCATATAGAGCAAACTTCTCATGGAGTTCGGGAGTTATCTTGCCTCCCGCCTGGGTCATCGTCTGAAGACTGGGAAGATCCATCCTGTAAAAACGCAGTTTATCCAGTATCTCGTATGTATAAGGAACCCCCGCAAACGATGTGGCCTGCGCCTCCCGAAAGAAATTCCAGAATTCCTTCTGCATTATACCCTTGTCTGTAAGGAGCATCGTGGCTCCGACAAGAAAGTGCGAATTAATGACTGACAGCCCGTAAACATAGTTCATCGGCAGTGTGGTGATAGCTCTCTGCTTATCATCGAGCTTCAGATATTCGGCGATCGATACAGTATTGGAAATAAGATTGGTATATGACTGTCTGACAAACTTTGGAGAACCGGTAGAACCCGATGTGCTTATCAGAAGCGCCAATTCATCATATAGGGGATAGCAGTCATTGTAAGGAGTCTTAAGAAGCTTGTAGTTATATGCCGAATGTCTTTCAGATGAATCTTCAAATCTTCCGGTCATATCATCGGGGACCCACAGGAAATCGGGCTTATATGTCGATATAAGCTCCTGAAGGAGACCTTCTTCAAGATGGCTGCTGAGCATTACTGCAGCTATCCCGTTATTTACGAAAGAAGCATAACCGATAACTGATCCTATCTCATTACGCGTCAGAGCAAAAACAAGACATCTCTTACCGACAGCTTTTGCAAGAGCTGATGCGCTGATCTCCAGTTCACCGTAACTTATACTGCCTCCGAATTCGTCGATCAGCGCTACATTATCCTTGAATCTGTCAAATTCCCAAAGCCTTGTCATGATAATCCTTCCATCATCTTGACTATATCCGCACTTATCTGTTCGGCTGTAAGGCCGCAGCTTTGAAGCAGATATGAGTAACTTCCGGCATGCGGGAAGAAATCCTTTATACCGAGGATAAGCTGAGAAGGCTTATCTTTCAGTGGAGCCAGATATTCTGCCACTGCACTTCCCAGCCCCCCGATCACCGAAGCCTCTTCCACCGTAACTATGAGTTTTTTATCAAGCTCAGCCTCAACAGCTTTTGTATCAAAAGGCTTGATCGTATGCATATCGATAACGGATGCTCCGATGCCCTGCTCAGAAAGGAGCTCGGCCGCCTTAAGCGCATAATATACCATAGTTCCGGTACCTATTATCGCTATATCGGATCCGTCCTTGATCTTTATGGCTTTCCCTATCTGAAACTCAAAGTCGTCCGAATATACGACCGGCAGTCCCGGCCCGCCCGTAAGGCGCAGATAAGCAGGCTTATCATAATCACAGAGAGCATCGACCGCCTTCATTATCTGACCGCCGTCGCAAGGCTCTATTACAGTCATGCCGGGGATAGCTCTCATCACTGCCGCATCCTCTATTCCGAAATGGGAATTACCGAGCTGAGACATTATCAGTCCGCTTCCAAGTCCGACAGTCTTAATGTTGGACTGCATATAGCCCATATTCATCCTGACCTGTTCACAAGCCCTCATAGTCACAAACGGTGAGAACGACGTGGCAAATACAGTAGTCCCGTCTTTCGCCAGTCCGGCCGCGATACCGATCATATTCTGTTCCGCGATACCCGCATTGATAAACCTGTCGGGGAATTCATCCCTGAACCTGACAAGTCCCGATGACTGGCAAAGATCAGCTGATACGGCATACAGATCCTCACGCTGCTTTGCCTGCTCAAGAAGAGCCTGTCCGAAAGTGGCTCTGGCTCCGAGGCGTGACCACAGTTTGGCTTTTGCTTTGGTTACAGCTATCATGATCCGCCCTCCAGTTCCTCCAAGGCAGCCTCATACTGTTCGAGTGTAAGCCTGTTGTGATGCCATTCGGGATTATTCTCCATAAAGCTTATGCCCTTGCCCTTTACGGTATCTCCTATTATCGCTTTTGGTCTTCCCTCCTCGTGAGGCATATGGAAAGCATCCAGTACCTGCGATATATCGTTACCGTCGATCTCAATGACCTGGAATCCCAAAGCCTTCATCATTCCAGCGTACTTATCCGATACATCAAGGACAGTCTTGCTCATGCCGTCACTTTGCATATGGTTATTATCCAGGAATAACGTAAGATTATCGAGCTTAAAGCTTACTGCCGACATACATGCTTCCCATACGGAACCCTCATTGCTCTCGCCGTTCCCGCACAATACATATGTCTGATATGTGTAGCCTTTTTTCTTGGCTGCAAGAGCAAGTCCCACCGCCAGTGAAATACCCTGTCCCAGGCTTCCCGTAGAAGCTTCGAGCCCGATCTCCGGCTTCATGACCGGATGGGCAATAAGATCGGATCCGTCAGAGAGGAAAGTATCGAGCAACGACTCGTCAAATACCCCGAACTCCGCCAGCGCGGCATAATATCCGAGCACTCCGTGTCCCTTGCTCAATATGAACTTATCCCTTGCAGAATAAGGAAGATCTTTGTCAGTCACGTTCATAACATCACCGTATAAGACTGCCATTGCTTCAATAAGGGATAATCCTCCGCCAAGATGAGCACTGCCGCCGCAGCTGTGCGCCATCTTAAGCGCCAGCTTTCTCATATGGGATGCATGTTGTTTCAGACTTACAATATCGCTCATAAGATCATTCGATCTCTATGTCGTACTTTTTAAGGAGTTCGATACCCTTATCGTAACTGTTAAAATCAACGATATCATCCGTCTCGAACTGGATATCAAAGGCATCCTCCAGCTCGCTTATAAGACCCATGTGCCCTACTGAGTCCCAAGAGGGAACTCCCTGGTAGGTAAGTCCTTCAAGCTGATCTTCTTCAAGCTCCAAGCTGTCGATAAATGCCTTGTTGTATTTCTCTCTGTTGCTCATTTTCTGTTCTCCTTCTTATATGTGTAAAAAATTAATATCGGTCAGGATCGGTGTCATAACAGATCTCTCCTTCATAAGGAATATCCTTAGGATGGTTATAGTATATCTCGTTGACACCAAGCTGTCTTAATACGGCACTTAACTGCTGACCGTAGTGTCCGAAGACGACCGCACAGTGATTGGGGAAATGCTTTCCTATCACGATATTACGAATGAATCTCTCCATCTGGGGAACAGCGATGATCCCTCTTCCTCCGTATGTATCCATTTCAGCCGGTAAGATCTGTCCCTGAAGAACGTAAGCACGGAGCTTTCCGTCTCTTGTCCCCTGAAGCCTGAATAATGTTACGGGACCGGGAACGATACTGCCCTGTACGGTGCCCTTCGAATGATCCTCGCCTATCAGCTGACGGTTTACGAAGTGATACTCCGCCTTAGAAGAAGTAAGTCTCTCCGAGGAAGTTACGCCGCAGTGATATCCGAGAAACAGATCCCCTGCCTCATAAGATCTTCCGCCGAACTCCTTGCCTTTGATCTTCTTCTCGTATACGTCAGAGGGAATATTATTGTTGATGTTAAGTATCGTCACTGAACTGTTTCCGACACACTGGCAGAGATATTCAGACACTGCCCCGTAATTATCGACTTCACATGCCACGGGATATCCTTTGGCTGTGAGCCTGCTGTTGACATAGCATGGTACAAAACCGAAGTTCACCGGGAAAGCCGGCCAACATGTGGAGGTGAGGGTGACATACTTCCTGTTGCCCTTATGGTTACGTATAAAATCGTTTAAAGTAACCTCATACTGCGCCAGAGCGGGGAAGATATCGTTCTCTCCAAGCTCTGCCGTCATCTCGGATACTGTCTTAGAGATACGCTGATCACCTTCATGCTTCTTATAAGCATCCAGAAGTTCGAGTTCCGAGAACTCCGAGATCTCGACTCCGATATCATAGAGAAGATGATCGGGGGCACTGGAAGCCAGATAGCTCGACGGTCTGGGGCCTATCGATATGAGCTTAAGACCGGCTATTCCGGCAAGTACCCTGGCTATCGGGAAGAAATCATTTATCATCCGTGCACATTCGGAATACGTTCCTACTGGTCTTGGCGGTATATATACCTTTGTCTGACGGAGCGAAAGCGCATAGCACGCATTGATAAATCCGCTTAAAGCATCCTTACGCTCAACGATATAAGGCTCCCCGCCTTCCTCGGCCGCCGCGATGAACATAACTGGCCCGTCAAATTCTGAAGCAAACAGGGTACCCGCAGATTCCGGTCCGTAGTTAGCCCAATATACTACAGCCGCTGTACATTCAGCCTGAGAGAGTTCCTTAAGCGCTCTCTTGATATTGATCTCATTATCGGTCAAACATACCGAACATTCATATATATTGGCATCGCCATATGATTCCGTATAAGAGCATGTAAGCTTTTTACGGTTCTCGACGGCTATCTCGGAAGGCAGCCAGTCAGTACTTCCGACAACGATGCCGATCTTAACATCGGGAATGTTTTTCAAAACCGACCTCCACTATAATCTCATGATACCAAGATGATACCACAATTACGCCTCTTTATCCTTATCCACGGGCTTGGGACGGAACTGATAGAAGATCTCAGGGATCAGGATCGTATTATCCATCTCTGCCACGAGCTTGCCGTCTACACTTGCAGTTACGTGTCCCTTGCAAAGACCTCTCTTGAAAGAAAAGACCTGTGCATCGATATCGAGCCTGTCTCCCGGGTGGACTTCCTCATGGAAGGTAACGTTTACCTTATAGCCGTGAGCCACCTTGCCTTCCATACCTTCACATGTAGTTATAGCGACAGTCAGCATCTGTGACATAGCCTCTACCTGAAGGCATCCCGGCATATTGGGATTACCCGGGAAATGCTTTGGAAAATACCATTCATTGTTTGTCAGGTTCTTATAGCCTTTTGCGTACTTCCCGGGAACGACTTCCGTAACACGGTCTATCATCAGGAAAGGATAACGGTTAGGCTGATACTCCTGCAGTTCCTGTGCGTTCAAAGAGAACGGCTTAAGTTCATTTGTCTCATTCATGTCTTCGACCTCCGCATTTTATCTTTAATTCTTGGAAAAGACTCCGCGTCCTTCGTTACGTCGTATTACTCTTGCAGGATTTCCCATTACGATCATCCCGGGTTCTATATCCCTGAATACGATAGACCCTGCCGATATCTCCACATCGTCTCCTATGGTAAGTCCCTGTAATGTTCCTACCATAAAACCGATGAATACTCTCTCCCCTATCTGATTAGCGCCTCCGATCTCTGAATTGGAACCTATAACGGAGTGCCTGCCGATATGTATGTCATGGCCTATTACCGCATGCGGCTGAACATAAACATCATCCTCTATCCTTACACAGGAAGTGATCGTAACTCCTTCACAGATCGTAACGCCTTCGCCTACAAATGTGCTCTCATCTATATATACGCCCGGATGGATAAGTGTCGCACACTTCACTCCGCTCTCCTTAATACGGTTAAAGATCTTTTCCCTGGTCACAGGCTCCCCGACAGCGATCGATACCTCAAGCTCGGGGAATCTCTCCCTTGCCGCATCGAATGTATAGGAAGGGACTCCCATTACATCTTTTATCGTCTCATTATCGTCTATATAGATGATATCTTCCCAGCGGTTCTCGATCGCATTTATCTTCCTCGCGATTATGTTCACCTCTCGTCCGAGAGCACTCGCTCCGAATATTCCCAGTATCATTCATCTGCCTCCGTTCCGGTAAATTCAGGACAATCGATGCTTATGCCGTCATGTTTAAAGACTACGAGCACCGTTTTCATAACTATCTTAAGATCTTCCCAAAAAGTAATATGTTCCACATATCTGACATCGTTCTCGATCTTCTTCGCCCACGAGATCTCATTACGGCCGTTGACCTGGGCAAGTCCGGTAAGTCCGGGGCGCACATCATGCCTGTGCTTCTGTCTTTCATTATATCGGGGAAGATATCTGACAAGAAGAGGCCTGGGGCCGACGATCGCCATATCCCCCTTAAGTATATTGATCAACTCGGGAAGCTCATCCAAAGAAGACCTGCGAAGGGCATTCCCGAAAGGCGTAAGTCTTTTGTCATCAGGAAGCAGTTCACCGTTCCCGTCTCTCTCATCCGTCATAGTACGGAACTTAAAAAGCTTAAAGATCTTCCCGTCTTTACCGGGACGTTCCTGGGAAAAGATAACGGGAGATCCAAGCTTGACCCTTACGAGCAAAGCCACGATACCCATCAGGGGAGACAGGATGATAAGTGCAAAAAAAGATAGGAAAAGATCCAGCGGTCTCTTTACAAACCGCTCATAAGGACCATATGGGATATGACCTTCTCCGATGCTCATTTTTCTCTTTCCCGCTTATCTCTCGTGATACGTCGGCACTATGTCCTGAACATATTTCTTTATTTCTTCATCATCTTCCCGGCTGTCCTCATCAAGCTTTCGAAGCTTCTCCATAAAGACATCATCATCCATCATTATGGGCTTGCCGATATAGATGAGCTTATTTGCCGTTTTTTCCATTCCTTCTTCATCCATGAGCTTCTCTTCATAGAGTTTCTCTCCGGGACGAAGGCCTATGTACTGGACCTTTATATCGATATCAGGCTTATATCCCGACAGTTTGATAAGGTTTCTGGCCATATCATCGACTCTTACCGGATCACCCATATCCAGAACAAAGATCTCTCCTCCCTTGGCATAATGAGAAGCCTGAAGCACGAGAGAAACAGCTTCCGGGATAGTCATAAAATATCTGACGATATCCTTATGGGTAACAGTGACAGGACCACCCTCCTCGATCTGTTTCTTAAAAAGGGGGATAACTGAACCGTTCGATCCCAGTACATTACCGAACCTGACGGCCACATAAGATGTATCCTTATACTTCCGGTCCATCATCTGAACGATCATCTCACAGATCCTCTTGGAAGCTCCCATGATATTGGTTGGATTGACAGCCTTATCGGTAGATATCAGGACGAACTTGGATACGCCGGCTTCCGCCGCAGCCAGTGCCGTCTTATATGTACCCATGACATTATTCTTGACTGCCTCGTTGGGACTCTCCTCCATGAGAGGAACATGCTTGTGAGCGGCAGCGTGAAAAACGATATCCGGTCTGTACTTCTCCATCACGGACTTGATCCTGTGAGTATTACGGACCGAACCGATCAGCGTTACAAGATTCAGGTCATCTCCGTATTTTCTGATCAGTTCCTGCTGGATATCGTAAGCATTATTCTCATAGATATCAAAGATGACGAGCCTCGCAGGGCGATGAGCCGCTATCTGCCTGCAGAGTTCCGAACCGATCGATCCGCCTCCTCCGGTAACAAGGACTGTTTTACCGGAGATCATCCTGTAGACTTCCTCATTATCTATGGTTATCGGTTCTCTTCCGAGAAGATCGTGGATACTTACCTCGCGGAGCCTGTTGACGCTAACTTCACCGTTTACGAGCTGATAGACGCCCGGTAAGGTCTTGAGCTGACACCCGGTCTCCTTACATATATCGAGTATGGCTTTCTTATCCGCATTAGATGCGCTCGGGATCGCCAAAACAATAATGTCGACTTTATATTCCGATACTGCATCGATGATATATTTTCTGGTTCCGACAACACGGACACCTTCGATCATACGTCCGATCTTACCCGGATTATCATCGATAGCACATACCACCTTCTGGTTAAGCTTATCAGATCCTTTGAACTCACGTATGAGCATACGGCCCGCAGAACCGGCACCAATTATCATTACATTCTTAGCCTGATTCGCTCCTCCTCTTAACCCGCTGACATTATTCTTCAGTATCCGCAGTGCCCTGTAAGAGAACCTTATCCCCATGTGCAGCACGATCGCCATCATGAGTCCGAATATATAGAAAGACCTCGGCATCCTGTAACCGATGAGAAGTGATGAACAGACACAGAGTATAGACAGGAAGAAATATGCCTTTACCATCGTAAAAGCTTCATTTATGCTGACATAGTCCCATATGCTGTGGTAAAGCTTGAAAAGATAAAAGACAGCAACAGTCAGGAAACACCATAACGGCATTAGGAAAAAATATCCGTCCAGATAAATATCGGGAATCGCTTCAAATGACATCTCGAACCGGATATATAAAGCAAAGAAATACGCGGCATATACGGCTACAATATCAGCAAGACAAACTACAACTGCATTCTTAAGCCATACTTTATCCAGAAATTCGAACTTTCTTTTCCGCTCCATTTACCCTCTTGCCGATCAAATAATAATATTATCAAGAAAATATTATACATCATTACACGGCAATGATAAAGACAGCAAGTCCTTTCACACTTTCTC
>JAFZWN010000112.1 GCA_017617295.1 Clostridiales bacterium | reverse complement strand
ATCCGGGAAGGATGCTTTCAGATTCAGCAAAGAGAGTTTTGCCGTTATAATGCTCTCCTGCGCGGTGCTTGCTGTGCTTACCGGCCTAATGATCCCGTCTGACGTAATTTCAGAAAATCCGACAGAACTGATAAAGCCTTTCGGCGTAAACCCCTGTAATCCTGTCCTATATCTGCTCCCCGGCGCACTTACCGCCGTAGGGACTTTCATGATATGGATACCTCTTTTCATCGTCCTTACGAAGAACAAAAATCACAAATATCTCACGGGCATCATACCCGCGCTCGCCGTAGTCAGCGTATGCAACTACGTAGTCTTCAATAAGAATTTCGGATACCTCTCGAAAAAACTCATCTACGAGTACAGCATGAAGTTCAGCGTAAAGGACATCATCATCAATCTGGCAGCTGACATCCTGATCCTCGCGCTGATCACTTTCCTTTTCATGAAACTGAAGAAATACAAAAAGCTGATCACGGGCGTTGTCCTTGCCGGCGTTATCGCGATATCGGGAATGAATGTCGTGCTGAGCCTTTCCATGACCGCGGGCCATAACTACACTTTCGGAAATACCGAAGAAGATATCGTTATCCCCATGACCAGAACGGGAAAGAACGTAGTGGTCATAATGATGGACAGAATGATCAGCGGATATATCCCCTACATCATGAACGAGCGTCCCGAACTCAAAGAACAGTTCGACGGATTTACTTATTATCACAACACCGTCTCGCTGGGTCACAGCACAAATAACGGCGCTCCATCCCTTTTCGGAGGATATGATTATTCTCCCGCGAACATGAATAAGAGATCAGACGAACTCCTTGTCGACAAACATAATGAGGCTCTTAAAGTCCTTCCGACGATCTTTGCTGACAACGGCTGGAAAGTCTCCGTCGGTGATCCTCCGTACGCAAATTACGAATGGCTTTCTGATGTAAGTATCTATGACGATGATGACAGGATAAACGCTTATAACATGTTCGGTGTCATGACAAAAGGCAATCCCGTCCTCACTGAACTCGGAGAAGAATACGAGCTCCGTCTCAACAGAAACCTGTTCTGTTACGGCCTGATGAAGACTGCGCCTTACCTTCTCCAGCCGTTATTGTATTCACGCGGAACATATAATGATATGAACCTTTATACCAACGGAAGCGGTATTGTCTCCGCGCTGTCGGATCCTCTTCACACCCAGATAGGACTTGATGAGACTTATCTCGGTTCTAGACTCGTGCTCGAATCTTTGGATGACATAGTCAGCATCAGCGACGATCAGGAAAACTGCTTCTTCATGTTCGCCAATAACACTACCCACGACGTCACTCTTCTTGAAGAGCCGTCTTATGCTCCGGCATACGTGATCGATAACACAGAGTACGATCTCGCCAATATGGACCGCTTCATCTTAGACGGCAGGGAGATGCATATGGATGATTATCTGTCCTATGCGCATTATGAATGCAGCATGTCGGCGTGCATCATCCTCGGACAATGGTTCGATTATCTCAGGGAGAACGGACTTTATGACAATACGAGAATAATAATAGTTGCCGACCACGGTTACTCATTCAATCAGTTTGATGACCTGCTCCTGCCCGAACTCGGTTACGATGCAGAGCAGCTCAATCCCGTACTGCTCGTAAAAGACTTTGACAGCACAGGATTTACGGTATCCGACGAGTTCATGACCAATGCGGATACGCCTTATCTGGCTCTGAAGGGCATCATCGATTCACCGTTAAATCCTTTTACGGGTAATCCGATAACGAAGGAATCGGATTCAGGCGACCAGCTGATATATATTTCCGGAAGCGGCAATGTGCTCACGAATAACGGAACAAGGCTCGAAGAGGCCGACCGCCGCTGGTTCACCGTGCACGACAACATCTACGACAACAGAAACTGGGCTCTTTATCCCGGCGATCCCACCTGAGTAACGGAGGTCTTATAAATGATCGATAAATTGTTATACATAGATCCCGGTACGGGAAGCATGCTCTTCTCGATAATCATCGGTATTGCAGGCGTACTGATCTTTGCAGGACACGCCCTGTGGATCAGGCTTAAATTCTTCTTCCTCGGCGGAAGGGCGAAAGATACAGACGGCAGCCGTCTTCCGATATGCATCTTCTCCGAAGGAAAGAGATACTGGAACATCTTCCGTCCTGTGCTGGACGAGTTCGAGAAGCGCGGAAAAGACATTTATTACCTGACCGCAAGTCCCGATGACCCGGCCCTGAAGGCTGACTACAAACATGTTCACGCGGAATTCATCGGCGAAGGCAACAAAGCCATTTCCAGGATGAATCTCATTAAGGCAGACATGGTCATTTCCACCACGCCGAGCCTCGATGTTTTCCAGTGGAAAAGATCAAAGGGAGCCTCTTACTACGTGCATATTCCACACATGCCGAATGATATAACCACTTATAAGATGTTCGGTCTTGATTTCTACGATGCCGTGCTGGTATCGGGTAAATACCAGGAAGATCAGATCAGAAGACTCGAGGCTATACGTTCCATCCCCGCTAAAGAGGTTGTTCTTACCGGCATTCCCTATCTCGATACAATGAAAGAGCGTCTGGATGCCCTCCCTGAGGCTGACGGCAGCAAAAAAGATAAGACTATCCTCCTCGCGCCTTCCTGGGGCAATAACGGCATCCTGACAGCCTATGGGGCACCGTTCATCGAGAGCCTGATAAAGACTTCATACAAGATCATTATCAGACCCCATCCCCAGTCATTCACCTCCGAGAAAGACCTCATCGATAAACTCATGGCGCAGTTCCCCGAATCTGACAAGCTCAAGTGGAACCGCGATACCGATAATTTCAATGTGCTTAATGAAGCAGACATCCTTATCTCGGACTTCTCGGGCGTCATCTTCGATTTCGCGCTGGTATTCAATAAGCCCGTAATCTACACGGAGCCCTCCAACGACTGGTCGCAGTACGACTGCAGCTGGGATACCGAAGAACTCTGGACATATCAGATCCTTCCGAAGATCGGAAGAAAGCTGACTTCAGACAACATCGGTAATATCGGCACTCTCATCGAAGACTGCATCAGCGGCACGGATTCCAAAGAGCTCGCAAAGGGCCGCGATCTCGCCCGTGAGCAGACCTGGTGCAATATCGGCCACGGCGCCGAAAAGACAGCAGATTGCCTTATCGGAAAGCATGATGAGCTGGTGAAAAAGGCTGCTGCCGCTGAAGACAATAAGGGCGGCAAGAATGCTAAAGGCGCTAAAGATCAGCCGGCCCGCAGAAAGAGTAAGAAGAGCCTGTTCGCGTAAACTTACTCAGTCCTCAGCGCGGTTACCGGATCCTGCCTCGACGCGGATCTCGACGGGATAAGGCCGCCGATAAGCGTCAGGAAAACACTCAGGATAACGAGGATGATCGCTGCCTGCCACGGCATGATCGCGCTGACATCACTTGACTCTGCGATCTTATGGATTATCGCGTTTATGGGGATCAGCAGGATGAGCGAGATCACGACTCCGAAGAGGCCCGCGAGGAATCCCGTGATCATGGTCTCGGCATTGAAGACCTGCGCGACATTGTGCTTTGAAGCGCCCATCGCGCGGAGGATGCCGATCTCTTTCCGGCGCTCGAGAACGCTGATGTATGTTATGACGCCGATCATGATGGAGGATACGACGAGCGATATCGCAACGAAAGCGATGAGAACGTAAGAGATCGTGTTAATGATCTTTGTTACCGACTTCATCAGGGCGCCGACGATATCGGTGTAGGTGATGCTCTTATCATCTTCACCCGCATCTTCGACCATCTTGTTATAGTCCTTAAGGATCGTGGTGATCTTATCCTTGGATTCGAAGTCCTTTGGATAGATGGTGATGGACTGGAGATCTTCTTTGTCACAGTATCCGAATGCCGCGAGATTGTTCTCGGCTGATGAAGTGCTGCCGCCCAGCATCTCGTTGATAAATGACTGGAATTCATTCTCGCCCATATTGAACTGGAAAGCCTTGGCGAAAGCGTCGTTGTCGATTGACAGTGCGCTTCCGAAATCTTCAAACGTACTCGTAAGAGCCTTTGTCATGTTATTTGCGATCATCTCGATGACCATCGTCAGGGCGCTCTCGATACCGGAAGCCAGCTGGCCTGTCATCTGCGCAGTCATGCCGGCGACATTGGACATTACCGCTGAAGTGATCTCATCAGCGTTGATGGCGGTAGTAACAGTATAAGTAATAAGCTCTTTCGCCCTGTCGGTGCCCAGATAATCGGTCAGGGATTTCTGTAGAAGCTTAGGGTCAGGCAGATTGTTCTCTGTCGCATATTTGCTGTATCCGTCAAGGAGAGTTTCCGCGATCTCACGTGACTGTTCAAGTGAGATCTCGATGTTGTTCGCCATTTCTTCCTTTATGATCTCCGTCTGCTCATCAAGGATCTCCTGTCCTTCTTCGCTTTCCAGATATTCACGGAAATACTGCGCAAATGTCTCCTGGTCTATATCAGACACGGCATCTATTCCGTAATGCCCGACAAGGTATTTGACAAAACCGTCAAAAACAGCCTGATATGCGTCTGAGATGATCCTGTTATCAATACTGGCTCCGCTTTCCCTGACAGCCTTCATAAGCTGCTCCCTTAAGACAGCACTTCCTTCAGGCGAGGCGATATACTGCGTTACCGCATCGGGAAGCTTGGCAAAATCCGTCGAAGGATCAGACGAAGCATAATCCATATAATCCGTGAAAAGGCTCGACAATCCCTGTCCCAGCGCCTCGAAATCGATCTTCAGTTCCACGCCGTCCAAAAGGCCTGACAACTGGTCGGCAGAAAGATCCGGCATTACGCTTCCGAACGCTCCGGAAAGATCCAGACCGCTCATGTCGCCGAAAGCATCCTCATCAATGGTCAGCTTCGATTCATCGAATTTAAATGCATTCTGGATAGCGTCCTCATCGATCGAGAAAAACTCACCCATATCAAAATCTGATTCTTCCTCATCGAATCTCTTGCCGGTCAGGACATTGACTTCGCGGTCGGCGAGCTGTGCCTTTACGATAGCCGAATCCTCGGCCGCATCCCTTAACTCTTCGATCAGATCCTTACCGTAGTAGATGCCGGAATCCAGCATCCAGATATCTTCGCCTTCCTTGGGCTGTACGATACCAACGATCTTAAGATTCTGCGCCTTGTCGAGAAGACCGCGCATATAATCTTTGTCATTTCTCATGTCGGCATAGATCTTATTGGTGCTGTCGTATTTGTAGAACTCATATGCGGGAATGACTTTAAATGTCGTGCCCATAAAGTCTTCATAATGCCATGTGTAGTATTCCTGATCCGTTACGACTTCAAGGCCGTTGCTGAAATCCCTGATCATCTTGTCGAGCGTATCCGTATCCCTTAATCCGAATGCATAGATGATGTAATCGGATACGGCTCCGTTCTGCGAGAGGACCAGTACAGCCTCCTCTGAGTTTTCCGGCCAGCGGCCTGCCTTTATGTCGTACTGGTTGATATAGAGAGACTCATTTTCCGGCATCTCGAAAAAGACGTTCATGCTGTAAGCCGACGTAAAGACGCTGGAGGAAGTAAGTCCCATCGAAGCGAAATCGTTATTCGGATTAACCTGTCTGTATTCCTTGGTCCCTTTGTTATAACGGAAGATCTGCGGGTCGATACCGTAGGAGTATTCGACACCGTTCGTAAGTTCATAGATATCCGTCTTACCGCTGTCGAAATATTCCTTCAGTGCGACAAGGTCATTGGTCTGGACGGTGGATAAGAGCTGTCCGACGGAAGGAACCTCCGTGACCTCGCCTTCGCCTGCCGGTTCCCATGTGTCCGTGGAGACCATCATCATCGATATAAATGAGACCGATGACCGTTCGATCGAGAGCGGGTATTGCGATAAGGTCTGCGCCTCTATCCTGTCGATATAAGTGTTGACGCCGTTAGACATCGAAAGTATCAGCGCGATTCCTATGATGCCGATCGAGCCGGCGAAAGCTACAAGTATCGTTCTGGTCTTCTTAGTCCAGAGATTGTTAAAGCTCAGTGCAAGAGCGGTAAAGAAGCTCATCGAAGCCTTTCCGAGATTCTTGTGGACGGGGCTTAACGCGCCTGCCTCCTTCTCGGGTTCGTAAGGATCGCTGTCATTGGTGATCCTGCCGTCTTTAAGCTTAACTATCCTGGTAGCATATTCTTCGGCGAGTTCCGGATTGTGGGTGACCATGACGACCAGACGGTCTTTCGCGACCTCTTTTAAGAGATCCATGACTTGGATGCTGGTCTCTGTATCGAGCGCGCCGGTGGGCTCATCCGCAAGAAGGATGTTAGGATCGATTACGAGAGCTCTTGCGATCGCAACTCTCTGCATCTGGCCGCCGGACATCTGGTTCGGCTTCTTATGAGCCTGCTCGCGGAGTCCGACCTTCTCGAGGGCATCGAGAGCCTTCTGTCTGCGTTCTCTTTTTGAGATGCCGGAGATGGTAAGAGCCAGTTCGACATTTGATAAGACAGTCTGGTGAGGGATCAGGTTATAGCTCTGAAAAACGAAGCCTATGGTATGGTTCCTGTACGAATCCCAGTCCCTGTCCTTATAGCGCTTGGTCGAAATACCGTTGATGATGAGGTCTCCCGAATCGTAACGGTCCAAGCCTCCGATGATATTAAGGAGCGTAGTCTTGCCCGATCCTGAAGGACCCAGGATCGCAACGAATTCATTATCCCTGAGATTCAGAGACACTCCGTCCAGAGCTTTCTGAACAAGACTTCCGGTCTTGTATTCTTTATGTATATCCCTTATTTGAAGCATAACATCGAGATTTTAGCACGCGCCCGATGAACAATCTTTATTATCTGTGTGAATTATTGGGAAATTCCAATGTATTCAGTGTGATTTACTGGGGCAGCTTCGAATAAAGCCATGTTACCTTTGCAGGGAATTTATCCAGGTTCATCTTCGAGTAGAGCTGGAACTGGATCTTTTTTATTCCCCTGAGATAAGGCTTTATCGCTTCAGCGAGGCCCTGACATTCTTTTCTGAACGACTCTTCGGGACAGTCCATGATGCAGAGGTATGCTTTTTCGCTGCGGTTATTGACTGTTGTCGTAATGAGGATCAGGACTCTCGAAATGTCCGCATGGGCGCCGCAGTACTTCTTAACGGCATTCTCGACAGCTGCGAACTCCGGTGTATCTGAGGGATTGCTGATCATGATCTTCTGAAGGCCTGCGCCGTCGGGGCCGCCCTTTGCGAGAAGACTGTCAAGATCCTTGTTGCCTGTACCGCCCAATGAAAGTGATACGTTATCGGCAGCGCCTGCGCCGAACCTGTCCTTGAAGGTATCGGTCTCGACCATCTTATCGATAAGATCCCTGGGGATGGTAATGGAGACCGGACCGCCGGGATTAACGATGAATCCCTGGTGATGAGGGTCACGCGCGAGCGCAGCGGTCTGCGCAAAGCCGAGCATCAGGTTCCTGAAAGGTCCGCCCTGCTTGCCGATACCGGTTTTGGCGGCTTTTACGGCAAATCTCTGGTCCGTGAATACGGGAAGGAACGGAACACCGGGATTTTTCTTAGTGCTTATACCCATGAAAGACACTGTGCTCTTGCCGTTTCCCGCAGGAGCGATCTTTGCCAGTGTAACGAACTCGGTCGTCATAAGGCAGTCCATAACTGTTCCGAAGAAGACAGGCTCTTTGCCGAATTTGCCGTACTCGCAGAGCATTGCGGTCGTTCTTGGGTTGCCTGCAATAGCCAATCCCTTGCAGGCCGGATCCTTCATATCTTCAATACCTATGGCATCCGTAAGGACCGCATATCTCTGAACGGGTCTTGAAGCGTCCGCATCGGGATCTGCCGGGAGCGGGATGTCGCCTCTCGTTATCTCGAGTTCTGCTCTCTCGTAAGACAGCTCGTCGACAAATTCCCTTCTGTCATTTCTGATCTTCTCGATCTTAACCTTGAACTTGTCTCCTCTTCCCTGATAAAGGAACACTTCGCTGCCTGCCGTTACGGTGCCTCTGATATTTCCGCGGACAACGATATTGCCTTCTGTCTCGGGTGCAGCGCTCAAAGGGATCTCATCGCAGACGACGAAGAAATGCATGCCGGTCGGGACGGTATCGCCGCCGATTATCCTCTCGGCTGCCTGTCTGGCCTGCTCTTCCATGAAGAGTTCTTTCTTGCCGGCTTCTTCCTGGGCCTGGAGTCTTTCCTCGGCTTTTGCCTGTCTCTCCCTGGTCTCCTCTTCACGTGCCTCGAGGATGATCTTCATCTCCTCAGTAACACTGTTACTTTCTTTATTTTCTGCGGCTTCGCTGTTCAGTTCCTCGTTCTTCTTTTTCTTTCCGAAAAGTGCCATATTGATTCCGATCTCCCTAATTTTATTTATTCCTAGGGAAGAATTATATCACATCGGGGTGTGATAAAATATCAGCATCATACTTGTGAGGAAGTCTTATGGATTACGACAGACAGGAAATATTGGACAAAGCGGCAATGGCTTATGAACACGCCGAGACGACCATAATGGCCATGGACGGCGTTTTTCACAACATAACAGGGCATGATTACGATGCCGGGCTCACACTCGCGCAGTTCGACATGATACTGCAGGGAGTCCTCCTGAGCGTCGCCTGCGCTGACGGGACCTTCGATCCGGTCGAGCAGGATTTCATAAAGCAGTTCGCCATGCACGGGGACCTTCTCGAGTATATAAAGCAAAATTCCGAGATCAGCGTTGATCTGACATGGGATATCATCGCCTCTCTTCCCGAGGATCTCTGTTCCACTCTCGTAGAGATACTGCCCCAGGTACTGGACGAACAGTGCTCGAGTTTCGTCTATCCCCTTGCGGCAGTTGATTTCTCCTACAGCCAGTATGGCGGAGTGGAAACCACGCCGGGCGATTTTCTCAGATCGATAGAATCCGACATGATCAAGATAGCGGGGCTTCTGGCATTCGTGGATGAAGAAGGCACCGAAGATGAGATCTGTGCCGCAGTAGCCATGATCTATGAACTCGAAGGAAAACATTGGAGAGAACTCCTGTCAGGGAGATCACTGGGGCCGGGTCAGTATCCGAATTCCTCTATCCAGTAATATCCGTATCCGATATCAGTCTGATAAAGAGCAACGGCGAAGGTCCTGTAATCGGGATCGATCATATGCTCATAATGGCCTGTAGTCGAATGAAGCCAGTCGTCGAAGACTTCCTCTACGGATTTCTGTCCGTAAGCGATATTTTCCGCATACATTATCGCTTCGTTTACCGTAAACCACTCGGAACCGTCAGGTCTTAAGTGGTTCATATTCTGCTCTAAGGACAGCTGCGGGAGCTCTGCCGCCCTGATAGCGGCGCAGTATGCGAGGCTCTCATCCCATACCAGAGGAGGAACGCCTACTCTTTTGCGCTCGGCATTGGTCAACGTGAGAAGTTCTCTCTGATAACCCTCAGGCGCCGTAAGATTGGCTTCTTCATAGGGATCCGAGAAATGAACCTGGTCAGAGGGATTTGTCTGTCCCGTGGTATCGTTCGGATCTCCGCCAAGGGTAACGCCGCTTGAATTTGCAGTATCTCCCGCACCGGCGGTCGTCGCGCTCATGACTGCCTCAGGTGTTCCGGCTTCAGGATAACCCGTATGGTCTTCTATCTCGGAATCAGGGTTGTCCTTTATGAAATCAATCCTGGACTGCAGATAACCGAGCATGTAATACTCGGCATTCATGTATATGATCTTGAACCAGTTGCCGCCCGTCGCAACGACGATAACTCTCTCTCCCCTCTGAAGATCGATCGAATTGCCGCTGCTCATGACATCGGGAAGGCTGAACGCCTTTGTGCTCATGGTAGCTACATATTCAATGTCGCCCGAGTTGGGCACGAAAAACCTGATGCCCTGCGAATCCTGCGGATCCTTATGCTTCTCGGCGGCACCTTCCGGCGCGTCCGTCTGGACGATATCAGCGCTCTTTACGTAATATCTCTGTCCGCCATATTCGATAGCGGCCCAGCCGTCCCTGCTGAAGCCCAGGACTTCAAAAGCTGCATCTTCGATAAGCGAAGGCCTGTCCAGATTGGTCTCCTTGGGTTCAGCATAAAGATCGAGCCTGCCTGCTTTGGATTTGTAGTAATTCTCTCCGACTGTCGTGACCGTAAAGATGCGGATATCATCATGCTCGCTCAAGGCAGAGGCAGGATCACCGTCGGTTACGGTCTCCTGGGTCTGCTCGGCCGTCTCATTGGGAGCTGTGGTCTCTCTGATCTCGACTTCGATAAGGACCGTACCGTCACTGATATCGAACTTGGTCTCGGTATTTTCGGGAACATCACGGGCACCGCTCAGGTAATCGGTTATCCTGAACACGGCAAATGCCACTATGCACAGTACTAAGACAATGATCCCCGCAATAAGGAACTCGTATCTTGTCCTGATGTCTGTCTCTTTCCTTTTTCCGGTCATAACAACCCACTTCCTACGGCTTTCCCCATAAGCTTTAAGAAAGCTTCCCCTTCCGGAGAATGCCCTTTACCTCATAATAAATAATAATATCGGAAACCGGTGTTTTCAAGTTACAGGCTCTTGACATCTGTCATAACAGTCGTATGCGAAAACACTCGCAGTTTCGTCAACGAGCAAATATGTTATAATTTTTTTACTGCTTCTGCAATTATTAGAGGAGGAACCCGTATGGACAAGAATAAGAAGACTCTTATTATCGGCGGCTCAGCCGGAGCGGCCGTGCTTGTTGCATTGATTGTTGTTTCTATAGCTCTTGCCAACAGACCGAGCGCCCTGATCGTCAGGGGCTTTATCAATACCATTTCGGATGCTGAAAGGATCGAGCTTTTCGACGTCGCAGACGACGTGGCAAACGGCGGTTCCATTGCCGTTTCTGCTGATCTCGACAAGATCGCGAGCGATGATGTCACAGTTCAGGCAAAGCTCTATTCGAACGTCAGGGACCTCAAGAGCGCTTTCGAGATGACCGTTGCAGAAGACGATGAAACGGTCCTCCAGACGAGGGTCTTCTATAACCAGGACAGATTCGCATTCACATGCCCCGAGCTGGTTGACGGAGCTTACGGCATTAATATCAAGAACCTTTCGAAGAATCTCCCGGGGTCCATCTTTGATCCCGATGAAGAGACGGATTATTCTCTCACGGAAGAGCAGTACGAATATTTCATGAACCTCAGGGATACCGCCAGGAATAATGCCAACCTTGAGCATGATATGATGAACATGAACGCGAAATACAGAAAGCTCCTCATCGAGAAACTCGTTAAATATTCCGATGTCGGCAGATCTTCCAAGACCATTACCGCCGGCGGTGAAAAGATACACTGCACCCTGATCTCGCTTTCCATTGACCAGGATTCGCTGGCTCTCGCCACACAGGAACTTATCGATTACGCGAATAACGACAAAGAGCTCGAAAAGCTCCTCTACCGTCTGGCTTCGAACGGTTCCTTCTACGATGATAAGGACGAATTCGTGGACGAGTTCTACGATGCTCTCGATGACATTGAAGACACCCTTGACGATCTTAAGGATCAGGATATCGAGCTGACAGTAGATTTCTATATCACAAGCTCAGGCAGAAGGATCGCCCAGATAGATGCCGAACTCGAAGCCGACGGCGAAGATTATGAAGTATCGATCATTCTCGGCAAGAACGTCGCAAAATCCAAGGAGATCAGCCTTACGGCAAAGGATAAGACAACCAGGGAAAGCTATGCTTTCATCTATAAGGTTGAGGAAGACAGTTCCCGCCGTTATGCGGCTGAGATGAGATTCGAAGAGACTTCCCCCGTACGCCACTACGACTGGGATGGCGGCGGCAGCGGCGGTTCCGGCAAAGATAAAGACCTCGAGACAGATAAAACGGTCATCAAGGTCGAGTGGGACAGGAAGTCCGGCGATTTCAAGCTTAAGTATGTGGACGAATGGGATGAGGAATACGTCATCAAGGGCAGCCTCCTCCAGAAGGGCGACAGGTATATCTTCGTTCTCACGAACATCAGGGCAGATGACGAAGTCGTACCGTACGTAAAATCCCTCGAGCTCACGGTAACGGTCGACAGACACGATCCCATTCCGAACGGTGCCTCAAGATATAAGGAGATCACTAAGATGGATGCCCGTGAATTCAAGCATCTGGTCGAGGATATCGAAGACGGCGTCGAGGCTCTCTGGGATGAGTATTTCGACAGATGGTAACTTAAGATCCGAAGTTATATAAAAATTTTAATTAACTAAAGCCTCGCCCTTTAAATCGGCGGGGCTTTGTTTTATACTTTAAAAGCTTAAAGTGTGGATTTTTATCTCAACACAATCCAAGTCAGAAGAGGTGTGCAAATGAAGAAAGTTCTGGTATGCAAGGAAAGTCTGCCTGCCGAGACTCGTGTTGCCCTTATCCCCGATGACATAAAGAAGCTCACAGGAATGGGCTTCGAGTTCACGGTCGTCAGCGGTGCCGGTCTCAAGAGCGGCTTTGAAGATGCGGATTACGAACAGGCCGGTGCCAAGATCGTCAAGAAAGAAAAAGACGGTCTCAAGGACGCCGAGATTGTTGTCAGGATCCTCAAGCCCGAATCGGCTGACGGTATGAACCCCGATACGGTTCATGTCAGCTACCTCGATCCCTTCAATGAGAAGGATCTCCTTAACGGATTCGCCAAGAACAATATTCAGGCAGTCTCTTTGGAGATGATCCCCAGAACGACCCTCGCTCAGAAGATGGACGTTCAGTCATCCCAGACTTCACTCGCAGGTTACGTTGCGGTCCTCAATGCCGCAGCACGCATGCCCAAGATCCTTCCGATGATGGTTACTCCTGCAGGAACGATCAATCCTGCCAGAGTATTCGTTATCGGCGTAGGCGTTGCAGGCCTTCAGGCTATCGCTACCGCCAAGAGATTAGGCGCGCGCGTTGACGCTTTCGATACCAGACCGGTAGTCGAAGAGCAGGTTAAGTCTCTGGGCGCCAACTTCGTAAAGATCGACCTGGGCGAGATGGGCCAGACTGCCCAGGGCTACGCTAAGGAACTTACACCCGAGCAGATCGCAAAACAGCAGGAAGCCCAGGCTAAGGTCTGCGAGAAAGCAAATATCGTTATCACGACCGCAAAGGTCTTCGGCCGCAAAGCTCCTGTCCTCATCAAGAAAGACGTTATCGACCGCATGCAGGCAGGCAGCATAATCGTAGATATGGCAGTTTCCACTGGCGGTAACGTCGAAGGTTCCGATCCTACTAAGGAAGTCATTACCGATAACGGCGTAATCATCCTCCCCGGCGACGAACTGCAGCGCCAGGTACCCTGGGACGCTTCCAAGATGCTCTCCGGCAACATCTCCGCATTCCTTACGCACTTCTACAACAAGGAGTCCAAGGAATTCGAGGTCAATCTGTCCGACGAGATAATGAAGGGCTGCCTGCTCACACAGGGCGGAGCCATCATCCACGAGAGATTTAAGGAGGCCTGATATATGGAAATCTCAACAGATGTAATTATGCTCTTGATCTTCGTATTTATCATCGCCGCTTACCTCGGCGTTGAGCTCATTTCGAAGGTTCCTTCACAGCTTCATACCCCTCTCATGAGCGGTACGAACGCCATATCCGGAATCACGATCGTCGGTGCTATCGCAGCTACCGCTATCAACGCTTCCGGTAATCATGTTTTCGGCATCATCCTCGGCGCAATAGCGATCTTCTTCGCTACAGTCAACGTTATCGGCGGTTATTTCGTAACCGACAGGATGCTCTCAATGTTTAAGAAAAAGGAGACACCTAAGAAATGAGTGATTATATTTGCATAGTACTTTACATGGTGTCCTGTGTCCTTTTCATCATGGGCATCAAGAAACTCGGAAAAGCAGATACCGCGCGCAAGGGTAACCTTTATTCTTCGATCGGTATGCTGATAGCAGTCGTCTCCGTCCTCATCTCACAGGACGTTATCGACGGCGGTATCGTAAGTTATCTCCTCATAGTCCTCGCCATCGCAGGCGGAAGTGTCGTAGGCTTCATCTGGTCAAAGAAGGTCGAGATGACAGGAATGCCCCAGCTCGTTGCACTCTTCAACGGTTTCGGCGGTCTGTCCTCAATGCTCGTAGCTATTTCCCAGTACACTGCAGGCGTTACCGAGGACGCATTCACGGCTCTCACACTGGGTCTCACGATCCTCATCGGTGCCGTAGCTTTCACAGGTTCCCTTATCGCGTGGGGCAAGCTCGCCGGCCTTTCGATGTTCAAGAAGAACATCTCGATCCCCGGAAAGAACTTCATCAATGCAGGCATCCTTGCAATTGCAGCTCTCGGCATCCTCTTTATCTGCATCTCACCTAACGGCGGTCTGGGCGTTGCAGGCGTCGTTATCACGACACTCGCTTCCCTGGTATTGGGCATCACCCTGGTCATCACGATCGGCGGCGGCGACATGCCTGTTATCATCTCATTCCTTAACGCACTTTCAGGTCTCGCAGCAGCATTCGCAGGTTTCCCTATCGGAAACACGGTACTTATCGTATCCGGATGCCTCGTAGGCGCTTCCGGCGTCATCCTTACGCTCATCATGTGCAAGGCCATGAACAAGACATTCGTATCCCTCCTCTTCAAGACAACGAAGAAGAAGGCAGCTTCTGCAGAGGGCGAGCACAAGGAACCCAAGTCAATGTCCATCGAGGACACTTTCCTTATCCTCGAGGCAGCAAAGAGCGTCGTATTCGTACCCGGTTACGGAATGGCTGTTGCCCAAGCACAGCATGCCGTTAAGGAGCTCTGCGACGTGCTCGAAGAGAACGGCTGCGAAGTCAACTTCGCCATCCACCCCGTTGCAGGACGTATGCCGGGTCACATGAACGTTCTCCTCGCTGAGGCTAATGTTCCTTACGAGCAGCTCAAGACAGCTGACGAAATGAATCCCCAGATGCCCAACACGGACATCGCTATCGTCATCGGCGCCAACGACGTTGTTAACCCCGCAGCTATCAACGACGAGTCATCACCGATCTACGGCATGCCTATCGTAAATGCTTACGAGGCGCGCACGGT
>JAFZWN010000013.1 GCA_017617295.1 Clostridiales bacterium | reverse complement strand
GTCATCGTGGAAGATCGGGATATCGACTTCGGGATCTTCCTTAAGCTTCTTCTCGATCTCGAAGCATCTGGGAGCTGAGATATCCTCAAGGTTAACGCCGCCGAAGGAACCTGCAAGGAGCTTGACCGTCTTAACGATATCGTCAACCTCCTTGGAACGGATGCAGAGAGGGAAAGCATCTACATCACCGAAAGCCTTGAACAGTGCGCACTTACCTTCCATAACGGGCATACCTGCCTCAGGTCCGATATCACCGAGACCGAGAACGGCAGTACCGTCAGTAACGACTGCAACGAGATTGTGTCTTCTTGTATATTTGTAGGAAAGGTCTACATTATCGGAGATCTGAAGGCAGGGCTCTGCAACTCCGGGTGTATATGCAACAGCGAGTTCCTCTTTCGATCCGACGGGAGCACGAGCGATTACCTCGATCTTTCCTTCCCATTCAGTGTGCTTCTGAATAGCCAATTCTTTTACGTCCATTTCTTAGACCTCCGTATATAAATATTTGATTTATTTAATTCTGCTGCCTTTACCCGGCGCTTCATTAACCTTTTTACGAGGGAATCTGGTACGCATACCTGTTCTCTCGACGAAACAGTATATCACACCAATGCCTCTAGCAGTACATAAAATTGAAAAAGAAGACAAAAATGCATTTATGACATAGAACCCCTGCGGATTCATGACCTCTTCCAGTGCCGACATTCCAAACTGGAGTATGAGTCCGAGAAGCCCGAGGATCCCCACGATACGAAGACAGAATATATAATTCCCCCTCATCCTTCTCCTGCAATCGCTGAAAGCATCGAAGAACTTGCTGTCGCCCGAGATATAGCATCCGCAGAATACAGCTACAAACGGTATGAGCAGGAAGAAAAAGATAAAGAGCATTATAAGAAAGACCGAAGCCACGCAGAACATTACAGCCAGAGCGATGACCAGAAAAAACGAACGGAAGATGAGCTTACCCTCACTGATAGGCTTAAGCGAATCATACTCTCCGTTTCCGAGCCTGTGCTCTCTTATCATCACTCCGGCATAGATGAACATGAGAACATAGGAAAGGAAACTGACGCCCAATAAGGTCAGAAGATAGATCCCGTTCCCGACCGAGAGTCCGAAGTCACTGAGCCCGTTCGAATAACTCATCGAATAGATGGAAGGATCCTGCATGGCGGATTCGTACCAGGAGTAAAGACCGCTGAGATCCGAATCACCGAACGGCATAAAATAAGCCATCCAGCGCATAAAGAGCAGGATAGCGAAAAACAGGCGCGCTACGAACCTGTTATCGAGATCGTCTATATCCAGAATCTTTGTGAATAAAGAAAGCATAGAATGATTGTGCAACAACACTGAAGGAAAAATCAAGGTATTTTTGGGCATTTTGGGTGAAATACATATAGTCTATTTCCACCCCCGTTATGATATTATAATCACTGTATTTTAATAAAACAGATTGGAAACGTTGACTTATGACAGATTTTAAAGTTAACCCTGACCTTTTGACGATCATCCCGCCCGAGAAGCACTCGGTCGCCGATATTACGTCCATCCTCGAATCACATCCCGAGATAAAGTTTGTCTCTCTTGCGGCAGTTGACCTCGCGGGAAACGATACTGACGAGAGGATCCCGATAAAGGATTTCCACGATAATCTCCAAAACTATCTTGACGGCGCCGCTGTACAGACTGACGGTTCTTCCGTTGTACTTCCCGGCATCGCCACATTAAACGACGGCAAGGTCGATCTTGTCCCCGATATCGACGTTGTCTGGTATATCGACTATAACTACGAGCATATCGACATGAAGACAGGTCTTCCGGTCGGCACGCTCCGTATCCCCTCTTATCTTCTTCATAACGGCGAACCCGTATGTTCCAGATCCGTTCTTAAAAAGAGCGCCGAGTACTTCGAGCAGCGTATCACTGATATCTTCGAGAATAACAAGGCTCTCTGTGAGGAATACGGCTTCGAGCCCGAGGATCTCGAGAAGGTCACACTTATAATGGCTACTGAGCTCGAGTTCTGGGTAAACTCTCCCGACGAGAAGATCAGCACCGAACAACTCTCCATCTCCCAAGTCCTCAAGGAGTCATACTGGAAGAGAACAAAAGGCGTCGTTAGGACTGCTCTCGAGCAGGTCATCATGGTACTCGACAACTACGGTTTCAATCCCGAGATGGGTCACAAGGAAGTCGGCGGCGTTAAGGCAGCCGTTACATCTTCCGGCGACTTCCACTCGATCATGGAGCAGCTCGAAGTTGACTGGAGATATTCAGATGCACTTCAGGGCGCAGATTACGAGCTCACCGCGAGGATCCTTATCAAGGAGATCTTCCGTATGCACGGCCTCGAAGTAAGCTTCGACGCCAAGCCCATCCCGGGCGTAGCAGGCTCCGGCGAGCACACACACGTTAACGCCGTAGCATTCCTGAAGAACGGCAAGAAAAAGAACCTTTTCGCTCCCGCAGACCTTAAGAAGGACTATATCAGCACCATCGGATGGGGCGCTCTCATGGGCATCATGAAGCACTACGATCTCATCAATCCTTTCGTTGCATCAACGACTGATGCCTTCAACCGTCTGCAGCCCGGATTCGAGGCTCCCACTCATGCAGTTGCTTCCATAGGAAGAGACGTACTTACGCCTTCGCGTAACAGATCAGTTCTCCTGGGTCTCGTCCGTTCCGAGAACAGCGCTCATGCCACACGTTTTGAGCTCCGTTCCCCTACGCCTCACACGAACACATACCTCTGTCTCTCGGCGATATACCAGTGCATGCTCGACGGAATCGAATATGCGATCGGTTCCGGCGCCACAAGCAGCGAACTCGAAGCTGAATTTACAAAGCCCTACGGAACTCCCGGCAAGTATCTCGAGACTGACAGGCTCTACAGATGCGAGGATGATATCTTCGAGGATATGATCGAGGAAGAGCGCGACCGCCTCTTCGGTGTTCCGCCCGCCACTGTTTACGACTCCATGAAGAAGTTCATCTCCGATGACGAGGTTACAGGTATCCTCTGTGCAGGCAATGTCTTCAACGAGAAGATCCTTACCTCATATTCCCGCGCGATGCTCGATAAATGGCAGTATGAACTCTCCGAGAGGATCATCCCCAGTAACCTTGTTACTCTCCGCGGCATAACCAAGAAGCACACAGTCGCGAACACAGTCGATGATGACCTCTGGGGCGATATCGAATCTCTGAAGATGGCTCTTGCAAAAGATACAGGAGAGAACACTTCCATCTTCACCGCTGTACGTAACGCCCTTGCCGATAAGAACCTGAAGGACATATCAAAGCTTCAGATCAAGATGAATGCCGACATGGCCGAGATCATGAAGATCTACAAGGAATACTGCGACAATCAGGTCTGATCTTTTATTGATCGTATATAAGTAAACTTCATGCCCCGGTCCGACCTTACGGCCGGGGCTCATATATTGACCATGGGCATCTACGAACTACTTACTTTCTTTATCGTATATTCTTTCGCCGGCTGGGTAGTCGAGGTCATCTTTCACGCGGCTTTCCACGGGCACGTCGTCAACAGGGGCTTTCTGAACGGCCCCGTCTGCCCTGTCTACGGATTCGGCATGACCGCCGTACTGTTCGTCTTTTCGAAGATCGGCTCCGACAACCTCCTCGTCGTCATCGCCGTCGGCATCGTCCTCACCACCGCGATCGAGCTGCTGGCCGGCTTCATCCTGGACAAGTGCTTTCACGCACGCTGGTGGGACTACAGCGACATGCCGCTCAACCTTAACGGCTACATCTGCCCTGCCTTCAGCCTCATCTGGGGTATGGCAGTCGCCTTCGCCGTCAATATCGCGCACCCTTACATCGTCCGCATCACAGTCGACCTGATACCCGAAAAGACCGGCCTTATCATCGACTGCGTCATCACCGCCGTCTTCATAGTCGACACAATCCTGACCGCACTGACCCTCATCGGTCTGAACAAAAAGCTCCGCGAGCTCAACGACATCAGCCGCGCGCTCCGTTCCGTCAGCGACAAGATGTCAGACAGCATCGGCAGCAATGCACTGACAGCCACGCAGAAGGCGCAGACCGCCAGGATCCGCTACGAGCTCGGCAAGGCGGAGCTGCAGGATAAGATCGACGAGAGCGTGGCGGACATGCAGGCCAAGCGCGGCGAGCTTTCCGGTAAGATCGACACAAAGCGCGCGGAGCTTAATGAACGCATCGACTCGACACGTGCCGGGTTTAGCGAGCGCATCGATTCCACCCGTACCGAGATCGGCGAGTGCATTGACGCAACCCGCGCCGGGATGGCCTCGCGCCGCAGCGAGCTGCAGTCCCGTTATGACGAACTGCGCAAGTCCTTGACCGTCCACCGCCACTTCGGTGCCGGCCGACTGCTTCGCGTCTTCCCCAACGTCAAGCACCGCGACTTCAAGGATCTTATCACCGAGATCCAGAAGAAGCTGGATATGTGATCTTCGTCGGTATCGGGATAATGCATATCTGTAACAATTCCCATAATCGATACACAAAAACGTAAAATCGGTACATATTCCGGGAATATCAGGCTAAATTCCCAGAATCTTGACACTAAAACGCTAAAACTGTCGAAATTCCGGTACACCTACGCCGGCCGACGGATGATCGGGAATGCAAAAATCAGTGGAAATCGCTTTTTTCGTAAATTCCACTTACATATAAGCGTCCCATTCTGGTCCGTAAACGGATAAAGTCAGTGTAAATTATAAAAACCAGTAAATCTACTTACATTTACGATCCGGGTGACCAAAAGCAGCCGACCAATGTAAGTAGGATTCAAGTTTTTTCGATCGATCTCACTGACAATTGCATGTTCCTCACATGTGAGCAGCACTATTCTCAATCCCCATAAAAAAGCTGCCCGGCGGAAGGTCGCCGGACAGCCTTTGAAGTATCAGTATGAAAAAGATCACTCCATGTAGTGGATCCAGGTTCCGCCCGTAACGTTTTTTATGAGCTTTTCTATCTCCCTGTGAGAGATCTTCTTGATAAAGATGGCGCTGCACTCATTGTCATCGCAGGCCTTCTCTGTCTCATAAGCCTTGAACGTGTCGAAAAGGATATCAAGATCTCCCGGAGCGCCCTTGGCAACTGCTCCTGTCACGATATCCTCGTACTCGGCAGTAACACGGCCGACATCGGGGAAACTGAACCAGCTGTGGTTATATGCATTATCCTCGGGAGGCATAACAGCCTCAAGGATATCTCCGACTACTGCAGATGCTGTGGGCAGCTTGCCTGCTCCGCGGCCGTAGAACATCGCCTCACCGAGAGCATTACCCTCTACCATGATGGCATTAAAGACATCCTCTACGGGATAGAGTACGGAAGTATTTCTTACAAAGTGAGGTGCAACGAATACGAAGGGCTTATCCCCTCCTCTGTTGTCGAATACGGCAAGGAGCTTGCAGCTGCAGCCGATCTTATAAGCCAGATCGATATCCTCAAGAGTGATCTTCGAGATACCTTCTGTACTGATCTCCTCGGGAGATACGTACTGGCCTTCCATAGCTATGGACGAGAGGATCGAGAGCTTTCTCTGAGCATCGATACCTTCGACGTCGGCAGTGGGGTTCTGCTCGGCATAACCCTTGGCCTGAGCCTGTGCCAGAGCCTCATCGTATGTGATGCCGGCAACTCTCATGTTCGTCAGGATATAATTGGTCGTTCCGTTTACGATACCTGCGATACGGACGATCTTATTGGCTGCCATGCATCTGTGCAGAGGACGGATGATCGGGATACCGCCGCCAACAGCAGCCTCGTAAAGATAAAGGCAGCCGTTCTCCTTGGCGATCTCCATGAGTTCGGGACCGTGAGTAGCCACGAGTTCCTTATTGCTCGTTACAACGCTCTTGCCTGCGGACAGAGCTCTCTTGGTATATTCATAAGCTATACGTGCGCCGCCGATCGTCTCAACGACAACGGTGATCTCGGGATCGTCGAACACTTCGGACGCCTCATGCGTAACAAGAGACGCAAAGGGGCTGTCGGGGAAATCACGAAGATCAAGTATCTTCTTGACGTTGAGCTTCTCTCCGAGATGTCTTTCGATCGTGTCGGAATTCATGGCGATGACCTCTGCTACGCCTGAACCTACGACACCAAAACCCAATATAGCGATATTTAACATTTGATAATTCCTCCGTTTATTCTCTGCTCAGGACTTTACAATCGCGAACGCCCGCTATCCTGGCAAGATCGTTCAGGATATCCTCGACCGACCCGAGCATTGATTTGGTCTCAAGAGAGATCGAGATGTCAGCCAATCCGTTGACCGGGATATTCTGATTTATGGTCAGGATGCTCGCACGCGAATCTGCGATAACATTAAGGACCGAAGAGAGTATCCCCTGAAAATTCTCGACCGTTATGAGAAGAGTGACCTTCTTACCGTTCGTCGCCTCAAAGAAAGGCAGGACGGAATCCTTGTACTTATAGTAAGCGCTTCTCGACAGACCGGTCTTACGGACTGCCTCGTTGATAGACGATGACTCGCCCGTGGCGATCCTCTGTTTGACCTCCATGACCTTAAGGAACACTTCGGGAAGGACTTTTTTATCAACAAGGTAGTATTCTTTTGTCTCCTCTTCCATTTCAGATCTCCCTTTATAGTGTCCGCCCGTGAGGGACACTTGTTCGCGCCATGAAATACTATCATATTTGGGGAGGCATTTCAACTTAATAATAGAAGGTGCCTTCCCGCGTAAAAAACAGGCTTTCGAGCCCTCTGCCGGGTAAGTCAGAGATTTCCTTCTTCAGGATCAGCGTTATCTTCCAGAAGCTTAGCTACTGCAGATCTCAGCGCCTTTCCTCTGTGGCTCATGCTGTTCTTGAGTTCAGGGCTCATCCTCGCACTCGTCATGCCGTACTCGGGAACATAGAAGATTGGATCGTAACCGAAGCCGTTCTCTCCGTCGGGGGTCTCGTGCAGAACGCCGTTAAAATACTCCTCTACTGTGAAAGAGGTTCCGTCAGGCTTCACTACAGCAATGGCACAAGTAAAGTGCGCGGTCCTCTCTTCTTCGGGAACATCCCTGAGCATCTCGAAGATCTTCTTAAATTTCTCCGGATATGTGGAATCCTCGCCGCAGAATCTGGCAGAATAGATGCCTGGCGCGCCGTCTAGCGCATCGATGCAGATACCTGAATCATCAGCCATGACGTATTCCTTTGTAAGTTCGTGGACAGCCATGGCCTTCTTAAGCGCATTACCTCTGAACGAATCTGCATCCTCGACTATATCTGCTTCGACACCTGCATCCTTCATGGACACAGCCTCAAAGCCTGTCCCCTGCAATATCTCATTGATCTCTCTAACCTTATCTTTATTTCCCGTGGCGATTATTATCCTCATCGATCCGCCCTCCATATTACTTTTTCCGTGCATGATTCTAATGAGAATCAAAAACAGAGTCAAGTGGATACGAGATTAAGCTTCTTAAGTTTCTTTCCGGCAAAAGCCGCGAGCAGGCACTTGGCGATATCTCCGGGAAGCGGCATAACGATACAGAGCAAAAGCAGATGAGGCAAGCCCTGAATATCCTTAGTATAAAAAGTCAGAACAGCCCAGCAATAGACGGTACCGAGAAGATATACGATCAAAAGACCGGTAAAGTTGGCAAGTATCATGTTCATGCCTCTCTTTACAAGCGTCCCGATCGCCCACGCCGCAATGATAAAACCCAGGAAAAAGCCGAAAGAAGGCTTCAGCACATACCAGAATCCTCCCCCCGCCGCGAATATCGGCAGTCCCAGAAGACCCATTATTACATACAGGACCGTACTAACTGTTGCTTTGGTACTCCCCATTACATCTGCCGCCACCATAACGAACAGAAGTTGCAGCGTAAGCGGCACGGTAGGAAGCGGTATCTTGATAAAAGCACCGACAGCGATAAGCGCGGCGAATAGGGCCATCATGGCCATATCCCTAGTTGAAAACTTCATTGTAAACTTCTTTCTGTTTTATGTTTACAATATACTAATACTACACCGGAGATTATTCAAGCATTTGGGGTCAAAAACAGCCCAATATGAGTTTTTTATTCTCCGAGAATTTAAACTCCATTTTATGTTAAAACAACGAAAAAAGGGAAAAAATCGATTTTCGTTGTATGTTGAGTCTGAAAATATATGATTTCGTTGTAATCAGAGTCTGAAAATCAGGAATTTCGTTGTTTTAACCGATAAATAATATCTTCAACGTTAATAAACAAAAATGACCGCCTTCAAATGAAGACGGTCATGAAAGATCAGAATATACGGTCACTCGTAGAGCATCAGGAGAGTGTCTTCGTCGATGACAAGATCCTTGTCTCCCTTACCGACGGTGGCGATAACGGGAACGCCGGTTAACATCTCGCACATCTTGGCATTTTCTTCACAGTCCTCGTTACCCTTCTCGAAGTTGTTGAGGATGATCCCCTTTACAGGCATATCTCTCATTATCATGTATGATACGGTAAGCACAACGCTGTTGATACAGCCGATCCCCGAATCCGCAACAACGACGGAAGGGAGCTTCAGTGTCATAACGATATCCTCGAGCATGAGATCCTCGCCGATGGGGCAGCAGATACCGCTGCTTCCCTCCATAGTTAGATAGTCGCATGTATCGCCCGCCTTGGCGAAAGCTTCCTTGACCACATCGAGCGACACGGGATTATTCTCCTGCCTGCCTGCGATATAAGGAAGATGATTTGTCTTATATACATAAGGACACATCGTTGCTTCATCCTGGGTAATACCGGAGAATTCCTTGATCTCGGCTCTGTCCTTACCGTTCTCGCTCATGGTAGCCTTGAAATATCCGCACTCGCAGCCGAGTTCCTTGAGCTTCTTGATAATGAGAGCAGTAACATATGACTTACCGACATTCGAACCCGTACCGGCAACAAAAAGATTAACACTCATACAACTTCCCCCGAATAAATATACGAACTGTCATGATACTACCATGCAAAAGCCCAATTATTCAAGTCATGATGATTTGACACATTTTTGGCGGTCAGGGTTTCCTGACAAAATTCGGATATCACACAGCTGATAAGCCGTCGATAATCGTAACAAGGTCGATCAGGTCTTTCTAAACAATACCGGCAAGAAAAAACAGTGGTACAATAATGCCATGTTTACTACAAAGGATCACGTACTCTGCGCACTCATAAAGGCTGACGGCCACCTGTCCGGCGAAGCGGTCAGCGAGGAACTCGGCATCAGCCGTGCCGCTGTCAATTCCGCGGTAAAATCTCTCCGCGCCGAAGGCTATGTCATAGACTCTTCCACGAAGAAGGGTTATATACTGACTTCCGTTGCCGATAATATCAATTACGGCTCTTTACTTGCAAGGCTCCCCGGGAGCCGCGTAAAGAACATCATATGCCTGCCCGAGGTCGATTCCACTAACCGTTACCTCAAGGATCTGGCATTTGACGGCGTACCTTCCGGAACCGTCGTCATCTCAGAGACCCAGACCAAAGGCAGAGGCAGGCGCGGCCGCTCATTCTGTTCCCCCGAAGGGACCGGTATATATCTGTCATATCTGTTCAGGCCTGCAGGCACGGATATTAACATAACGGACTTAACATCGATCGCTGCTGTAGCTGTATGTAACTGCATAGAGAAGGTCACGGGGATCCGCCCCGATATCAAATGGGTCAACGATATCCTTATGAATGACAGAAAGATCTGCGGGATCCTTACCGAACTCTCGATCGAAAGCGAGACCGGTTCCGTCGAGAGTGCCGTAATCGGTATCGGGATCAATATAAACGAGACTGAAGACTCTTTCCCCGAAGAGCTTCATAACATCGCGGGGTCCGTCAGGATGGCTTCGGGCAAAAAGATCGACCGTTCAGAAGTTGCCGGAGAACTGATATCCGAACTCGATCATCTGCTCTCGGGTTCGACAAAAAGAGAAAATATCTTACAAAGCTACCGAAGATCATGCATCACGGTAGGACGTGAGATCAGTGCAGTAAAAGTTCACGACAGCACTGATGCCAGACACGGAAAAGCCCTCGAAGTCAACGACGACTTCTCTTTGAAGGTCAGATTCGAAGACGGAAGCGTAGAAGATCTTATAAGCGGTGAAGTCAGTGTGAGAGGCCTTTACGGTTACGTCTGATCTTGCCTATACGCATATCAGATCCCTGATCGCGGCAAATCTGGCCTCGCCTATCCCCGACACATTCATGATATCTTCGATCGATGTAAAGGCATGTTCTTGCCTGTAATCGATTATCAAACCGGCAGTCGCCGGGCCTATCCCAGGCAACGTCTGAAGTTCGCTGCTATCCGCTGTATTTATATTGATGCGGGATCCCGGCGCGGAAGAAGCATCGGAAGGATCATCGCTATTTTCAGTTTCCGACTGCTCATCAAAAGAGATCACCGATATATCGGCTCCGGTAATGATATCGTTCTCGCTCGGGATATAGATAGTTCTGTTCTGCGTAAGTATATAGACAAGATCCAGCCTCTGCCATGCCGCGTCTTGAGTAAAGCCGCCTGCGGCGTTCACTGCGTCGTTCACGATCGAGCCATAGGGCAGCTCATATACTCCGGGATTCCGTACCTCTCCGCAGATATAGATACTGACGGTATCGATATTACGATCCGATGGTTCAGAATGATAAGAGGGATCCGATATGGTTATCCCGCTTTGTAACGGATCGGAAGAACTCTCAACGGTCACCTCATCCCTTTTATCGGGGAAAATAATCATCCCGTCAAGTTTGCCGCTCAGAACGACCTTGTAACCGATACCGGCGGCCGCCGCAAGCACAAACGCAACGGGATAGACAATATCCTTGCGGAATCTCACGATCGTATCCTCTTTTCTTTTCCCCAATAAAAGGATACCACGCGTGAAATTAATATTCTATCGACAAACGGACTTAAAGACCGACAAAAGCCGACACGTAAACGATCTGAGGATCAGACCTCGTGGGACTTGGTCTCCCAGAGCTGCTCGAGATTGTATCTCGCACGATCCTCGGGATGGAATATATGAACTACCACATCCTTATAGTCGATGAGCATCCAGCGGTCGCCGGATCTGCCCTCGATATGATCGGGATAGAGAGAGTAATCCGTCTTGAGCGCATACTCGACCTCGTCGGTCAGAGCCTTGATCTGCGTCGTAGAATTACCGCTCGCGATAACAAAATAATCAGCAAGCGTAGTCTTGTCCTCGACATCGATGACCTCGATATCAACGCCCTTCTTATCCTCGAGGGCCTTTACGATACGGTCAACAAGCTGCTTGCTACTAAGTTCTTCACTCATTTATCATTTATCTCCTTTTCGATAAAAAACTGCTTATCTAATGTTTACGATACACAAACCTCATCATATCAGTCAAGATGGTTTATCTCCGAAAAGCTCGGAAGCGAACTCCAGAGAGAGAGGATGAACTCCGATGCCTTTTCTTTCAAACTTATCCAAGACAGAAGCAAGGCACAATCTAACAGCCTCGTCAAAAGTCTCTTTGGATCCTGCATATGCTCTCATATCCGTTAGATCAGCATAAGTCCTCGCTGGCTCGAGCTTATCGGCCAGATAGACGATCTTATCAAGAACAGTCATGCCTCCCCTGCCCGTCGTATGATAAGTTATCGCGTCAAGTATCTCCTCATCTTCGATACCGAAGACTTCTTTGGCATATTCGGCTCCTGCCGGAGAATGGAGAAGCCTCTCATGAGTAAACAGATCTCCGCACCGTCTCTTTGCCAGTTCCGTCTGCTGTTCAACGGGAAGTTCCTTGGCGCAGTCATGAAGACAACCCGCGATCAGCGCCTTATCGATATCCGAACCGAGAAGCTTGGCATATCGAGCCGCGAGAAGACCGACATTCAGGGTATGAAGGAGCCGCTTTTTCTTCAGCAGCGGATACATGGCGATCGCATATTCGAGAAAAGCTTCCGCCGCGCTGTCACTCGCATCATATATCGCCTTGCCGCTTCCATAAAGATCGTGAGTCTTTATGAACTCTGCGGCCTTAGCGGGAACATTAGAAAGATCACCGTCTGACCTGATACGGCTCGAAGCCTCTTCATAGCCTTTGATATCGAAAGCTTCTACCCGTAAAAGGTCCCCGAATATGTCCTGAAGCCGTTCCTTCTCATGTTCGATATCTGTCGTGTCTCCGGGTCTTTTCGCCACGAGTAACGTAACATAAGACAGGATCTTTCCGGGATCACGCCACTTATCAAACGTCGGAAGGATATCGGATCCGCAGATCCAGTAATACTCATCTTTTTCTGTGCATAGCCTTTCCAGAGTCGTAGCGGTATAGCTTATCCCGTCGATAAACATCTCGGCATCGCTGACCTCGACATTTTCTCCGAACAGATCATCAAGCGTCTCCTTTACCATATAGAAACGGTAAGGGGCAGCACTCAGCGTCCTGCCTCTCTTAAAAGAATTACGTGCCGCCGGGATGACAACGACCTTATCTACGGCGCCGCTTCTAAGAGCGCCCTCGATCATGGATATATGGCCGTTATGGATCGGGTCGAAAGAGCCGCCGAAGAAGCCTATCCTCATCAGCAGTTTCCTTCAAGGATACTAAGTGCGCGTGCCCCGATATCCTTACGGTAATGCATTCCCTCGAAAGAGATCTTTTGAACGCCATTATAAGCGTTGGCAAGAGCCTCCTTAAGATCAGCTCCCTTAGCGGTTACGCCGATAACGCGTCCGCCGTTCGTAAGGAATGTTCCGTCAGTATCGAGCTTTGTACCTGCGTGATAGACGAAGCAGCCGTTAACCTGACCCTTGTCGTCGAAGCCGCTCATGGGGATACCCTTCTTATAACTCTCGGGATATCCGCCGGATGCGGCGATAACGCATGCGCAGGATCCGTCATGCCACTTGATGTCGACGTCCTTTAAGCGGTGGTCGATGATGGCATCAAAGATCTCATAAAGATCTCCGTCGAGCATGGGAAGAACGACCTGGGTCTCGGGATCTCCGAACCTGCAGTTATATTCTATTACCTTAGGGCCCTTGGGAGTGATCATGAGACCGAAATAGAGACAACCTTCGAACCTTCTGCCCTCTGCGTTCATGGCATTCATCGTAGGGATAAAGATCTTCTCCATGCACTCTTTGGCAACTTCGTCGGTATAGCAGGGATTGGGCGAAACAGTACCCATTCCGCCGGTATTAAGGCCTTCGTCGTTATCCAGAGCTCTCTTGTGATCCATCGAAGAGATCATCGGGACCATCGTCTCGCCGTCGGTAAAGGCAAGGACAGAGACCTCGGGTCCTGTAAGGAATTCCTCGATGACGATACGGCTGGAGCTCTTTCCAAACTTCAGCTCATCGATCATCTCGTGGACAGCCGTTACGGCCTCTTCCTCATTCTGAGCGATGATAACACCCTTCCCGAGCGCCAGACCGTCAGCCTTGATGACTGCCGGGTATGAGTTCTGCTTCTTAAGATATTCGATAGCGGGCTCACTCTCGGTAAACACCTCGTAGAAAGCCGTGGGGATATCGTACTTTTTCATGAGTTCCTTGGAGAATACCTTGGAACCTTCTATGATGGCTGCATTCTTCTTGGGACCGAAAGCCCTGAAGCCCGCTTCCGTAATAGCATCTGCCATTCCGAGCACGAGCGGGTCGTCGGGTGCGACCATTACCATATCGGGCTTGAGTTCCTTAGCGAGTGCAACCATTCCCTCGATGTCCGTTGCCTTTACGTCAAAGCATTCCGCGAACTTGCTGATACCGCCGTTTCCGGGCGCACAGTAGATCTTATCCACCTTAGGGCTCTCAGCCAATTTCATGATTATCGCGTGTTCTCTTCCGCCGCCGCCGACTACAAGTACTTTCATAGAAGACCTCCGTTATTCTTTTTACAGTAAATGATTTTACCATATTATCGACTGTGATGCGTAACGAAGAATTATCCATATGTACCACTAAAAGTGCAAAAACACCGATATTACTGGTACCAACCTCTGGTACATTCGGCCGTTTGTACCACTAATATGCCAAAAATACCGATTTGCTGGTACCGGTATGTGGTACATCTCCCTTACCGGAGATTCCACGAAGATAAGAAGGCAACACTGCTATAACAGTCTTTCGCTTATCCAAGACTGATCTTCCCGGATCTCACTTTCTCAAGAATAGCCGCGGCGCGTGACTCCAATACCGGAAGATGATCCAAAGAAAAGAACTTCAGCTCCGTACTCTCCCCGTCATTGATCCTTAAAGTGCCGCTGTAATCACGGACAGAGAATAGGACGATAACAGTGTCCATCTCATCGCCGTTCGGATATTTGAAATAGTACTCAGGCCCTGATAAGACAGTCAGCAGGCGAAGATCGCGCGCACTGATATCCGTCTCTTCTTTAAGTTCCCGAAGAGCACACTCTTCAATCGTTTCATTAAGTTCCTTGGAACCGCCCGGTATCCCCCACGTTCCCGTGTCGCTCCTTCTGTTAAGAAGTATCTTTCCTTCGCTATTAATGACTAAGACCGTGGCTCCGACTCCTATAACAGGTCTGCTTCCCAGTGCTTTCCGCAGATCGCTTATATATCCCATATCTTTTCCCTCCGTATAATCTGAATATCAGTTAAGTTCATCCAGAAGTATATAATACCTGATCTTATCCCAATCCGGCTCCAGGCCCAAAACATCAAAGAACATCTCAGGTTCAAAGCCCTCATGAACTATACCGCTGTATGTCCCGTCAAAATTATGCTTCAGGCTCCTGTAGCAAAGAGCTATGTCACGCCATTTATCTGCAACGCCCGTATCCCCGAGGTCGATAAAACCGCTTACCTTTCCGTCGTATACAAAGATATTGGGTAGGCAGAAATCACCATGCGAGAGACAAGGCTCAAGGGGCGGCTTGTTTTCAGAAAGCCAGGCAAGAAGTTCGGCCGGATCTTTAAAGCCCCCTTCGCCGTATGTGTCAGGTTCGGCATTATCCGTACTTACAAGGCCTTTCTCTACCCGGGCTTTCTTTTTCAAGAGATCGTCATCAAGAGATATCTCACGCGGACAGTCCGAGATATTTACGCTCCACATCATCTGCAATGCCGACACCAGTATATCGACCAGGTCTTCGGGATGATCAAGATAATAAGCCGAACAGGACATCTCTCCCTTTATCCTGGTCATCAGAAGATATGAGAACTTCTCATCCTTCTCATAAGCCAGTACTTTCGGTACCGGCAGTTTTCCGTCGAGCCAGCGCATGATGGTAACGGTATCGTCATCGGATGTCCGAGCAGTCGTAAGATCGGTGATCTTTAAGACAAGATCATCGCAGATAAGGACATTCGACGAAGACATTCCTATGTCATCGGCCGTAAATATCTTTCCTGACGTCAGCTTCTCAATGTTTTCGGGTAATTTCATAATTCTATTATTATACATTCAGATTAGACATGTTAAAATACTTTTAGTAAATATATAGGAGGGGCACTATGGGAATTAATCTCAAACGTATTATCAGTACAGCTCTGGCGTGCGTATTGTTATCAGCCGGCACGACAGTATTGGCAGCGACGCCGACAGGAACGGATATCCAGGGAATGACCGATGCCGTACCTGTTAGGATGGAATCAGATTATAAAACTGTTACTTTCTCGTCGGGATCTACCGGCGCCTGGTTTCAATACAGCACCCGGAAAAAGCAGGTTACGCGTATCTTTGCAGACCAGATAAACGGAGTTACCCCGTATCTCGAGCTCTATGATGCGGACGGCAACAAATTGGCTGATACGGGCACTTGTCCTGAGCTCGTCATCAACGGCGTTCCCGGTAACGGTACGGTTTACTACATCTGGGCGTCCCGCACCGGTAACGATGTCGGTTCGTACAGATTGAAAGTCGCTCACGACGCTTATCTTATTTTCCCTACAAACACATGGATTACGACGAGAGATCTCAATAACGCCGGCGGAACACCTTACGAGTATTCTGTCCTTGATATGGGAGATGTCACAGAATGCGATCTGAACGTTCGGATGCTCACCCATGAAGGCTCCGGCATCACATATTCTTATCAGTGGTACAGGGTAAGTGCTTCCGGCGACGAGACAGCTATCACAGGTGCGACCGAATCCGTATACAGAGTTAAGATCGAGGACGGAGACCATGTCCGTGTAAGAGTCACCGATAACTACAGGACACGGGATTTTGATTATTATCTCCGCTGGGGATACACCTTCAGATTAGATGACACTTTCAGATATTATCTTACCGATTCAGGATCAGACTGCACCGTTGAGATCCCGAACATCATTCCGGCCCCCTACGATGAGCTGTTAGAAGACCCGGTCAACTATATAGTTGCGGATTACATGCAGACTCCCACCAACTATATTGGTTCAACCACAAGAAATATTACTATTGAAAATATTCAGAGCACAAGAATGTATCCCGGATGGATCGATCGCGATTTTTGCACTTCTTCCTATTGTTTTTTCTGTATATTTGTCAAAAACGGGACTAACACTCAGACTATCATTCCGGATCAGACTGTAACTGTTCCATTTATCGATGAGCGAACCGAAGATATGGGTATATCCGGGGCTGTCATCTATGAATTCACGCCCGAGACAACAGGTTCTTACACATTCGGAGCATTAAATGACCAGGAAAGCTGTCTTCTCCTGGCGTTCGACAGCGACGATTCATTGTCGAACATTTCTTATTCAAGTTACGGGTTTGACACCTTTCCCGTTCTTAACGGACAATATAACCCGGTGATCGACACATCTTCAACATCGATCACAAGAGAATTTACCGCAGGACAGACATACAGTTTTATAGTATTGGCGTCTGCCCCTGATGGCAGTTCCGACGGAACGATCGATGTAAATATATCATATAATCCGCCTTCTTCCGAACCGACGTCAGAACCTACCTCAGAACCTACCTCAGAACCGACTTCCGCTCCTGTAACAGGACCTTCGACTGCCACACCCGCAGTTCCTACTGACGCTCCTTCTGCCGGCACTGCGACTGAGACCGGCGTCGCGGGATTTGTCGAAAGGCTCTATACCATAGCTCTCGGCCGTGCTTCTGATCCTGTAGGCAAGCAGGACTGGATCGATGCGATCACGCTTCGCGGCGAGACGGGTGCATCATGCGCCAGAGGATTCCTCTTCAGCCCCGAGTTCATCAATAAGCAATGCACTAACGAAGAGTTCGTAACAACGCTTTACAGGACATTCTTTGACCGTGAGCCCGATCAGGCTGGATTCAATGCATGGGTAGATGTTCTTAATAACGGAATATCAAAGGAAGATGTCATTGAAGGATTCATCAACTCCACCGAGTGGGCTAACCTATGCCTGTTATATGGTATCAGAAGCGGCGGAACAGGTGTTCCGTCTATAGAGATGGAACCCAATCAGGCGACGATCGATTTTGCTACGAGACTTTATACCACATGCCTGAACCGTTCTGCTGATCAAAACGGCCTGATGGCCTGGGCAAGGCAGCTCGCCAACCAGAGCGATACAGGTTCCGGTGCGGCAGGGGGCTTC
>JAFZWN010000111.1 GCA_017617295.1 Clostridiales bacterium | reverse complement strand
GCTCAGCAGGATGAGCTTGGGATTGGCCCGGAGGTTTGACATGACACCTGTGTTCTTCTCAAGTATCTTACGGCACTGCTTGAGCTCCTCGACGTCGACTTCCCTGCCGGCAGCCGTATAGATCAGGCTTGCCGTAAGGCATAAAAGCTGATCGTCAAGGAAAAACTTACTGATGACCGCCTTACGGTTTCTTATGAGCAGTTCGCATTTTTCGTTTAAAGCTTCGTTCATGGTGCTCCCCCTCCAAAACACAGAAATATAAACAACAAAAAAATTATATCAAATATGATACACTGTTGAGTGATCCGTTCAAGATGTCGGTTGTTCGGACCCCAATGAATGCAAATATGGAAAAGGAAAACATGAGCAGGAAACGTTTTATCTTCAGTGAGATCATCCTAATACTGGCAGCAGTCCTTCTGATCGCGGCAGGATCCTGCTACAGATCCATCTTAAGCTTTTTCACCTCAGGCACTGATCCCAATACCCTCGGCCCGAGCGATTTAGGCAAGACGTTCTCATTCAAATGCGAACCGTATTTTGTCGAAGCAGGTGAACATGATTTTCTTCTTAATTATTCGGATGATGACGGAAACGGTCTTTCATTTTATGTGTCGGTACCTCCCGAACTCTCACGCCGTTTCTACACCCGATGTATAAATATGTCAGGAACATACCAGGGCGTATTAAGGCCGGCCGGCAAGGATACTAAGCAGGCTTCTTTCGCGGCTCTTGAAGATTACTATACCCGCCTTGCCGAGATTACCGGGGATTCCACCCTCGTCTCGGATCCGGAGTTTACGGAGTCCTTACAAGAATGTGTCGCGGACTACAGTATCGAACTGGTATCGCTCAATGATGCCCCCTCCTCTGTTCCAAAGTACATCATCTTCGCGGCAGGAGCGATCCTCGCGCTTACCTTCATCTTCAGGCTGATCGCACGCATTGCCAAGACTACGGCACTGAAGGTCGCGGCGATCGCCCTGGCTCCCGTACTTCTGGTCGCGATAGTACTGACTGTCATAACGTTCAATAAGATCAGGACCGTCGCCTCGGTCAAGAATGTCGGTCCCGGCATATATTCCATGAACTTCTATGCGGACCCTAAGACGGATAAGCTCCTTCAGTCGGATATCTCCACTGTCGATGACCTCATAAGCTGGATCATCGACGAGCAGCTGTACGGTCTTCCCGTAACGGTCGACGAATCAAATTACGGATGCGCCACGTTCACCTGCACGAGCCCCGACGGCGATACCCTTTTCGGGCGTAACTACGATTACCGCGATACGGATACTCTTGTCATCTATACGGATCCGAAGGACGGCTATGCTTCCTATGCCCTTGCCGACATGACGGTCCTTGGAGTTGGAGAATACGGGATCGATCCGCTCTCTCCTTCGGGCCGTGCTTATATGCTCGCCGCGCCTTACATATGTCTTGACGGCGTTAATGAGAAAGGCCTGGCAGCCGGCATCCTTGAGCTCACGATCGGGGAACTCCACCAGGACAACGGGAAGCCCGACCTCCTGATCTACTGCGCGATCCGCGCCATGCTCGATAACTGCGCGAACGTCGATGAAGCCGTGGCGCTCCTCTCCTCATACGATATCCATTCATCCATCGGCGTATCCTACCATCTTCATATCGCCGACGGATCCGGCCGCTCCGTGGTAGTGGAATGGCTCGACGGTCAGATGGCAGTCAACGAGCTATCCGCCGCGACCAATTCGGTACTGACCCCGGGAGATCACTTCAACGAGGGTGATCCTGACCTGAGGCTTCGGATCCTCACGAACACTCTTCAAAGCAATGACGGCATCCTCACGGAAGAAGACGCCCGCGACCTGCTCGATGCAGTATCGCAGCAAAACTATACCGAATGGTCCTGTGTATACAATCTGAACAGGTTCGAAGTATATGTCTATATTGATGAGGATTACGGAACACCCTACATCTTCGGCGGCACGTAAGAAATCCAGGGATCGCAGCACCCAAAAAGCATCGAAAAGAACTGTTAACCATGATCGTAGATGCTTTTCGTTTGAAAGCGCTGTCGAAAAAGCATCGAAAACCGAAAGGAATGCAGAAAAAGATCTGATATACTTCGAATCTTTCTTCCAAACGCGAAGCGCAGATTTAAAAGGAGCAACGATCATCACGCTGCTCCCTTTTTCGTTGATCTTTAACGGTTACTCAGTTGCCTTCCTTGCGCTTACTGCACTCGGGGCAGAAAGACGTCGGTGTTATGGAAAAATAGGATTCCTTCTTATACCCGCACTTGGAGCAGATATAAACATACTTGGAAAGAACGCTTCCCATCGTTGTGCTCACTATCCATGTACCGTCTGAATCATCCCTGGGCTTGGGAACCGCGTTCTTTTCGCCGGTATCTTCGGACGCTTCGACCGCTTGAGCGGCAGCGGGCTTGTCTCCGGATACTCCAACATTTACAGGTTCAGAAGCCTCCGTCTCCTGCGTCTGCTCCGTATCCGCTTTGGAACCTTCATCGAACCATGTGCGCGGCTTGGGCTCTTCAAAGACACATCCTTCTGTATAAAAAGGGCAGCCGCTGCAATCGTCCTTTGCGGCGCAGAGGCTTGAAATTCCTCTTAAAAGCTGTTCTGTCATCAACTCTTTACTCATCTTCTTTTCTCCTTTAACGGTTGATGAATATTATAACAGGGATATCAAACAAGTTAAACAGATTCATTCTCCTCCCGGGAGCATCATGACATCACTTTTCCCCTGCACTCCTCTATCTTTCGCCTGACCTCTTCATATTCAGCCTGAAGGCCGGCCTGCTCTTCCCTGAGACTTGAAAGGTCCGTATCAAGCTCCGTCCACCTCTTCACTTTCGACTCCTCAAGCGAGACTTTGTCCGTCTCGCGTTTAAATCTTATAAGCGTACTGATCCCTGACGGAAGAAGTATCGCCGCGAAGATGAAAATGCCGAAGCCGATCCCTCCTTTCATCAAGAAAAGGGGGACCGAACCTAATATACTGATCGCAAGTATCAGGATGAGGAATAAGGTGTATCTTTTCCGTATCTGCTTCCTGACGGTATCCGAAGACAGTACTTCACCTGTTTTTTCCGAGATAGACCCGGGATCCAGTGAAAACTGAACCTCACGGATCCGGTCCTCGATCTCTTTTATCTTAGAACCGGTCTCTTTAAGACGCGAATCGGTACCGGCGGCGCGGAGAGTATATGTGATCAGGTCATGTATATTCTTAAGGCGCCCGATGGAATCCCCTTCAGCCTGTTCCAGGATCCACGCATCAGATCCGGGATCCCCGTTGATCCTTTTCATGACATCAGGTTCAAGAAGATCCGACACATCCTTGAGATGATGATCGATCAGCATCACTTTCGTGAGAGCATGCTCGCTATGGGGCTCCTTGCCGAGCAGGAACATATAGGCATCGCGGGCGGACTTTGACTGGCCTTCGGCAAGGAATCTGTCGGCAATGGCAATGATATCGTCTTCCGCGTAATACCTGTAATCGCAAGTAACGCCGCAGAACTTACAGACAAGAGTCTGCTTACCGTAATCTATTATCAGCGGACCGCCGCAGCTCCCGCAAACAAGTTCCTTTTTATCCATCCGTCTTCAGGTCTTTCAGTTATTATTTTCGGACGATTATACCATAATCCGCATCAGTTCTGTCTCTCGTTAACGTAAGTTTCCACTCTGTTATCGATCAGGGCGATGACCTCATCAAGGCTCTTCTGCCCCGCAAAATAGGCCTGGATCTCTTCCGAAGCGATGATCTGTACAGGCGAATCGATGAATCCGATGCCCGAGATCGAATCGGCATAAGCAAGGAGCGTATTCACGAAAGCATCCTCGTCGAGCCTTTCGCTCGGGATACGGGACTCGTCCAGGTCACGGGCGTAGTAATACAGACTGTAATAAGTATCGAATCTGCGGTTCACTTCGCGGATCACATCATATGACTCTTCAATGAACGTATTACGGTTTATGGAGAATGCACAGTTATGCGCATAACACTGCTGAAGTTCGGTACCAGTCAGCATCGAAACGAACTGCAGGCACGCCTCGGGAGCTCTGGCTGCCGCAGATACTGCCACGGAATCACGGACGTTTGCGAGCGGCCCTCTGCCGTCAACTGAAGCCAGACCCAGGAGTGAGTAAACTTCTATGGGGCCGTGCACATTTCTAAGTATACTCTGCGCACTGACGACCCGGACATATGACGCCTTCGGGACTGATGTATCCAGTATATCCGGTATCGTCGGATCATGGTCAAATATATGCTCGGAAGTAAACTGCGCGAGTTGTCTGAAAGAATCATTATCAAAATCATATCTTCCGTTTGAATAGAACTGATCGCTCATCTGCTGAAGGCAGAGATTGAAGAATTCCACCTGCCCGAGATCGGTGGGCTCGTGACCGTTACAGGGACCGCCTACGAATTCAACATATTCGTCAAATGTAAATCCGGCTTCGTTCCCGGGTGCATTTTCGGTCTTTGTCAGGATACCGTCAACTGAGAAACACAAGGGCAGCTGATAGAGCGCATCCCCTGTCATCGCGGAATCTATTACATTCGTAAAGCATTCCTCACGGTTGATACAGTCCTTAAGGTCGATCAGGAGCTCGGGGCTGTTAAGCTGTGTGTTTTCGATCGTTCCGAAAAGAAGATCCGGTCCTTCACCCGCCAGCAGATCCAGTGAGATCGTCGTGATGAAGGCCGCGTTCAGCTTACGCTCACGGTCAGATTCGGTATCGCCGATATCATTAGCGACCTGGTCGGCCAGAGCATCCTCGGTATACCTCAGATCGCTTACGATCATGGCATCGTCACTCTGTTCATTAAACAGCCTTATGGCTTCAGCAGTAGCATAGGACATCCTTCCGTTTATATATGCGGCTCGGAGAATAGTCTTTCCCACATTAGGATTCGTCTGCGCTCTGCTTAAGATGATCATCTCTCCATTGGCCATTTCGATGTTATACCCGATAGAATCGCCGGGATCCATATAACCGCCGCGCATTACGATCCCCGAGAAGATGATGTTTTGATCATCCATGTAGAGCAGTTCCATCTGGTTCATATCGACTCTGTTGATGTTACATTCATCATATGTGATGATACGTTCCGACGTCTTGTTTTCAAGATCGAGACGGCTTATACCGAATCCGTCAACGATAACGTTTCCTACTCCGTCAAAGTAACCGAAATGATCTTCGCCATATGCATCCAACCAGTCATAAGTGTTATTTCCTTCAAGCGTGGATAACGTGCCGGAATCAAGATCCAGGATGACCTTATAGGTGCTCATGTCATCGAGAAGTACATAAGACAGGAGCATTCCGTCTCCCAGATAGATCATATTAAATACTTCGTAGATATCATGAGAGATCAGGCCCGATGTGCTCAGATAAGTGACCGTTCCGTCCGGAGCCACTACCTCATATACTATGACCGACCAGTCCATACCCGGTCTCACCTTGTAGCCGTCATAGTTCCTGTATCCCTCAAAAAAGTAGTAAGACGAAGAATCGCTGATCTCGTGCGAGACAAACTCCCTGCTCTGCGTATCAAAAACAAAGGTAAAATAGTCATTATACGCACGACTGTAGGCTTTTACATACACCTTATCCCCGAAAAGATCGATATTGTATATACTCCCGAAAAAGATCTCCCCGAACTCCTCCGGCGGGGCATACGATGCGATCTTCTCATAGAGGTCGACCACTTCGGTAAGATTGCCGTCCATATCATAGTATTTGAGCTTTGTATCCATGTCGGGATCCGTCTCGGTGGGAGGAGTGCGCCGGTCACCGGTAGTAACGGCAAGTATCTGATCGCCGATAACTCCCAGGACCCGTGATTCAAGCATGCCGTAGCCGAATCTGTCATATCCGTCCTCGAGCATAACGGTGGTGCAGTCGTACCAGGGGGTGTCAGCGCTTATCACGGAACCGTCGTCGATAACTTTCGGTCTGCAACCTGCCAGGACCGGGACGCTCAGTAACACGGAAAGGACAAGGCATACCGCCTTTTTGAAAGGATCTTTCATATATCTCTCCTTCTTCACATGTCACCGTATCCCTTATATGGATTATAGCATGAAAGCAGTGAGTATCACTAACAAAAAGATGATCTTCATCATTTCTATCGCCCGAGGAAAAACAACGAAATCATCATTTTTCAAACCCTATATACAACGAAAATCTCCATTTTCAAACCCTACTTACAACGAAAATCTCCATTTTCAAACCCTACTTACAACGAAAAACGGATTTTTTGAAATTTTCGTTGTATCAGCTGTCCCCTTGAACCCTTTTCTAATATGACATCCTTCCGTGCAGCATTTTAGGATTACATTACTTACTAAGTCCCAGGATGAACTTCGCGATATGAGCATGACCGTACATTTGATCACTTTATCTTTATCCTGCAGGTCTCATCGCCGAGCTTTATGCTGTTGATCAGTTTCACAGAAACATCCTTACCGAAGATCGTTCCGAAAAGGCATCTCGTATAACCCAGAGTGCAATAGCACCAGGCTTTGGACACCTTCGCGGGATTGGTGTTAACGCATGCGCAATAGCACTCGGGATAGATCAGATAATAAGCATCCCCGTCATATTCGAGCGATAATCCGAGATCGAGCTTATTGATGTTATCAACAAACTTATCAGGGTCCGTATCCTTCTCGTAAACCGCTTTGAGCTGATCGGCAAAATCCGGTTCGGGACCGCAGGCGCAGTCCATCCTTACGGCTTTTACGGTCTCATCGTCATAGTTTGATTCCAGAAAAGAGCATAAATCCCCGGCCCATTCGAATTCCTTCTCCGGACCGGCCGAAGCATCAAGCGGATGTTCCCCCGCGAACTTCGCGGCGGCTTCCTTTTCGCCGTGACTGGTCATGCTGTCAATAAATCTCATTACATGCGGATTATCATTTGCGGCCATATTTATGCTCCTTTCCAAACAGCATTTCAGGGGACTATCGTATAAAAATCTTATCAAAAAGTTCCCTGAAATTACAGTGCTCTCAACCATTTCTCTGCTTCGTTGCGGGTTTTGAAAACGATATGATCCCGGTCGGGATACTTTTCCATAAGGGACAGGATGACCGGCCTGCTGTCGCGGGCATAATCCTCGACCTGCTTCACAAGTTCCGGGTCAAGTTCGTCTTCGATCCATGGGATATCCGTACGTTTTTGACCGACGCGTCCCGTGATCCCTTTCATGCATTCTTCAAGGCTGTAATCGAGAAAGATCACGGTATCGCAGGCTTTGAACCTGACTTCATAGGTCCTGCTGTAATCGCCATCGATTATCCAGCGGTCTCCCCTGAGGATCTCATCCAGCTTCGCGTCAAATTCATCCCTCGTAATATGAGTCCTGTCAGATCTCCACCAGACATTATCAAGATGTATGAGCGGCAGATCCGTGAGCGCATGAAGCTTCTTCGAGAAAGTACTCTTTCCGCTTCCCGAACATCCCAGAACTATTATCTTATTACCTGTCTTCATAAGTATCTTATCCTCTTATTTCTCTGTTACGGGGTGTTCCGTATTATAATCCGGAACATAGATCTCCGTTACTCTGTTCATCTCGTTCCGGATATCGTCGGGGCGCATCGTGTTCTCGATACGGATCGCATTCCTGAATTCCCCCTCGCGCGACCAGTCCTTATCCCAGTTCCTTAAGATCAATTCAACAAGATCATCCTTACTGATCTTTTTGTAATCGCTGCTCCAGCCGTGATTGGCCTCCATGATCACCGCTTTGCCGCCGTCGCAGTATGCCGATATGTATGATCCCGGATCGGAGATCGTGCGGTGATAGTAATTCCAGAAAAACACACGCTCTTTTACCGACAGCCTGCCCAGGATATCACGTATATCCTTCGCCTTAGGGAGCTTTTTTGAACTTATGCTTATCCCGTGATCTGTCCTGGCCACTTTAAACCCGAGTTCTTTGGCGTATTCTTCCAGAAATAAGATCTTAGGATTCTCTCTGTAGCGGTACATCGAATCAACTGTTCCCATGATACAGAGCTTAACCTTCTTCTTTTTGGTAATGACCGTTTTCAAACGGTTCAGATCGTTGATCACGAGTTCATCACAGAATTGCCCCCACTTCTGCACCCCTTCGGGCTTATTCAAAGTGATCTCCGTCACGAATTTCAATTTGGGATCATAATAGCATTTCCATTCAGACAGAGAGCCGATAGGCGGATCTATCGTGAGGCTCCACGCTTCCCTCTTCTCGCATAAGTCCCGGAAAGCCTCCTTCACGGGAGCGAAGTCGTCTATCACTCTCGGGCTGCCCTTAGTAACAAGCGTGAATCTGTATGTGAGAGACCTGTCGACCGGAGTCATTTTAGCTTCTTCGGTCTTGTCCCATGAAGCGACCCTGACACCGATCACCGCTAACGCGATGCCGATGACGGCAAGTGGGATACTGATGAGCTGAAATTCTCCGGAAGATACGGAGCATAGAAAACCTGCTCCGATCATGCAGACACCCAGAGCCGCCACGGATGATCCGAATGCGCCCCAACTCCTGTGCTTTATATCGTGCATAACCGGCTCACTGCATCAATGATGCCCTTCTTTTTCTTGTTATCTTTCATACTATCTCTATATAAACGATCATTTCTATAGCAACAAGAGTTTAACACATAATACGTTTTCTGCACTATTTTCAATAAATATCTGTCGCAGGTCAGCTTGTCACGTCGCCCAGTTTATCTTACAGGTTAAATCATAATACCTTTCAGGGTTGCCTGTTGTGTATTTCGCCGAAAATAGAATATTTTTACATTTATTTATATTTTTAAATAATTGTCGATATGCTCACTAATAAACAATTAATGACTCTAGACTTTTGTATCCGGATTATATAGAGTAAGATTGTTGTCCCATAAACGGCAACAAAAACAGGATAAGGAGAAAGATATGAACACTTTAACTAAAATCGCTGCCACAGCTATGGCAATTGTCTGCCTTGGAACTTCTGCAGGATTCACAGCTCCCGGAATCGACAATAACCACCACATTCATGTTTGTTGCGGACAGGTCTATGGTCATGAGTGCGGAAGGTACAGGACTACTGTTTATTCAGCTTGGATAAATAACGGATACGCTAACTATTTTGGGGTATGTGAAGAAAGGTATTATGTACGTACCAGAAGTGTATCTTGTGCTATTTGCGGCCGTGCTTTCACTTCTACGCTCGAATACAAGACGGAGAGAACCTGGTTCTGGGATTGATAATAACTATCCGATCGTGATGTCCGATGTTTGAAAACGGAAACGGGTCGCTTCGGCGGCCCGTTCTTATATTTTTATACGATTATAATGCTCATCCCCATTGAATCCGTAAGATTCCATTTTCTTTTGGTCTGCCGTCTGATATCAGTTTCCCGTAAAACATCCGATCAGCTGATGGTGCACAATCTGCCTCTCAGGATATATCCTATCTTTTCGTAACAAGCGTTAGAAGCAACATAATCGGCATCCGTGTATAACATTGGAAGGAACCCTGCTTCCTGAGTTATCCTGGTAACCTGATAGACAAGATGCTCGGCGTAATGTCTTCTTCTGTATTCTTCTCTGGTATAAACCAATCCTATCGAGGCCATATCCTGAACCGGATGCCAGCAGCAGCTGGAAGCAAAATCGCCCTGCGAAGTTTTCCACAGATACAGAGAGCCGTTTTTCACTCCGTCCTGCGCATATATCCTGTACTGCTCTCTGCTCTCTTTATCTATCACGACGGCATTATGGAACATATCAAAAAAGTCCACCAGTATATCGACGTCTTCTTCCGTGCACTTGTGTATCTGTCCATCCGTGACCGATACGGGAGGAACAGGCAAAGGGCAGTCGTAAGCAAAGAGATTTGTCGTGACAGAAAGATCAAGCCCGTCTTTCTGTGCTCTTTTTATGAAATAATGAGCCAGTTCATACTTCAGATTAAAGCGGTGTTCTCCATCCATCAGAGAATTGTCTTTTGCCGTCTGATAAGCCCTCTCCATCTCTTCTTCTGAAGCATTATCCGGGGTCCAGATCCATACCGGATATGGCTGTCCCGTAAAACACATGATCAGTTCCTTATGATCTGACAGGCGGAGCGCACATTCTCCTCCGATGATCCTGGACAACACCGAAAACGTATACTTATCTTTTCCAAGAAGGCCGTAATCTCTTTCATCAACAAAATTATCCATGCCCGTTCCCCGATTTCTTTTTGATCATTGTACCGACAAAGGATATCCTCTGTCCCCTGAATTATATCATCATGGTATAGCATTACGCTTCGGTGCTTTAAGATCACCCTTCAAGAGCAAGGATCTTATCGGGAAACTGCGACTGCAGGATAAGCACGGCCGCCACCACCGCTACTGTAACCGCTATGCATGCTGCATTCTGAAACTTCCCAAACGTCTTCCCTTTACGGGGCTTAAAAAACAAACTCACGATAAGTGCGACAAGACACAATACCGAGAAGGACATCAACCGTATAAAACCGGCCATATTCCCTCCTGCAGAAGGTCTTCCGTAATCAGGAATAGCCCGGTTCAGCGCCCGGAGAGAATAATCAGTCATGACAAAATACATATTGACTCCAAACGATAACGGGATCGATAAAAGGTATTTAAGAAGCCATCGTTTCTTATCCGGACTGATCAATGTCAGGCAGTACGCTACTGCGATAAACAGCGCATATATCATGGCCCAGACTTCGCTATTATATGAGATAGCGTCGATCAGGTATACAGATGATACATAAATAACAGCAAGGCACAAAGCACCTGCTATACTTCTGATATTCTCTTTCATTTTCGCATTTCCCTTTTCCTTATTTTCCGTATAAGGATTATCACACTAACCATGAGAGAATTTGTGTGATATTCGGGGCGAAAAGATAAGGCTTATCTTAATATCCCGTAGTTTGCACAGATCCGTGCGAACTCGGACGATCCCGCAAATCCGTTGAAGACTTCCTCACGGGAAACGCCGCCGTCAAGCTGGCTCACCCAGGCACTATAGCCTGCCTCATCGGGCTCACGTTCCATGAAAGTACGGTAAAGCCTGCTGACATATTCGCCGTTACTTACATTCTGGCCTGTGAACTCGGAGCTGAAGAAGAATCCTCTTGCCGCTCCGGTTCCCGTGTCTCTCTGATTGGCGAGCTGGCGTGCCCATGCCATAAGGCCGTCCTGATCCGCACTTCTGCTGAGGCACGTAGTATAGAGCCTTGTAGCAAAATCTATCGTTGACTGATTAGGTTCGAGCACGATGGAAGGAACGCCCGTTCCGCCACACCTGATGCCATACAGAAGGCAAAGGTTAGCCCACTCTGTCGAATTGATGAAACCTTCGATAACATGCTCTTTGGATCCGCCGTTATCAAGTACGGAAACCCATCCGTTCAAGCCGTCAGCGTCAGCTTCACGGTCGAAGAACGTACGATACAGAACTCTTACGAATTCTTCGTTCGACACATTCTTTCCGAGAAATTCCGGACTGTACAGGAAGCCCCTGGCAAGATCAGCGCCCGTCTGGCCGCGAAGCGTAACAGCATCGATCCAGTCCTGCTTGCCGACGGGATCGGAAGTTCTCCCGAGTGCAACTGTATAAAGCCTCTCGACAAAGTCAGCAACACTTAACTGGGAAGCAGAAACGGGAGTACCCGAGATGGGAGCGGTATAAGGAGGTTCCGTCGCATCGGCGGTCACGGGAGCAGGTGATGAAGAACCTGAAGGCTGGGAAGATGCCTCTGATGAAGCACCGGAAGATGCACCACCCGAAGTCGATGAACCGGAACCCTGCTGATCGGAAGACCCCGCCGGAGGATCATTTCTGAAACCGGCACTGAGGTTAAAATCCGGACAGAACATATCCCGATAAAATACTACGCCGCTGCATCCGAGATATACTACAGGGATCGCAACATAATATGTCTGTCCAGCCTCAACATGTGTACTGAAAGATCTTGTCTCTTCCAGATCGAGTTCAAAATGATCATCGGGCCATATATACCGGAATCCGGATTCAGTAAAATACTGATCGCCGCCGGCCTGTCCGAGATAATTTCTGTTCTGGTCAAAGATAACAGCCGTAGGAACACCTGAATCGTGAGGCGTTACGGTAAAAGTAACAGTTCCGCTCTCTTCCGGTGTATATGAATAGATCATCTGACATGTCGATCTTCTTAAGTTAAAGTAATAATTATCGACTTCATTATCGATATCTATATCCAGCGAATCTCCGTTTCTGATCTGCCCGTCAAGCTCATTTCCAAGATGAAAGAGCGTAAGCGGCCTTGTTATAACAGTATCATCTGACTCTACAATATAATTGTATGCGGCAAATCCGTGAATACCCGAAGGGATCGACAATGTGTCACCGTCAGAAAATGCTTTGGGATGTTCATAAGAGTCGTCGTCTTCCTCAACCGCAAATCCTGTCTGCCAGTCGATGACTCTATGTTCCCCGTTTACAGTAGCGGTCGGTGTATATTCGAAAGGAGCCCCATCAGTAAGAAGGAAATATTCAATATCAGAGAACTCATGATCGGCATCTTCATTCATACGCAAAACGAATTTTAAGATAAATTCATAATTACCCTTTTCGACAACACACGTATAAGTCCCCGCATGTGCTGTCAGATAAAGACAATTACCATATGCAGGAATAGGCGTTGTACGGTAAGGATCATTATCGGAATCATACCAAGTATAGGTATAGTCATCGCCGTGCATGAATCTGTTTTCCGCTTCAAGCATTATAGTACCGTAATTATAGATATCGAAAATATATGTGTGCTGGATCGAGCTGTCCACCATGCAGTCGCCGGAACAGCTTGCACCGTCAATATCTGCAGTAACCCATATGCCGCGGTCAATAATAAAGGAAAATTCTCCGCCCAAAGATCCGGCTTCCAGCTTAATATAGTAAGTCTGATTTCTTACAAGTTCATGTTCAAGATAGAAACCATTATAGTTATAATGCGCACCGTTATCGTTCTTGTAAATGCCAAACTGATCATGGTAATCAGCAATATAACAGTCATCACCCTCAGGTGCATACGGATCATGATCACTATATCCGATCAGATTGTGATTACTGTCATACAAAGTGATATCCGGGTCGCCCATCTCATAAGACTGTTGACCGCGGTAAGGGAAAAAACGATAAGTACCGGTCTGACGGGCCGTATATTTGACCATGACACTCTCGTGCGGATCAAGATCAAAATAATGCGTATCGTTATAATCCACTGCTTGGGTCCACTGATCAGCCAATACCGGAAGTCCCGGGCACATGACCGATATGCAGACAAAAAGCATGATCATAAAAGATGTTAATCTTCTAAACATAACTATCTCCTTATACCTGTCCGTTTTTTGCAACGGTAGATATAATACCACAGTACACGTAGAAGGACTACACATTTCCGATCGATGATTATTATATGCGGATAAGGGCTTCTTCAGATCAAAAACTGCCACGAGATATTACTCGTCGACAAATTCGGGATTAAGCTTTTTGAGGATTTCCTTTACCCGGGGCATCTCGTCCAGAAGGACCTCGACGCATTTGGGGTCGAATTGTGTTCCGCTGCCGTCTTTTATGATCTTTACCGCTTCGGAAAGAGGAAAAGCGGGCTTATAAACGCGCGCTGAAGTCAGAGCATCGAAAACATCGGCAACAGCCATGACCCTGGCAGACAGGGGGATCTGATCATCATGTAATCCTTCCGGGTATCCTTTTCCGTCCCAACGTTCGTGATGCGAGGCGACCATATTTCTTGCTTCGTTCAGATAGCCTTCGCCTTCGACGCTACTTATAGCTTTGTCGATGATCTCTCTTCCCATTGCAGCATGGGTCTTCATGATCTCATATTCTTCGTCTGTCAGTTTACCGGGTTTATTGAGTATCGCATCAGGGATCTTGATCTTTCCGATATCGTGCAAAGGAGCAGATCTGACAACATCTTCAATATACTGCGGGGTCAGGATATCGCCGTAATATCCTTTTTTCCTTAATCCTTCAAGGATGATCCTTACATAAGATGCCGTCTTTTGGATATGATCGCCGGTATTCGAATCGCGGACTTCGACCATATCTGCCATAAGTATCATAAGACCGTTCTTCATCTTCAGTATATTATCGGCATACTGGCGGATATCCCTTAACTGGTTGGCCATATCCGTTTCCATTTTACTTACGGATCTGTACAGATCTCCGACCTCGTTATCGGAATCTATATCGAGCTGTTCGAGTTTTTTGGCGCTCTCGTCCATGGCCTTCTGGTCACCGATGTTTCTGATGAATTCATTTGCGGCATCCGTGATGCCCGTTATCGGGAATATAAGTGAATGTTCGATCTTACCGACATAAAAGACCGTCAGCACGATCATAAAAAGCGCTGCAAAGATAATGACATTACGGACATAACGGTTGAGCACCACGTGTATATTAGTTATATCGATCTCAACGCAGAGAAGGCCGACAGCATTACCGTCACTGTCGAAAATAACTTTGTATCCGTTGAGCATATAACCGTAGCCTTCCGAATAACCCTGAAGGATGCCGCTCTCCTGTTGACCGTTTTTGACGGCATTCCAAAGCGTATCGATGGTCTCGGGCTGGAAGCTTCCTTCTTCGCAAGCAGTTCCGAGATATGTATATGTACCGCCGTGGGCGAGCTCTTCGGTGGTCTTTGTATTTATGGCATACATAAGACTGCCGCTGTCTTCGATATCATCAAAATATATGGCGTAAAGGTACTGGATGTCCGACGTTTCCTTGATCTTATTAAGTCTTTCGCGTAATTCCTCGTACTTGTGCGGCATGCTTCGGTCCGCGATCATATCACCGAAAGAAAAATCCGACGCTATGGTATAGGCGTTCTCGAGAACAGTCAAAGTATATTTCTCATAATTCTCCGTAACATTTATACGGAACAGATGGTAACCGATCAATACGATAACGACCGTAAGTACCGTTATGGCAATGATCGAATATAAAGCAGCAACTATCTTGATGCTTAATCCTTTACGTTCTTTCCCCTTCAAAAACGTTCACCCCAAAAAACAGATAATAACCCTGATACAGGTTAT
>JAFZWN010000110.1 GCA_017617295.1 Clostridiales bacterium | reverse complement strand
TCTCCGATACTGTAGTTGGTAGCAGGAACTACAGTACCTGTTATGGGTTCGTCGATCACCGGTGATGTTGTAGGCTGTGCCACTGGTGCAGACGTAGGTGTAGGCGAAGCCGTAGGATAAGGCTCGGAGCCGTTCCATGTTACCCTAATATCCTGATCATCTGCGTCAAATTGCCAGTAAGAAACTGCAACCGATATCGAGTATGTTTGACCGGCCGTCAGGTCCAAAGTTATTCTAGAATCCCCTATGTGAGAAGAACGAATAGTCATATCTGTATCCTCGGTAACCGTGGGATCTTCATTACCATAATGAAAATAATAATATGTTAACAACCGGTCCATACTGGTTCGGTAGGTCCCATCATAACTGACCACCCCGGAATAATTGGTTCCATAACCCACTGTTTCCCCGAGATGATTGGTATAGACTGTATCACCTGAAAATATCCCGATCAGCTGATTATCCTGATCAAACACATATACTTCACCGTCTCCACTATTGACATTCAGCGAACTGATGGTATACGACCCGGTAAGCCTCGGTGTGAAATTAAGAACTGCTTGTCCCGGAAATGTATCGCTTACATGATAATTCGTATCGATCTCCATCTGAGGTGCATTCGGATCTGATACAAAGATATTATGTACTCTTTCAGCCCATGTGCGACGATCGATATTATCCGCGATTATCCTTACATATGTAAATTCCGTTATATCTTCGACCGTAACGCTGATCGTACTGACTCCGTCTGCAACTACAGGGTCGGGCAGATTCTGATCACGCGAAGCAGATTGATAACCACCGTGTAAAGGAAAGAAAAAACAGGTAGTGGATGTATCATTTACTTCAAAGGAGTCACCGGGATCGACCATCACGTATTCATATGAAAACCCTTCATAGCCTGATATCATCTCATCACTATTGCCTTCATATGAATAGTATGAAAAACGTACATTAATGCAGTTGAAAAAATCATATTCTCCTATTGAAAACAGAACATTGACAGTACCGATCTTCCCCTTCCAAACATCTTGAAAGACCACATCCCCGCCGATATAATCAGAAAGATCGCCGGTCGCATCAGTGACTCTATAGGAAATATCCCCTGAAACCCTTAATACCAGATCATCTCCGCCTTCGATATACATAAAGTAACCAAACCAGGGGTAATAGTATTTTTCCCCGTTATAATCAAAATAGAAAGCCAATCCCTTAGTTACGTGTAACTGATAACTTCCGTTACTGATCTCATAATCACTGAGTGTCGCCTGGATATATACAGTCTCACCCGCATCCAATACTGCGGATACATATGACTCTGATTCTTCATCTCCGACACCGGCATCATCGTTATAGTTGATAGGCATAATATTGCTGTCATAAAGGAGAAGAAGCGGATCTGATTCTCCGGCATCCGAAGTAAAGAATGCATATGTTCCGGCCTCAGGTGCGGTAAAAGAGTACCACGAACTGTTATTTTCTGAAGTAATGTTCACCTGATACGTTCCGTCAAGCGTACAAGAAGTTGCCTGATCCCTCGTAAATTCTGTTACCGGTGTTGCCATTACGTTAAGGCTTCCTGTCGCCAGTGAAAAAGCTGCAACAACAAAAGCCAGCGATCGTTTAAGATTACTGATCATATAAATCCCACCCCTTATAAAATTCACCTTCACAATTATACCGCATAAATATTTTTTTACAAACGGAGAAATTATGCCCTTTTTCCGAGAAAAGTCTCATTTCATAGAAAAGCAGAAAAATCATACGTGATATCAGATATAATATTAGATATGAAAAAGTTGATCACTCCGTTATTAGCGCTTTGCATATTTCTTTCCGCATGCACATCCGGAAAGATCGATCCCTCTGACGTGACTTACGAGAGCACCACGGCAGTTACCGTCACTGCTCCCGAGCAATCTTCTCACAGGGATCCCGCCGTGATCGTTCGTGAACTGGTCGAAGCTTATTCATCAGGTGATGAGGATTCTGAAATGAGAACGGCAGGATTATTGGACGAACTCCGTCAGGCAGATCCCTTGTCCGCATCCAGATGGGAGAGAATCCTCGTGCTCTGGAAGACCGCTGATAACGACCTTGTCATCAACCCTGACGTACTTCCTGACGGTCTCCCCGACACCGGTGAGCTCTGTCTGGTTGTCCTGGGATTCCAGCTTAACTCTGACGGTACCATGAGAGAAGAACTCCTCGAGAGACTGTGTGTGGCTCTGGCCAGCGCCGAGAAGTATCCCAACGCATATATCGCATGTACGGGAGGTCCCACAGCCTCCCAGGACAGATCGGTCACCGAAGCCGGCTCCATGGCACAATGGCTGATAGAGAACGGGGTCGATCCGGATCGGATAATCATCGAGGATCAGTCTCTGACGACTGCACAGAACGCACTGTTCACCAACCGTATCCTGGCAGATTCGTATCCGGAGATAAGATATCTGGCGATCATATCCAGCGACTATCATATATCCACGGGAACTCTGCTCTTCGGAGCCCAGCCGATATTAGCTTCTGAAGACAGTGATACAGATACTCTGACCGTAATCTCAAATGCAGCTTATGTTACATCAAGACCGCCTATCCAAACATCATTTCAGGCTAGCGCTCTTCTTGATATAGCAGGCGACTCTGACGGCGCGATAGAGATGTTTTACGGGTGATCTGCGGTATATTCCTCTTTTGATTGATAAATAAAATTTATATAGTATAATTTTCCCTAATTGCTTTATATTTTTCGAAAGGGGTAAACATGAAAAAAACATCACTCAGGATCGCTTCGGCGATCGTAACATCGTCCCTGATGTTCGGCATATTCGGACCCGCCGTATCAGCAGACGGAAATGATTACACCGAGTCTCAGGAGATCAATGCAGCAAACGGTGACGTAACAGCGGAATACGGAAACATCACTGTTGAAAACGGATACGCTCTCACTGTCACATCCATCTCAGGTCATGCCGCAAATGCCACGGTAACAGGCGGGATAAACAATGAAAACAACCGCTACGGTCTCGGAATCTATAATAACGTAAACAATACAAGCAGCTCCACTATCAACGTAACCGGAGACATGTATTCACATGGTTATTGCATTTATTCCCAACTGAACAACAACTCTGCTTCAACAATATCAGTCAACGGTGATCTCCAAAGCCAAGACAGAACTTTCGAAAACCAGATCGACGGAAACAGTCAGTTCAACCTCACTATTAACGGAGATATAACTTCGCCGGACAATGGTATCCAAACAAATTGCAGCGGTTCCTCACATGCTGACATCACTATGACCGGAAACAGTACGATCAACGGTGTCGGTGGCCGTTGTCTCCGTAATTACATTCATGATAATGCCGAATATAATGCCACCATTACAGGAAATCTGGTATCCAGAGAATATGCCATTTATGATAATACTGCGGATCGTGCTTCTCATACTGCAAGTATTATCGGAGATGTTACATCAACCACTATGGCTGCCATCTATATAAACAATGAAGATCAGGCTCATTCTGATTTTCTGGTCGACGGAACAGTAACAGGCGCAAATCCCGGGTTTACCGTTGTATGCTCTTATGATGAAACACCGTCAACAGATATTTCATTAACAGTCTGGAGGATCATCCCCAGAGATTTTGAAGGTACTCCCTGCGTAGTTACCACCAACACACTGAACCGTCAAAGAACAATGACGACATATCCCGAACTTGAAGCTCAGATCAACTACATCATCAGAGTCGATCAGCCGGCTGCGGGGGATGTTCTTTATGTAACAGATGCAAACGGCGATCCCCTTTCGCAGAGCCACGGATACGAATGCGCTCACGAGGGTGAAACCGTCTACTTAAGATCCGAAAGCGGATTTAACATCACCAGAGCATATAATAACGGCGTGGAGATCACTCCCGATGCCGACGGCAACTTCTGCGTAGAAGTTCCCAAGGGCGGCGGAGTCGAATTATCTGTTGAGGGTGAGTATGATACATATACGGTCAATTTCGTCGATCATGACGGGACTCTTCTTCATGATCTTACGGTAACAGCCAATAATGTTCCCACATACATCTGGGAAGACCCCACAAGGCCCTCAACAGAGACTGTATCTTATACATTTGCAGGTTGGACGCCTTCACTCGGTCCCGTTAATTCCGATACAACATACACTGCGACATACACGGAAACATATATCGGCTCGACAGAACCCTCGGGCGGCAACGGTTCATCAGGCGAGACAACTCCTTCTCCTGCTACAGAACCTACCACCGAACCTACGACATCGCCTTCGACAGAGCCGACAGAAGCTCCTTCCGCTGAGCCTACAGCAGAGCCCTCAGCAGAACCCACAACGGAACCTACGGCAGCACCTGCCGGACCCTCCTCTTCAGCCGAAGAAGGTGTAAGCAGTTTTGTCGAGAGACTCTATACCATCTCGCTGGGAAGATCTTCCGATCCTTCCGGCAGACAGGATTGGGTCGACGCGGTTACACTCCGTGGCCAGACGGGTGCCGATGTTGCCAGAGGCTTCCTCTATAGTCCTGAGTTCCTGAATATGGAAGTCACAAATGAAGAGTTCGTTGGCATTCTTTACAGCACCTTCTTCGACCGTGAAGCAGACGCTGAAGGTTTGGCCGCATGGGTAAGAGTTCTCGAGAACGGCGAGTCCAAGGAACACGTAATCGAGGGATTCATCAACTCCACCGAGTGGGCTAACCTCTGTCTCCTCTACGGTATCGCCAGCGGCGGAACGGGAGTCCCCAGTATCGAGGTCGAGCCCAATCAGGCTACCATAGACTTTGCCACCAGACTCTACACGACATGTCTAGGAAGAGCCGCCGATGAGAACGGCATGATGGCATGGGCACGTCAGATCGCCAACCAGCGTGAGACCGGTTCCGGAGCCGCAAGAGGATTCTTCTTCAGTCCCGAGTTCACAAACCAGAATGTCTCCGACGAAGAATACATCAACCGTCTTTACAGGACATTCATGGGCCGTGAAGCTGACGAAGCGGGCTTTACCGCATGGGTAGCGCAGCTTAGTGACGGCGTATCCCGCGAAGCTATTTTCGAAGGATTTGCACAGTCTCCCGAATTCGCCAGGATCTGTGCTTCATACGGGATCATCAAGTAATCTATAAGCACATACAACCGAATAGGGGCTGTCTCAATTTTATCTTGAGACAGCCCCTTCATTTATTTGCTTATCATGCACTGCCCTATGCAGACAGGATCAGGCAGTTAAGTATGCATGCAGATCTGTGTGCGGATCAATATCCGCCTGATTGTAACAGGCAAGCGAGAAGGATATCGGCATCCTGATGGGTGACACGGCCGTCACCGTTGATATCCATGTGATCGGGAGTCCTCCACAGACCAATGGAATATCTGAACCTCTCCCATGTTGTCTTAGGGCCCTTGCTCCAACCGTAATTGACGGTATTACAGATCTCGATATAGTCAGAAATATTGATGTATCCGTCTTCGTTGGCATCTCCGACATCTACATATCTGCTGTAATTGCTCGGTCTGCCGATCCTCCAGAAATCTCCGCTGCCATATTTGGGATTATAGCCTGCTGCCATGGATGAGACGGGCAAAGATGCCAGGACCATTGTTGCTGTCAGTACAGCAATTGACGTTGCTTTAAGTTTTTTGTTCATTCTCTGTATCTCCTTATCTATGTATTTTTGTCTGCATATTATATGACGGAAAAAAAACTGTCAGGTCGTACTTCCGCCGTAAATCATCTTAATATTCCATAGCTGCTGCAGATCCCGCCGAACTCCTGCGACTGCGCGAAGCCGTTAAAGACTTCCTCACGGGATACGCCCGAATCCAGCTGTGCTACCCAGGCATTGAATCCTGCTGCATCGGCTTCGCGTCCCATAAATGTTCTGTACAGGCGGTTGACGAACTCGGCATTGGATACGTTCTGGCGGGTAAATTCCTCGCTGAAGAAGAAGCCTCTTGCGGCACCCGTACCGGTATCTCTCTGATTGGCAAGCTGTCTTGCCCATGCCGTCATACCTGCCTGATCTGCAGTTCTTCCGAGGCATGTCGTATAAAGCCTTGTAGCAAAACCGATCACGTTTTCGTCAGGCTCGACTTCGACGGAAGCAGAACCTGTTCCGCCGCATCTGATACCGTAGATGATGCAGAGGTTGGCCCATTCGGTGGAGTTGATGAAGCCTTCGATAACGTCACGTCTGGACTGTCCTTCCGAAAGTGCGTTTACCCATCCTTCAAGTCCTGATCTGTCAGCCTCGCGGCCGAAGAATGTACGGTAAAGGATGCAGACAAACTCCTCGTTACTGACATTGCTGTTCAGGAATTCATCACTGTAAAGGAATCCTCTTGCCAGATCCGCACCGGTCTCTCCGCGGACAGTTACGGCCTCGATCCAGGCGATCTTACCGTATTCATCGGAAGATCTTCCGAGAGCTATGGTATAGAGTCTTTCGACAAAATCAGATACATTACTTCCTGATGCTCCTGCGGCGGGAGCTTCGGTTACTGAAGGTGCTTCCGTAACTGCAGGCGCCGGTTCGGGAGCATTCACACGGGTGAATACAAAAGATGTACGTGTAGGATCCTGCGCATCTATCTGAGTATAATATCCAACGTGTCTTACAATGATGTAATATGTCTTTCCGGCTTCAAGGTGTGTCGTCAGATCGAAATTATAGTTCTCGCTACTATTATCGATATCATCGTGCGCCGATATCGTGTGAAGATCCGCGTCAAAAACAGCAACATATGAATCAGCATCACCCGTCGAAGAGATCCTGTAATCTCCGGCAGCGGAAGGAGTGAACTCATAGATAAACAGTGCCTTATCTCGGAGATCGATCGAATATGTGTTATCGGGAACCAGCTCCGTAACATCAGAAGCGTCGAAAGTGCAGATATAGAATACGCAGTTAATAAAATTATTATATCTGTCCGTCACACCGCACCCTATGGCACAGTTTCCGCTGACAGACGGCAAAGTCAGCGTAGGTTCGGTTCCGATCGTCTCTATCCCTTCGCCACGGGTCAACATATACCAGTGATAAGAAGCTCCGGTCATATCGTCTCCTGCGAACTTGGGATCCATTGTTACTGAAGAACCCGAAGTAACCAGGATATTACATTCCGCCTCAGTCGCAGTACTGCGGAGATGGTTCTCCAGTACGATATCATATCCTATTGAAGTCATGATCCTGTCTTCCAGAGACACAAAACATGTGAGATGTCTTCCGATATCTATGTCAGATAATGTACATACAGGCGTGTCCGTCAGAACATTCGAATTCTCATCGACCCATTCATAAGTAAACGCACCCATTCCTTCAAAGCCGGCAAGTGTGGCATCCAGAGTCACGGAACCCCCGTGTTCACAGTTTACTTTCGAGTCGTATCGGGAAGGGGCAACAGACAAAAAGAAATTGCGGTCTTCCGTTATCGATCCGTTGATCATTCCGGCACGGAAATGATAGCTTACGCCGCCTTCAAGCCGGGTCCGGTACATCGTAATACCCGGATCACTGAAATATATTCCCTGCTCTTCTATCGTGACTTTCGCGCCGTTGATATCATAAGCCTCGATATCATAGTCAGCTCCGTCGTAGTTATCCATCCTGAACTCATATACCGACGTTACAGCCGGTGTGTACTCGAGCCAGACACACGGATCTTCCGGAGTAAGATCGTAATTGTATAAACCGAATTCACCGATCTCCCAGATGCGCTTCCCTTCCCACGGGCTGCTGTCAGCCATAACGGTACCAAAGCCCGTACCGAGAACGGCGGCCGTAACAAGTCCTGCGGTCATCTTTTTCGTCAGATTGTTCATTTAGTAATCCTCCCTTTTTTTGTAAGATCAATAAACTTATGACGCGAGTATAAACATAAGATGTGTATTCTTTATGTACTTATCAAATTTTTCGAAAAGATGATCGGGAGTTTTGAAAATGAAATAAAAAGACCCCGCGGTCAGAACGATCACGGGGCCGTATATAGAGTAACTGTTTACTTATCTTATGATGCCGTAATCTGCGCAGATCCTGCCGAACTCGACTGATCCCGCAAATCCGTTAAAGACCTCTTCGCGGCTGACGCCCGAATCGAGCTGGGCTACCCATGCGCTGAAGCCCGCTTCGTCGGCCTCACGGCCCATGAAAGTCCGGTACAGGCGGTTGACGAACTCGGCGTTTGATACGTTCTGACGGGTAAACTCTTCACTGAAGAAGAATCCGTGCGCTGCGCCAGTACCCGTATCTCTCTGATTGGAAAGCTGTCTTGCCCAGGCCATCATGCCGCCTTCCTCGGCTGCTCTTCCAAGACAGGTCGTATAGAGCCTGGTGGCGAATTCGATAGTCCTCTCATTTGGTTCTACCGTTATGGAAGGGACTCCGGTACCGCCGTTTCTGATGCCGTAAAGAAGACAGAGGTTGGCCCACTCGGTGGAATTGATAAAGCCTTCTATTACGTTCTGTTTCGGTTCACCGTTGTCAAGTACGGCTACCCATCCTGCGAGTCCTTCAGCATCAGGTTCCCTGTTGAAGAAAGTTCTGTAGAGCACTTTAACAAAATCGGTATTGGATACATCCTTATTCAGGAACTCCGGGCTATAGAGGAATCCCCTGGCAAGATCAGCACCGGTCTCTCCTCTTTCGGTCACTGCCGCGATCCATTCGGACTTGCCGACGGGATCGGAAGAACGGCCGAGCGCGACCGTATAAAGTCTCTCGACGAAGTCTGATACGCTATACCCTTCCGAAGGAGAAGCAGGTTCCGTTACCGGAGCGGGTGTGGAAGGTGCGGGAGTAGACGGAGCCGGCGTGGATGGTGCCGGAGTATCCGAAGCAGGTTCCGGTGTAGGTGTATCAGTGGTGGGATCCGGCTCACCGGGATCATTATATGTGAAAGTTACGGTTCCCTCTCCCTGACCGTTAAACATAGTGCATAAATAATACGTTCTGCCCGCTTCGAGATCAACCTCGAAAGTAACATCATTCTTAATATACGCATCAAACTCGGATTCTGTCATCTCCTCCACATAATTGAGTATAAACATTTCATGTTCATCGGAACTGTTTATCGTCCGGTCGGGAAAAGAAGCTATAATGCTGCGGTCAGGATCAAACATGGCAGTGAAGCGCGTACATCCTTCCAGTCCCTCTGAAGAGACAGTATAGTGACCCGTCTGTTCAGGAGTAAATGACAGCACCTGATATCCGGTGTAAGATGATCCGTCAAAAGACGACTCATGAGGAGTATTAACCGTCACTTCTTCGACCGAATCATCCAGGACAAACAGAAAATAGGATTTGCCTGTAAACATCTGTCCGTTTAATATGGCAGTCAGATAACAGCAGACGTCCGTACCCTCGACTGATCCAATGGTAAACGGTGTATCCTCACTGATCTCATTATTGCCTGTTAACGAAGTAACTGATGATATGAAGCTGGCATCGGAAGGATTAGATATCTCTTCATCAAATACGAACTCCGCTCCGGGATCCAGAAGGAATGCTTCATATCCCGCATTACCCGATCTGCCCCCTATCGTCGGGAGAGGCAAAGCCACCTTGAAATTGATACGTACCGAAAGACCGCCTTTGTTTACCAGGCAATAGTATTCACGATATCCTGCAAATATCCCCATCTGGAACTCATAGTGATCACCTGTGGTATTAAGAAGTCCGTTCGGACCGTACCATACGAAAATAGTATCCGCATCTGCTCCTATGATATCCATCTTTACTATATTCATCTTAGGACAGGTACATCTGCAGTCCGTGCCCTGATCAACGAGATCCTGATTTATGGTAAGAGTGCCGTATACACCTCCCTGTTCCACATAAAGCCCGTATCCGGAACTTCCGATAACTCTGTAAGTCAGGCTGTCGTCAGAATAGAACTGTCTCATCGCCTTTATATAGTATCTGGTCCCGGCCTCAAGAGGATATGCCAGATAAGACTCATTGCTTTCATTAGTATTGATATCAGCGTTATACGAGAGAAGGTTCATCTGCTCATCGAAAAGAAGAAGGATGGGATCGTAGCCGGGGCTGACAGTCCTGAAAGCATAGATGTCGCTGTTTCCGGGAGTAAACTCAAACCAGTTGGAAAGAGCACCGTGGGTGTTGTCCACCCTGTATTCCTGCCCTACAACCATCTCCCTGCAATCTGTAACCGCAACATCGGCAGATACCGCTGAAAAACACCCAAAGATGATCGATACCGCTGCCAAAAGCGAGACCAGACCGCTTCCGAATCTTCTGCGCATATGAAGTCCTCCTTGCTCTCAAGGGATATATCTAGGATTATACAAAAGAGCAGAATACCGATGCAACTGTCTGTGATATAATCAGTAAGCTATGGGAATTATCGAATTGATACTTTTGGCTATAGGTCTCTCGATGGATGCTTTTGCCGTATCTATCTGCAAAGGTCTCGAGACAAAAAAGGTCTCTTTTAAGGAGAGCCTGATCTGCAGTATCTGGTTTGGAGGATTCCAGGGACTTATGCCGTTTATCGGATTCGTCCTCGGAACCAGATTTGAAAACATCATCAACAAGATAGCTCCCTGGCTCGCCTTTATCCTTCTGGCGATCATAGGCACGAACATGTTAAGAGAAGCCTTTTCAAAAGAAGAGGAAGAGACCAAGCCGGGATTCAATATCAAAACGATGTTCATGATGGCCGTAGCGACATCGATCGACGCCCTTGCCGTCGGCATTACTTTTGTCGCGGTACCGGTCAATATCATCAATGCGCCGGTCCTTATCAATACTGTTATCGCCTGTCTGATCATCACAGTAACAACCTTTGTCTTCTCAGCATTCGGTGTACGTATAGGAAACGTCTTCGGCGCCAGATACAAGTCCGGTGCAGAAGCCGCGGGCGGTATCGTCCTGATCTTTATCGGTATCAAGATCATCCTCGAGCATTTCGGTATCATCGAGTTCATGAACAACAGCGATGTCCTTTTCGGACTTCTTATACCTTTTGCGGGGACAGTCATCGGATCGGCATTCGTATTTGTTATCAGGGATAAGATCAGAGACAGCCTGAAGCTGATACTTACGGGAATGGCCGGCGGGATCATGATGGCATGCTCGATATGGGCACTCCTATACCCCGCTATTAACTGCGGCATGATATATATGGCAGCCGCCGGATTCATCATCGGTACCGCTTTCCAGTATCTGCTCGACAAGGCGGTACCTCATACTCATGTTTTTACAAATGCCGATGAAGGCCCTTCGAGCAAGCTCGGATTCTCCGGTAAGGTCGTTCTCTCTGAGATAATCCATCACATTCCCGAGGGTATGGCTGTTGGCGCGGTCTATGCCGCTTTTCTCAATACTTTCGGAGATATCACCGTCGCGGTCGCGCTCGCGCTTACTATCGGTATCGCCATACAGAATATCCCTGAAGGCGCATTCGTTTCATCGCCTTTAAGAGCCGGCGGCGAAGAAAAGGGCAAGTCATTTCTGATGGGAGTCATCTCCGGCGTCGTGGAACCGGTCCTCGGAATAGCAACGATAATACTGGTTAACGCAATCCCGGGTAGCCTGCCGTTTATAATGTCCCTTACGGGCGGCGCGATGACCTTCCTCGTTATCGAAGAGACGATCCCGTCGATGATCACCGAAAAGCATTCCGATAAAGGAACGATCTCATTTGCGGTCTTCTTTACTCTTATGATGGTGCTTACTTTTATATCCGGAAAATAATATCACTCGCGGTGCTTTTGGGAACGACCTTCAGCAGGCGAGTGATCATATTTGCGAGCGATTTCCGCACAAGCGAAGCGCGGAGGACCCTAGCGAGCAAAAAACTCTCTGGCGGCTTCATTCCGGAAAACTGCAGGCGAGTGATCATATTTGCGAGCGACTTCCGCACAACCGCAGGCGAGTGATGTTTTTTGCGAGCGATTTCCGCACAAGCGAAGCGCGGAGGACCTTAGCGAGCAATAAACTCTCTGGCGGCTTCATTCCGGAAAACTGCAGGCGAGTGATCATATTTGCGAGCGATTTCCGCACAAGCGAAGCGCGGAGGACCTTAGCGAGCAATATATGATCACTCGCGGTCAACGATTATCTTACATTCACATCTGTCCCCAATAAGCTTTTTGTCGCTTACGTATGCCCTCAGTTCGTCGTCCGTCATACTGACTTCATAAGGGACCAGTATCTCAAAGATAAGCGTATCCGTATCTGCCGCATGGATCATCCTGAAATCGTGAAGATCGGCTTTCGGATCCAGAGCCTTCAGAGCATTGAGGATCTTTTCGCGATGATCTATCATCTCCTCATCATCTGTCATGACGGGATCGACGTGAAAGGTCATCTCGGTAACAAGACCTGACGATAGAATGTTCTTCTCGATAGCATCGACCATCTCATGAGCCTCAACGAGCGACATATCATAAGGTACTTCTATATGACCGGAGGCGACTATCACGTCGTGACCGTATTCGTGGACTCTTATATCATGGACTCCGAGCACTTTCTCATGGCTTCGGGCTTCCTTCTCTATCTTTTCGATAAGTTCCTTATCGGGAGCGCTTCCGAGCAATGGTTTCAGCGTATCTCCGGCAGCCTTGATACCCGACCAGATAACAAACAGGGATACGATCGCGCCGGCATAACCGTCGACGTTTATATTGAACACGAGCATCATTAAGACCGAAAGCAGTGCGACTCCCGTCGTGATGCAGTCTGCTCTGCTGTCTGCCGCCGTGGCTCTCATGGCTTCCGAGGAGATCTTCTTCGCTATCTTTCCGTAGAAAAGGCTCATCCAGATCTTGATGCCGATCGAGACAACAAGCACGACCAGCGTAGATATACTGACATCAAGCTCGGTCGGATTAAATATATTGGAAACAGATTCCTTGAGAAGCGTCAGCGCAACTGCTATAACGGCCGCCGCCACGATAAAACCGGTAATGTACTCTACCCTGCCGTGACCGTACGGGTGCTCACGGTCGGCGGGCTTACCCGATATCTTGAACCCTACCAGAGTGATTATCGACGAGACGGCATCGGACGAATTGTTGACCGCATCCGTGGCAATGGAGACCGCTCCGGTCAGGATACCGGTAATGATCTTAAAGACCGCGAGCAGGAGATTGCAGCATATCCCCACGATACCTGCCATGACACCGTACTGATGACGGTCGCCCTTCTCCTTGTCCTTTATGAACAGCCTGATAAGTAGATTTGTCATAAGAATAATTATACAACTCCGGTGTTGTTACTCAAATGACCTGTTTATTTAATCTGAGGAACTGAAGGCCGTCCACACAATACCTACCCGCCAGGTAGGATTCAACCTTTTTCATAAATCAGTGACCTTTCATTCAACCTTTTTCGCTGTTTTCAGACCTTACATACAACCTTTTTGATGATTTTTTTTACCATCACTACAACCTTTTTTCGATTTTTCGCGAAAAAGGTTGTAATCAATATTCCAAACAGCAAGCAACAGGGATCCGGCTACATGTGCTTTCAGGGAGATTGCCAAAAGCAGGGGGCAGTAATGAGCCCCCCATCGGATGCACAAAAAGGGCTGCCTTCGCGAAGGAAGACAGCCCCGTGGTCAGTAATCTGATGGTCGGTGATCAGGATCCCTTGATTATGCCGTAAGAAGCGCAGATCCTCGTGAACTCGACAGACTGAGCGAATCCGTTAAAGACTTCCTCACGGGATGTTCCCGCATTAAGCTGGGCAACCCAAGCACTGAAGCCTGCTTCGTCAGCCTCACGGCCCATAAATGTCCTGTAGAGCCTGTTTACGTACTCTTCGTTAGATACATTCTGTCTTGTGAACTCTTCGCTGAAGAAGAATCCTCTGGCAGCGCCCGTACCCGTATCTCTCTGGTTAGCGAGTTGCCTAGCCCACGCAAGCATACCGGGTTCATCGGCGTCACGGCCGAGGCATGTCGTATAAAGCCTTGTGGCGAATTCGATGGTAGCGGAATTAGGTTCGACCTCAATATTGGGAACACCAGTTCCGCCGCTGCTGATACCGTAGGAGACGCAGAGATTTGCCCACTCCGTGGAGTTGATGAATCCGTTGATGACTTCTTCCTTGGATGCGCCGTTGTTGATAGCAGCTACCCATGCATCGTGACCGTTCTGGTCAGGCTCTCTTCCGAAGAATGTCCTGTAAAGAATGTCTACGAATTCGGATGTGCTCATATCCTTGTTAAGGAACTCCGGGCTTAAGAGGAATCCTCTGGCGGCATCTGCACCCGTGTTGGCGCCGGATGTGATCGCATCGATCCAGTTCTGCTTACCTTCCGCATCGGATCTTCTTCCAAGAGCTACGCAGTAAAGTCTCTCGACAAATCCGGATACTCCGGGCTCATCAGGGATCTCAACGGCAGGTGCAGGTGTAGTCGTAGTCGTAGGCTCGGTACTCTCCGGCATATAAAGGATCGTACCGGGGGTAACCATAAGGCAGTAAAAATATACATGCTCATTTTCGGTGGGCTGCGAATAGATGTCGACAGGATCGCTTTCCACAGAAGACCTCTCCTGCTCTGAGTTTCTTATATTTTCTGCAAGTTTGGGAGTATTTCTGAGATCAAGCGCATCTATCTCATTTGCAAAACACCAGAGGCACGAAAGATTGGGAACAAAAGACACATCTATACCCGTGAGGTTATTATTCTCGCAGGATATCTGTGAGACTTTAGCTCCCGAGACATACAGTGTTTCCATTTCATTATGAGAACATGACAGGAGGAGAAGTTCATCCATATGCGAAAGCAAAAGTTCAGATATGTGGTTATAAGAAACTGTAAGATACTGAAGATTATCGCATTCGCGGACATCGATCTCCCTAAGTTCATTACGGTCAGCCATAAGCATCGTGAGATTACTAAGACCTGACACATCAAGAGAAGAAATCGAGTTACTTGTGCAGTTGACTAATTCAAGAGTTGTCATCCCGGACAGATCAAGAGTTGTCAACTCGTTCGTCGCACAGACGAGTTTTTCAAGAGAAGTAAAGGATCTGATCCCCTCCAGGCTCGCGATACCTCTCCCATGTACATCGATCTCCTTAACAGAGCCGATCTCGGAAGCACTCAGGATCCCGTCAGAGTCGGTATCATAATTCTCCCTGACATAAGCATTGAATTCCGGATCCGGAAAGCTCGTTGAATCAATGGTAATATCACTTTCCGTATTATGGTCGGAAAAGACGATATCCTCCTGATCCGATCCGAGTTCATCTGTGGTGTCTGCCGATAAGACCTGAGGTATCATAGATACCATCATAGCCCCCGAAAGTACTGCTGATACTAATTTTTTGTGTTTCATATCTATCCTCCTATCCATAAAATTAAAAAAATTATATCATGAATATTTTAGAAAAAATCAATCCTCAAGATATCTTTATCATATCTTAACTATTCTTAAAATAACCTTAATCCTGTTATGACATTCGCTTACCATTTCAAAAATATAAAAGGGCCGTGAAGTCGATCTCCTTCACAGCCCTTTTCGTGATATATCGATCGTATATTTCCGATATTACGATCCTTTTATGATCCCATACGAAGCGCAGATCCTCGTGAACTCGACAGACTGGGCGAATCCGTTAAAGACTTCCTCACGGGATGTTCCGGCATTAAGCTGGGCTACCCACGCACTGAATCCTGCTTCGTCAGCCTCACGGCCCATGAATGTCCTGTAGAGCCTGTTTACATACTCTTCGTTAGATACATTCTGTCTGGTGAATTCTTCACTGAAGAAGAATCCTCTTGCAGCACCCGTACCCGTATCTCTCTGGTTGGCGAGTTGCCTAGCCCACGCAAGCATACCGGGCTCATCGGCGTCACGGCCGAGGCAAGTTGTATAAAGTCTTGTGGCAAATTCGATGGTAGCGGAATTAGGTTCGACCTCGATATTGGGAACACCTGTTCCTCCGCATGTGATACCGTAAGACAGGCAAAGATTAGCAAACTCGGTGGAATTGATGAAACCTTCGATGATCTCCTCCTTGGAAACGCCTGAAGCAAGTGCGTTTACCCACGCAGCAAGACCGGCATCGTCGGGATTACGGTTAAAGAATGTCCTGTAAAGAACAGTAACAAAATCAATGTCCGAATAACCCTTATTAAGGAACTCGGGGCTCATCAGGAAGCCTCTGGCAACCTCGGCTCCGGAACCGCCGCGCTCGGTAACCGCAGCTATCCAGTCCGCCTTACCGACGGGATCAGCCTCACGGTTAAGAGCTACGGTATACATTCTGCCGACAAAACCGCTTACTCCGGGTTCCGTGAAAAGACTCGGGTCATAATCCGGAAGAGGGGTAGTATCGTCATCGGGAGAAGGCGCATATCTCAAAACGATACCGTTATTGGCCGTAAGGACCAAATCGGAACGCGTGGAAGTGGGAGTCACTTGTACAACGTTTGTAGCATAAAGGATATATTCATTTCTGGAATCAAACGAAGTATCACCCCTATAGTGAGTTAAGTGACCGCCCTGACTCAGAACGACTGAAGCCCTCATGCGATCGGAAAATGCCTGATTGCCTGTCATATCCAGGACCATTATATCCGTATCCAGGATATCAAGGATCTGAAGTGCAGGACATGATGAGATATCGATCGACGAAAGACGCGCATCACGGAGATCGATAATCATCAGACTCTCATTATCCAAAGTCAGCGACGTAAGCGAAGACTCTTCTAGAGTAATGTATTCCAGATAATCAAGCCCGGAGATATCAAGTGAACTGATCTGAACTCCGTCTGCATCGATCCCCTTAAGACCGATCAGGTAACGTATTCCCGTGAGATCATGAATATCGGAAGCTATATCCTCGATATTGAGCCGGGTAAAGCTCATGAGCTCCTCTCCGTTAAGGAAACTGTCCCCGTCGGTATCCGCATGTGAAAGAATGAAAGCACGGAATGCATCATCCGGGAATGTTGCTTCCGTTATCTCATAACGCGGACCGTCCTGTCCCTCTTCGGTGTTGACTTCTTCTTCGGTGCTGACATCCTCCTCGTCAGCAGAAAGAACACCGGGGATCATTGTAACCATCATCGTTCCGCATAGGAATGCGGACAGTAATTTTGTTCTTTTCATATCTATCCTCCTAAAAATAATATAATACGATTATATCATCTGCAATTTACCAATGACATATATTTTTGACATTCTCGAAAAATAAAAATGAATAGATCAAAAACGAGGCTGCCTTCGCGAAGGAAGACAGCCCCGTGGTCAATAACCTTATTATCCGGAGATCAGGAGCCCTTGATTATGCCGTAAGATGCGCAGATCCTCGCGAACTCCGGTGACTCCGCAAATCCGTTAAAGACTTCCTCACGGGAAACCCCGTTATCAAGCTGCGCTACCCAGGCAGTAAATCCTGCCTCATCTGCTTCACGGCCCATGAATGTCCTGTAGAGCCTGTTTACATACTCTTCGTTAGAAACATTCTGTCTTGTGAACTCTTCGCTGAAGAAGAATCCTCTGGCTGCTCCCGTACCTGTATCTCTCTGATTGGCAAGTTGCCTGGCCCAGGCAAGCATACCGGGCTCATCGGCGTCACGGCCGAGGCATGTCGTATAAAGCCTTGTGGCAAATTCGATAGTAGCGGAATTAGGCTCGACCTCGATATTGGGAACACCGGTTCCGCCGCAGGCAATACCATATGTCAGGCAAAGATTTGCAAACTCGGTGGAATTGATGAAACCTTCGATGATATCCTGTTTTGATGCGCCGTTAGAAAGAGCATTGACCCAGGCGACCAGTCCGGCATCGTCAGGATTACGGTTAAAGAACGTCCTGTAAAGAACAGTAACAAAATCAACATCCGAATACCCCTTATTAAGAAACTCGGGACTAAGAAGGAATCCTCTGGCAACATCGGCACCTGATCCGCCGCGTTCGGTAACGGATGCGATCCAGTCCGCTTTTCCGGCAGGATCGGAAGCACGATTAAGCGCTACTGTGTACATTCTCTCTACGAATCCGGCAATACCGGTCTCAGTTAATGTTGACGGGTCATAATCCGGCAATTCTTCCTGACCTTCGGAAGGAGCAAAGCGGAAGATGATCCCGTCATTGGCCATAAGCACACCCTCGGCACTTGAAGTCGTATCCGTATTCTCTCTTACATTAGTTACATAAAAGGCCGCATTATTTTGCGATTCTCCGAATGTATCCCCTTCAAACCAAAGAACAGCATTGCTCAAACGGTTTGAATAGGCCCGGTTACCGGATACATCCAGAAAAAAGATCTCCGTATCCAGGATATCCAGACACTTCAGGGCAGGACAGTTTGTTACATCAATAGTCGAAAGGCCTGTTCCGCTCAAATATATAGCTTCAAGTCTCTCATTATCCAGAGTAATGGAAGAAAGAGGCGAATCCTCTATCATAAAATATTCAAGATAATCAAGACCTGACAGATCAACAGTGGAGATCTGAGCTCCGTCAGCCCTGAATCTTACAAGTCTTTTCAGATAACGGATACCTGTAAGATCATGAATATCACTGGCGATACCGGTAAGCTCAACCACTTCAAAAACATCGATCTCATCATATGACAGAAACCCGTCATGATCAGTATCGGCATTACGTGATATATAATTCCTGAAAACCTCATCAGGGAAAGTCGCTTCCGTGATCTCGATCCGGGTATCTTCAGAGACTTCTGAAGTATCATCCTCTTCATCAGCCATGAGGACCTGAGGAACCATGGTTACCATCATTGTTCCGCATAAAAATGCCGACAGTATCTTTGCTCTTTTCATTCTAACCTCCTGAGATAATTATCTGATTATTCCGTAACTTGCGCATATCCTCGAGAACTCGGGAGACTCGGCGAACCCGTTAAAGACTTCCTCACGCGAAACTCCGTTATCAAGCTGTGCTACCCAGGCAGTAAATCCTGCCTCATCTGCCTCACGCCCCATAAACGTCCTGTAAAGCCTGTTAACGAACTCATCATTGGATACATTCTGCCTTGTAAACTCTTCGCTGAAGAAAAATCCTCTTGCAGAGCCGGTACCCGTATCTCTCTGGTTGGCGAGTTGTCTGGCCCAGGCCATCATACCGTTCTCATCGGCATTTCTGTTAAGACACGTTGTATAAAGTCTTGTTGCAAACTCTATCGTAGCGGAATTAGGCTCGACTTCAATATTGGGAGCAGCAGATCCGCCGCTATTGATACCATAACTGAGACACAGGTTAGCCCACTCGGTTGAATTGATAAAACCGTTGATGACTTCTTCTCTGGAAGCGCCGTCATTTATCGCATTGATCCAGGAAATACGGCCTGCTCTGTCAGGTTCCCTTCCGAAAAATGTTCTGTAGAGCACATAAACAAATTCAGTTGTTGTCATTTCGGAATTAACGAACTCAGGGCTTAAAAGGAATCCTCTCGCGGCATCGGCTCCGGTATTGGCTCCGGAAGTAATGGCATCGATCCAGTTCTGCTTACCGGCCGGATCGGATGATCTGCCGAGCGCTACTGCATAAAGCCTCTCAACGAATCCGGATACGCCGGGCTCGTCCGGTATCTCCACACGGGGCGGTACGGGCTCTGTAACAGGGTTATCGGGATCTATTGTGGGAGTAGGGATCGTAATGTCAGCACCGGAAGGCCATGTTATATAGACATCGGGATTGATCGTAAAATGAATAAGTCTCATACTTGAATATTGCCCCTGCTCAAGAAGCTCGGTGTATTCAAGATAATCATATTCTTCCCAACCTGTCTCCAATTCGCAATCGCAAGAAGCAACATCCTGCATAAGAGCCAGATTGTTTGAAAAATCGATCTCCATGATTCCTGTTCCGTGCAAATACATGTGAGTAATATTCGGACATGCGGAAACGTCAAGAGAAGTGATATTACTGCAGTTTTGAATATCGAGAGAGGTTAAGGCATCACTTCCGACCTTAAGATCGGTCAGATATTCACAGCTCCTAAGATCAAGTGCCTGCAAACCCAGTCCGCGGGCGTCAAAACTTGAGAGATCATTATCACCAAGTCCCAGGGAAGTCAGATTATCAAGTCCGGAAAGATCGATCGATGACAGGTGATTGTGATCCAGGTCGATCTTCTGCAACCCGGTCATCCCGGAAAGATCTACCGAAGTAATATTGTTATTTCTTGCCGTTACTTCACGTAATGACGTAATACCGGACAGATCAAGTGTTGTCAGATCATTATCATCTACCCACAAAGTATGAAGTCTCGGAAAAAGGTCAAGACCGGTAAGATCCGATATATGGAGATCTTCCGCCTTGATCTGCCTGACGTCATCGATCTCCTGTGCATTGAGGATCCCGTCGCTGTTTCTGTCAAAACGTTCCGCAATATAAGCTCTTAATGCTTCATCAGGGATATTCTCGGAATTTAACCGGATCGGAGAAACATCCGCCGTCAGAGCAAGCGGAAACATACCTACCGTCATTGCTCCTGAAAGTAGTGCAGACATGAATCTTACTTTTCTCATATCCATCCTCCTAAGACCAAATAATAACCAAATTATAACATGATAATTTATATTTGATATAGATTTTGGTTTATAATTATAAACTCAATAGGATAGATCAATTATCGTACGGGATCTGCTGATACAATTTCCGGCTTAACCCAAACAAAAACACCCTGCCGGTTAAGGCAGGGTGCGAAAGATCATATTGATTTTTCAGATCGCGGTCAAGACTGTGGCTGCCTTCGCGAAGGAAGACAGCCCCGTGGTCAATAACCTTATTATCCGGAGATCAGGAGCCCTTGATTATGCCATAAGATGCGCAGATCCTCGCGAACTCCGGTGACTCCGCAAATCCGTTAAAGACTTCCTCACGGGAAACCCCGTTATCAAGCTGCGCTACCCAGGCAGTAAATCCTGCCTCATCTGCCTCACGTCCCATAAACGTCCTGTAAAGCCTGTTAACGAACTCATCATTGGATACATTCTGCCTTGTAAACTCTTCGCTGAAGAAAAATCCTCTTGCAGCGCCGGTACCCGTATCTCTCTGGTTGGCGAGTTGTCTGGCCCAGGCCATAAGACCTTCTGGATCGGCTTCACGGTTAAGGCACGTGGTATAAAGCCTTGTGGCGAAATCGATCGTAGCTTCATTGGGCTCCCTGTCAACCGTAGGCTCTGCTGCTCCTCCGCTGATGATGTCATAACGGCAGCAAAGGTTAGCCCATTCCACGGAATCGATAAAGCCGTTGATGACAACTTCCCTCGAAGTGCCGCCGTCGATCGCGCTGACCCATGAGTCAAGTCCTGCCTGATCGGGCTCCCTTCCGAAGAACGTCCTGTAAAGGACCGTGACAAAGTCATTCGTGGACAGGTTCCTGTTATTGAATTCGGGGCTGTAGAGGAATCCTCTTGCCACGTCCGCTCCCGTGGTACATCCCGTCTCGAGGGCAATAACCCAGTTTTCCCTGCCTTCTCTGTCGGAGTCTCTTCCGAGCGCTACGGAATAGAGCCTTTCGACAAATCCTTCCACTCCGACCGGAGGAGTCGGTGTCGGAACCGCAGCACCGTCAGGTCCGATGATCTGAACATCCTGGTTACATGTGAACTGTGTATAATATGCGTTGTCAACTTCTTCATCCCAGATGCGATAATGAAAATACTCAAAATCCTGGAAAGCATCGTCGATGACCAGCTCGCATCTTGCCATGTTCTCGACAAGGGCACGGTTATTACTTAGATCAAGTGTAGTGACAGGCGCACCTGCGATACGTAGATTTATAATGTTCGGGCACCTTGAGATATCAAGTTCCGATATGCCTACATTCTCAAGTGCCAGGATCTCCAGGCTGTCACTTGCCATATTTGTGATCGAGTGAAGCGAGGTAACATTATTGCAGAGCACGAATTCCAGTCCGGAAAGTCCGCTCAGGTCGAGCGTGCTCATCCGGTTGTCTCCGCAATTGAGTTCCCGAATGGCCGTCGCTCCCGAAAGATCCAGTGATGTGATCAGATTATGTTCAACGTCAAGATGATAGAGCTTGGTCATTCCGGATACGTCAAGTGATGCGAGCAGATCCCAACGCACTATCAGTGTATCAAGTTCCGTGAAATTCTTTATCCCGGTCAGATCAGTCAGGCCGATGCCGTCCATAATGGAAATATTGGTGACCAATGACAGTTCTTCTTCATCCAATACGTCATCTTTGTCAGCATCAAAGTGTTCGCTTATATAGCCGCGGAAGACAGGATCCGGAAAATTAGTCTCATCGATCGCCACCGTCACCCCGTCGGCCGAAAGGACCTGAGGCATCATCGTTACCGCCATCGCTCCGCAGAGCAGTGCTGACACAAATCTTAACTTACGCATATAGACCTCCCTCTTGAGAATATTACGTTCATTATACCATCAAATATAAAAGATTTATTACTTTTTCGGAGCGCAAAAAAAAACAGCCCCTCCGAAGAGGAGCTGTCCGTGTGTTCTGATCTATCAGTTAAGAGATCAAGGCTGAGGCTTACCGCAGTTAGAGCAGAACTTACCTGTGTTGGTAGTGCCGCACTCACATGTCCAGCCTGCTGCGGGCTGAGGCTTACCACAGTTAGCACAGAACTTGCCCTGGTTGGTGGCACCGCACTCGCATGTCCATCCTGCGGGAGCAGGAGCGGGCTGAGGCTTACCGCAGTTAGCACAGAACTTGCCCTGGTTGGTGGCACCGCACTCACACTGCCATCCGCCTGCGGCTGCTGCGCCTACTGCTGCACCGACTGCTGCGCCCATAGCTGCACCACCCATACCGGGCTGAGCCTGAGGCTGCATAGCCTGCTGCTGATTCTGCTGGCCGAGGACGTTGAAGGCTGCGTTGGCGCCTCCCATTCCCATCTGGCCCATGCCGCCCATCATACCCATGCCGGCGAAGCCTGTAACAGCACCTGCAGAGTTGCCTGCTGCTGTCTTCATAGCCTCTGTCTGGCCAAGGATAGCCTGAGCTGCGAGAGCTGCCTGGTCTTCGCCATACATCTTGGATGTATCGACCTGCTCGATCCTCTCTCTGGACTTCTCATCAGGTGTGATGCCGCCGATAGCAACGGACTCGACAACGATACCTCTCTTCTGCAGCCACTCTTCGTCGAGAGCTTCCTGCATGTATCTTCTGAGTCTTCCCTGCTCGGAAGGAAGGTTCGCGAAGGGGATCTTGTCGATCGTAGCGCACTTGTTGAGCATCTCTGTGATGTTGTCAAGGAACTCGACACGAGGCTGCTTGGGTGCTACGGGCTTACCCATGAAATCTTCGTTGTTATACTCGCCGGCGATGTTACCGGAGATGGACTTGAAGAAAGTAACGGGGTCTTCGATCCTGTAGGAGAACGTACCGTTCATCCTGATATAGATATTCCTGTATTCAGGATCTCTATAGGGAACTGCGGTAGGTGTACCGAAGTTCTGATCCCTGACTTCGAGCATGTTAACGAAGTAGACTCTCTGCTGCTTCATAAGCTCGCCGCCTGCTCTCATACGGTCCCAGGTATCCTTAACGACCTTCTTGGCGTTCTCAAGGAGATGAGAATCTGCAAGCATGGAAGGTGAGGTCGAAGAATCCCACTTGTAATAACCGGCCTGAGTCGTGAAGTCTATGATCTGACCGCCGTCTACGAGAAGGAGTGCTGTTCCTTCGGGTACTGCGATTACAGATCCCTGTGTGATGATCTCGGAGTCCCCCTTGTTATGACCCTTAGAGATCCTGGCTGCGCCTTTTCTTACAAGAGTCTTCTCACCAAGCGAATCGCAGGTGAAAAACTCAAGATACTGATCGGCAAACTCGGAGTTAACAGAATCTCTTACTGTTCCCGCGATGTTTGCAACGAGGCTAATCAATCCCATTTGTACAATTCCTCCAAAAAATTATTGCGTTATTAAATATCGCTTGGCTAAAATAATACCAAATTTCTGATATCCTTACAATATTTTTCGGTGAAAATCATACTTTTGACCGACCTCTGTCAGCCGAAAGAATAAGGGGACCGATCGGGCACGATCAGTAATTATAATATATAGTCCTCTTCACGGTTATGATCTCCGGAGCCCGCAGAGAAGAGAGCAGTTTGGAAGTCGCGATCTTATCATAAACTGCCGTAGCGACCAGAGGGATACCCGTCAGTTCCGCCGTCTTGAGCATAAGGGCTTCCCCCTCCAGGATATTCTCGGGAGAAGTGTCCTCCAGAAGGTTGGTATTATTGATATATCCTGTGATCTTCATGCCCGAGGCATCCTGCAGCGCCGAAGCCTCACGGGCGATCCCTTCTATATCGGAAGTGAACGGACGGAGAGTATTGACGACCATATACAGTCCGCAGTCGATCTTGGAGATCCTGGACTTCAGCGACCCGAGCACATTGGCTCCCATATCCTCTCCTCCGATATCGAATACGCCTTTGTAACTGTCATCATCGAAGATAACGTACATCTCGCCTGTCAGGACAGGGGCATCCACGTTGGAGTTGGCATATGAGGGGATTATGACCCTGATGCCCTCTTTTTCGAGGATCTCTTTGGCATCAGCCGAACGGTAGAAGGGATTGACTATATCCATGTCGGCAAGGAGCACCTTTTCGGAGCTCTTTTTCATGAGCAGGGCCAGATTGACCGAGATCTCCGACTTTCCGCTGCCGTATGCGCCGATTATTATGTTAAGCTTTTTGTTATCGTAAAACATCCGTTTCCTCCATGGATCATCAGTTGAGCGAAGCTATCGTGACACCGTCATCGCCTTCGCCCTGTATGCCGAGCCTGTGGGATCTGACCCTCGTGTCGCCACGGAGCATCGTATCCACCGCACTTCTTAAAGCACCGGTACCCTTGCCGTGAACGATCCTTATACTCTTTATGCCTGCGAGCTGGCAATCGTCTATATAGGAATCAAGGGCGCTCTCAGCCTCGGCCACGGTCTTGCCGATAAGGTTGATCTCGGGCATCGTTTCCATAGCCTTGGCATATTTCATCTTGCCCGCCGATGAGACCGTATACCTGTTGGCAGCTTCTCTTTGAGCCCCTGCATTTTCCTTCTGCTTGGACGAAGGCTCCCGGAGCTGGTCAATAGTTACCTGATAAGTCATGGGACCGTCTCCGATCCTGATCTTCTTTCCGCCTGCCGAGATTACCTTGCCGATGATATCAAGATGGGGAACATAGTACATCTCCCCCTCCTTTACGACCTTGGGAGGTTCACCCGGCATTACGGTATCCTTGATCGCCTCGTCATGTGAATCGTCTGAGATATCCTTGAGCCCGGCTCTGAGCCTCTTCCTGACACGCTCCATCTCCTCGGCGGCATCGCGCTTATCCTGCTGTGAAGACTTCTTTCTAAGCTTCCTGATCATGTCATCGAGTTCTTCTATCTTTTCCTCGAGAGCCTCACGCTCTTCCCTGCGCATATCATTCAGGATCTTGGTCTTGGAAGCCTTGAGAGCAGCCTTCTCCATCGCGAGCTCGTTGGTCTTCTCCTTGAGTTCCTCGTTGAGCCTCAGGTTCTCGTTACGGAGTGCCTCGGCCTCGCGGTTATTACGGTCGGCATCAGCAAGCAGCTGCTCGAAAGACAGTTCATCCCCGGTAAGTCTCTCCTTAGCATCGTCAATGAGCCGCCTGGGAAGACCGAGCTTTCTGGAAATAACGAAAGCATTGCTTACGCCGGGTGTTCCGATTATGAGCTTATAGGTGGGGCTCAGCGTCTCCGTATCGAATTCGCACGAAGCGTTCATGACGCCTTCCCTGGCGAGAGCATAAGCCTTGAGTTCCTTATAATGGGTAGTGGCCATCGTGACACAGCCTCTCTCCAGAAGATCCTCAAGGATGGATACCGCGAGCGCAGCACCTTCGGCAGGATCTGTTCCCGATCCCAGCTCATCGAGGAGCACCAGCGATCTTCCCTTGATGTTCTTCAGGATAAAGACAACGTTGGAAACATGGGCCGAGAATGTAGACAGGCTCTGCTCTATGCTCTGCTCGTCACCGATATCCGCGAGCACGCGGTCGAATACGGCAACTTCAGAACCCTGGGCAGCAGGGATCATGAGGCCCGCCATAGTCATGAGGGTAAGAAGGCCGCATGTCTTGAGCGACACGGTCTTACCGCCGGTGTTGGGGCCCGTTATGACGAGTGTCCTGTAATCCTTTCCGTTAATGATATCTACCGGAACGACCTTCTCAGGATCGATCAGGGGATGTCTCGCTTTCGAGAGCCTGATATGTCCGTCGGTATTAAGCGCGGGCATAGTCGCGTTCTGTATGATCGCAAGACCGGCTTTGGCGGATGCCAGATCTATGAGACCTACCGTCTCTGCATCGGATCTCAGCAGTTCGCTGTTCTTTGCAACATGTGCGGTAAGTTCCTCGAGTATCCTCTCGATCTCCGCCGCCTCCATGGAAGTAAGCTCGGAGATCTTGTTATTGATCTCTACGATATTCATCGGCTCGACAAATATGGTCTGCCCTGTCGAAGACGTATCGTGAACGATACCCGGAAGGCGCGATCTGTACTCTGCCTTCAGAGGCACGCAATACCTGTCGTTTCTTATCGTTATTACGGCTTCCTGAAGTATGTCACCGCTGTTTCTTATAACGCGGTCCAGAAGTACCCTGATGTTGCCCGCCAGTTCTTTCTTCTGTCTTCTTATCGAATACAGTTCGTCGCTGGCACGGTCGTTCATCTCGTCTTCGTTTACGATACAGAAAGTGATATCGTCACGGAGCTTCGCTGCCTCCTCGAGCGATTCGATGGCGGCAAAGAGTCCGCTTCCGTACATATCGGCATGCTCGCCCGAGACAGTCTTCTTGAGTGTCTCGATGCTCCTTAGGAAAACGGAGATATCCAGAAGCGCTCTCATGGTAAGAGTGCCGCCCGCTTTGACATATGACAGGCTCTGCGACAGATCAGGAAAAGTCCCTATCGGCAGATTGCCGTATTTGTTTATGTATGTAAACGCTTCGTTCGTATCCTGAAGCGACTGCCTGACAACAGAAGGATCAGTCGTAGGATAAAGTTCAGTAATAAGAGAACGTCCATAGGACGTCCTCGCACATCCAAGAAGCTTCTCGATGACCTTATCATATTCGAGTACGCTCAGTACTCTGCCCTTGATCTGCTTTCGGGCCGCTTCCTGTTCAAAAGTTGTATATTTGTACATGTTTTTCCTTCACGAAAAGATCAGGAAAGACGTTTGGCATTCTCTATCTCCAGACTCGGGATCGTCTTGGTCGTTGCCAATCCTTCCTCCATATCGACGTCCGTAATGACGCCGTTCTTCTCGATTATTATCCTGTTGAATTTTTTGTTTAAGAGACAGTCGATGGCATGTACGCCCATAAGGCTTGCCGTTCTTCTGTCGCGCAGAGTGGGCGAACCGCCTCTCTGCAGGTGTCCGAGGATCGTGGGACGGCTCTCGATGCCTGTCTGTTCTTCGATCCTGGCAGCGATGTCGGTAGCGCTTCCGGCACCCTCGGCAACGATTACGATATAGTGCTTCTTGCCCTTGTTCCTGCCGTCAAGGATGACCCTTACTACATCGGCATTAAAGTCGAAAGGCACCTCGGGGATAAGGATTACCTCGGCACCGGTTGCGATACCTACGTTAAGAGCGATATATCCCGCATGTCTTCCCATTACCTCGATTACGGAGCATCTCTCGTGCGAAGATGCCGTGTCACGGAGCTTATCGATCGCTTCCATGGCGGTATTCATGGCCGTATCGTAGCCGATGGTATATTCGGTGCATCCGATATCGTTGTCGATAGTTCCGGGGATACCGATCACGGGGATACCGAGTCTGGCAAGAGCTCTGGCACCCTTGAAGGAGCCGTCACCGCCGCTGACGATAAGAGCATCGAGTCCGTATACCTCGAGCATCTTGGCACCCTTGAGAACACCTTCATCGGTCATGAAAGTCTTGGATCTGGCCGTCATAAGGAAAGTTCCGCCTCTCTGAAGGGTCTCCGATACATCCCTTCTGTCGATCTTACTGATCTCACCTTTCCACAGTCCGTGAAATCCTCTGGTGATGCCGTAGACCTCAAGTCCGGAATTGATACCGGCACGTACTACCGCCCTGATCGTGGCATTCATTCCGGGAGCATCGCCGCCGCTCGTCAGAACACCCACCTTCATTACGGGCTCTACTTCCTCGGGGTTGATATTATCGTAATTCTTCGCCTTGAGAGTACTGATCTCGGGAAGATTGGACTCATCATATAATAATCTGGACATAAAAAGATCCTCCATAAACACAAAATACGTTGCTATTATACACCTAAGAAGAGAATAATATGCAAAAAAGTGGTTCCATACGTTTTCATGGTAAGTGAAGCCTGTCGATCGAATGACCGATCATTACGCTGATACTACAATAAACACATAGAAGCACAGTCAGAAAAGGCGGTTGCTTCCGGGTTATGGTAAAGTCACCTCACCCTGGAAGGCAGTCTCGGGTGAGGTATTTCATTTATTCTTCCCTTCACGTGGAGTTAGTTAGGATGATGCTTTTGTACCAAATAGCGTAAATCGAGGATTTGGTACAAAATATATAAACACGATTTTGTACCAAATTGCCGTAAACCTCAAAATGGTACAAAAAACGAAGCAAAACTGTGTGCCATTTGCCCGGAAAACGCTTAAATAGTATACAATCACACGGTGTTTTTTGTACCAATTAAGCAAAAAACGGAAAATGGTACAAATGCATCAACAGATCATCACTGATCAAAAGGCTCCGGCAGTTTGGTCAGTTATTGACGCCCCCCGCTAAAGCGTGAAGAAATAAAAGTCACTCAAAGTTAAGATTATCCTTACCGGTAAATGCGGCGATCACGTCAAGTACTTCGGGATCATCACTGATGAAGCACTGCTGCGACAGCCGGACGCGGCTGCCGTCGCGGGTGAATATCACGTCAACGGGCAGCCTGCCGTTAAAGAAAGCCAGAAGATTTAAAAGGCGCTGAAATCTCTTTCCCTTCGGATCGCCATCGAACTTTATTATAGCGACATTCCTTCGGACGATCTTCTTATACGGCGGATAAGAAGGGACATTGGAAATGTCGGAAGGAGCAGCCGCCGAAGCCGGTCTTACCGGACCTCCCCTGCCCTTCAGAGCCAGACGCACCATTCCCTCGCCTTCAGGATCCTTGGGGATATCCAGGAACCTGTCAGCAAGAAGCGACAGAGACCCTGATCCGCGGACGCTTCTCTTGCCTGTTACTATATAGCCTCTGCCCTTTACGAGAAGCGGCGAGAATTCATCGTTTACCCGTCCGAAAAGAACTGTCTCGAACGTACCGAAATGATCCTCCATCTCGCACACCGTCATCTGATTACCGCTCTTGGTCTGTCTGACGGTCTTCTTCTGGAGTATCCCGTACATTATGACATTCTTATCGTCATCGACTTCGTCTATGCGGTCGGAATCAACATAGTCCTTGAATTCGAGCATATTGAAGTCACAGACTTCGTTGATGAACTTTCTCGCATCATCCAGAGGGTGACCCGAGAGATACATCCCGAGCTTATCCTTCTCCTGCTCGAGCTTCTCGCTGTCAGGAAATTCCGGAAGATCGGGAATGTTAAGGGATGGTTTGCCGCAGTTCTCCCCGCCGAGCTCAAAGAGGCTCATCTGTCCTTCGAGCTGTCTTCCCGTAATGCTTCCGAGCTTGTCGTATTCCGTTCCGACTGCGGAGATCATGGAAGCTCTGGTAAGCCCCGTCCAGTCCAGAGCAGATGCATATATCAGGGATTCGACCATCTTGCTGTTCATGCCCGACGCACTGCTCCTCTCAAGGAAATCCTCGAAAGACTTGAAATCGCCTCTTGCCGCCCTCTCCTTGGAAAGCTCGTTGACGGCCGTCTCACCGACATTCTTGATCATGGAGAGACCGATCCTTATGCGCTTATCGCCTTCGGTAGAGAACCTGGCCCCGCTCCTGTTGACATTCGGCGGAAGGATCTCTATACCCATATCCCTTGCACACGACAGATACCAGGAAGCTTTGGCAAGCTCGGTCCGGAACGAGTTAAGTATCGCGGACATAAACTCCGTCGGATAATAGTATTTCATAAAGGCCGTATAATATCCGACTACCGCATAAGAAGCGGCGTGGGATTTGTTAAATGCATAACCTGCAAAAGCGGCAACATCATCATATATCTTAGACGCGACGTCAGCGGGCACGCCGCGCTTCACCGCGCCCTCGACCACTCTGCCGTTTTCGTCGGTACCGCCGTTAATGAACATCTCCCTGTACTTTTCCATCGTCGCGCGGTTCTTCTTGCTCATGGCACGTCTTATGAGATCGGACTGGCCCATCGAGAACCCCGCGAGATCTCTTACTATCTGCATGACCTGCTCCTGATAGACCATACATCCGTAGGTGACGTTTAAGATGGGTTCGAGAAGAGGATGATCATATCTTACAAGTGACGGATCGTTCTTGCACTTAATGTATCTGGGGATCTGATCCATCGGTCCCGGTCTGTAAAGCGATATTCCCGCGATGATATCCTCTATCGATGTCGGCTTAAGCTCCTTCATGAAGGATGTCATGCCCTTACTCTCGAGCTGGAACACACCGACCGTATCCCCGTTCCCTATCATCTCGAAGATCTTCGGGTCATCGAAAGGCAGTGCATCGTAATCTATGACCTTTCCGGTATTCTTATACACCTCATCGGCGGCATCCTTGAGGACCGTCAGAGTACGGAGTCCGAGGAAGTCGAACTTCAAAAGCCCCAGTGCTTCGATACCTGCCTTGTCATACTGGACGGTAACGCCCTCATCCTTGATGCACATCGGAGCGATATCCGTGATCGGAGCCTCCGATATTATCATTCCCGCCGCATGCTTTGTCGTATGCCTGGGCAGGCCTTCGAGCTTCATGCAGTAATCGATGAGCTTTCTGATCTTCGGATCGGACTCGTACTTCTGCCTCATCTCCGAACTTGACTGAAGCGTGCTCTGAAGACTTACCTTTCCTCCCTCGGGGACCATCTTGGCAAGAGCATCGGATTCGGGAAGAGGTATGCCCATGACCTTGGCGACATCCTTGATGCACTGCCTGGCAGCGAGCGTATCAAAAGCCAGGACCTGGCAGACCTTGTCACGTCCGTATTTGGCCGTAACATAATCCATTACCTCGGAACGTCTGTCGACGCAGAAATCGATATCAAAATCGGGCATAGACACACGTTCGATATTAAGGAATCTCTCGAAAACGAGATTATATCTGATCGGATCGATATTGGTGATCCCGAGCGAATAAGCGACCAGGGATCCCGCGCCCGAACCTCTTCCGGGGCCCACAGGGATACCGTTTCTCAATGCGTAGTTGATAAAGTCCCAGACTATCAGATAGTAGTCCGTGTAGCCCATCCTGTTAATTACCGAGAGCTCGTATTCGATGCGGTCGAGATAAGTCTTCTTTTCGCCGATCATGCCTTTTTTGGCGATCTTGTCATCGAGGCCCTCATATGTCAGATGAGACAGATATTCCCTGTTATCGGCAAACCCTTCCGGAACCTGATACTTCGGAAGATGGATCGTATCAAAGTCATATTCCGCATCGCACATCGAAGCAATGACCGAAGTATTCTCTATCGCCTCGGGAAGATCGGAGAAAAAGCGCCTCATCTCAGACTCGGACTTGATATAGAAATCGTCAGTCTCCATCTTAAGGCGTCCCTTATCCTCGAGCTTCGATCCCGTCTGCATGCAAAGAAGGATATCGTGAACTTCGCTGTCCTCTTTTTTCAGGTAATGGCAGTCATTCGTGGCAACCAACGGGATCCCTGTATCCCGGGACATCCTGATCAGGGCGCTGTTGACTATCGACTGATTGGGGATCATATTACTCTGTATCTCAAGATAGAAATATCCGCGGCCGAAGAGCCGGTCATAATAGAGAGCCGTATTCCTCGCCTCATCGATCTTACCTTCGACGATAAGTGAAGGTATCTTACCGGCAAGGCATGCGGAAAGGCAGATAAGCCCGTCATGCCATCTGGCGAGCAGTTCCTCGTCGATCCTGGGTTTCTTATAGAACCCTTCGGTATATCCTGCCGTAACAAGGCGGTTCAGGTTACGAAGACCTTCGTTGTTCCTGGCCAGAAGGATCATGTGGTGATAGTCTTTTTTGTTCGGTGAAGGATCCTTCTCGAGTCTCGAACCGGGAGCCACATATACTTCACACCCGATGACCGGATGAAGCCCGGCAGCCTTCATCTTCTGATAGAAAGCAACAGTTCCGTGCATGACTCCGTGATCGGTTATGGCGCACGAAGTCATGCCCATCTCCTTGAGCCTGGGGATAAGGTCGTTGAGCCTTATCGCTCCGTCGAGCATACTGTATTCTGTATGCAGGTGAAGATGCACGAATCCCGTAACTTCCATCAGCTCTCTCCTCTGATCTCTATCAGAATGTCACGAAGCTCTGCAGCCCTCTCGAAGTCCAGTTCCTTAGCGGCATTCTTCATCTCGTTCGTCAGTCTGGCGATGAGTTTTTCCTTATCTCCCGAGCCGGCTTTGGCAAGAGAAGCGATATCGATCGTCTTGCCCTTGCTCTTTATGCCGCTTTCCTTGACAGCGACGCCGAGAATCTCGCGGACATCCTTAATCTCCTTTTTGATCGTTTTGGGAACGATACCGTGTTCATCATTAAACGCCTTCTGTATCTCCCTTCTCCTGTTAGTCTCGGCAACCGCGTTCATCATGGAATCGGTAACTTCATCCGCATAAAGTATGACCCTGCCGTTGCTGTTCCTTGCGCATCGTCCGATTATCTGTATAAGGGATCTCTCTGATCTCAGGAAGCCTTCCTTATCGGCATCGAGTATCATGAGAAGCGACACTTCGGGCAGGTCTATACCTTCCCTCAGGAGGTTGATACCGACGATAACATCTATGACACCGCTTCGAAGCTTGCCAAGGATCTCCATCCTTTCGACTGTCTCGATATCGGAATGAAGGTATTCCACCTTGATATTCTCTTTGGAAAGGAAGTCCGTGAGGTCCTCCGCCATCTTCTTTGTAAGCGTCATTATGAGGCTCTTGTCGCCTCGTTGGGTATTCTCCGAGATCTCGTGAAGGATATCCTCTATCTGTCCTTCGACGGGTCTTATCGAGATCTCCGGCTCGAGAAGTCCGGTAGGTCTTATTACCTGTTCGACTACGGCTTTTGAATGTTCCTCTTCGTACTTCGCCGGAGTAGCCGACACGAAGATCGTAGTCCCCATGCGCTCCTCAAATTCGTTGAACTTCAGAGGACGGTTATCGTATGCCGATGGCAGACGGAAGCCGTACCGGACCAGCATGTCCTTCCTTGCTCTGTCCCCGTTATACATCCCTCCGACCTGAGGCACGGTGACATGAGACTCATCTATAAAGAGAAGATAATCCTTCGGGAAGAAATCCATCAGGGTACACGGAGGTTCTCCCTCCGTTCTTCCCGATATATGTCTCGAATAGTTCTCTATTCCTTTACAGAAGCCCGTCTCCCTCAAGAGCTCCAGATCGTATCTGGTCCTCTGCTCCAAACGGTACGCCTCGATAAGCTTGCCTTCGTCCCTTAAGACTTTGATCCTGCCGTCGAGTTCTTCCTCCACGGAATCCAGCGCATTCATGAGCTTCTGCCGTCCCGTGGCATAATGGGATGCCGGAAAGATCTCTGTATACTTTTTTGTATATTCCGTCTTTCCGCTTATATGATCAACGAAAGATATCTTCTCTATCTCATCGCCGAAAAAGCTGATCCTCGTCAGGACATCTTCGGAATCCGGCGTAAAGATATCGAGGACATCTCCTCTGCATCTGAAGGTACCTCTCTTGAGCTCAAAATCATTCCTCTCATACTGAATGTTGATAAGTTCGGCCATGACCTGATCGGGGGTGATATTCTGACCGACCGACAGCCCGACCATGAGAGACATATAGTCTTCCTTCTCTCCAATACCGTAGATACAGGACACGGACGAAACGACTATGACATCATCCCTCGTAAGAAGGGATCTGGTGGCGCTGTGTCTCATACGGTCTATCTCCTCGTTGATATCACAGTCCTTCTCGATATAGGTATCGGAAGCCGCCAGATATGCCTCAGGCTGATAGTAATCGTAATAAGAGACAAAGTATTCAACGGCATTATTCGGGAACAGCTCCTTAAACTCGGCATAAAGCTGACCCGCGAGGGTCTTATTATGTGCGAGGATAAGAGTCGGCCTTCCGATCTGCTGAATAACATTAGCCATCGTAAAGGTCTTTCCCGATCCCGTAACACCCAGGAGGGTCTGCTTATCCATCCCCTCGCGGATGCCCTTAACAAGCTGTTCTATGGCCTTGGGTTGGTCGCCCGCGGGTTTCAGTTCAGTCACAAGTTCAAACATATTTTCATTATACCACAAAGCGAGCAACTTGCTTGCAAAGGTTGCGAGCGAATGTGGTTCAGAGGAGCGAAGCGACCTATACCACAAAGCGGATAAGAATAAGTTCCGCTCTATTTCGCAAGGGGACAGTTTTTCTGAGGCTTCTTCCGCAGGCGCGAAGCGGCGAGGACCGAGCCGAAGAAAACAGGACCCGGCCAACTTGCTTGCAAGGGTCAGAAGCGAATGTGGTTCAGAGGAGCCTCCTCAGGGAATCAGAAACAAAAACACCCGGCAGGAAAGACTTCCGCCGGGTGCTCGTATGCTGCAGATATAGAAGATATTAAGATCCGTACTCCATGTTCTCGACTATATTTCTTCCGAGGAACATAAGGATAACGGCCAGAGGGATCATGAGTACAGTGCAGATAAGGAGCGTTCCTACCATTCCGCCGTTTATGACTGCCGAGATCGCGAAAGCAGGAATGAGCGTAACCGCTACAGCCGCGCCGACAAGGATATATCTCATGAATACAAGGAGGAATCTTCCCATTCCTCTGAAAAGCCTTACCGTGCAGATGCCGAGAAGCTCGCAAAGATAATTGAAAGCCAGCAGGAACAGGAACAGGGCAACAGACTCGATAATGCTGAACTTCAGGAAGTAGAAGATCATGGCGGTAGTAATGATCGAATCAAAGATCATCTCCGGAACATCAGACAAAATACAGCTCAAGAGCTTTTTGGAGCCTTTCTCAGGCACAAGGAAAAGGAAAGGCTTATTGAACTCGAGCACTGTCTTGCCGCCGCCGTAGAGGACTGCATTCAACATCAGAGTCATTGTCAGCGCAGCCGAAAGAGAAGCCATACCGCTCCCTTCTTCTCCGCCGAATGAAGAACCGGACATAAACATCAGATAGAATAATGTTATGACCCTGTAGATTATGGTCTGCGTGTTGATAAAGAACAGCTTTCCGGTCCTCTTGTTCTGAAGATGATGGCAATAAGCAAATGCGCTGGCGCCCCATCCTTTTGTAAGGGTCTCGGAACCGACCTTTGCCTTGGAGTTGATCCTTACCGAGTCGGGATCGAGTCCGGCCTTCTGTGCCTCCCTCATATCCTCGACCTTTTCGGCTGTTGTTATCGCCGTCTCGTAGTAGTTGAAGTCAACTTCCATAAAGAGATATACGAGAAGAGAGATGATCGCGATGACAAGAAGAAGACCAATGATCAGATAAACGATATTATTGTTGATCAGACCGTCAAAGAAGAGATCCATCCATCCTGCCACGGGGAATGCCTTTGCCCATACGGAATTAAAGATATGCGATACGATCGCCTTTCCGCCCATAGCACGAAAAGCCTCGAAAGAACCTGCTTTAATAATGGCGCTTACTGCTCCTCCGCCGATAAAGACAAGATCACAGGCAGCAAGTCCGATATATGCCGCCTTCTTGCCGACCGGCTTTTCGTCCAGCCAACCTGAAAGGAAAGCTCCCGCAAAATAGGCTATGCCCATTACGATAAAGTCACCGATGATCATATATATCATGTCGGACGAACGGAAACCGAACGTGTTTACCAGAAGCGCTACCTGACAGGTAAGGATCCAGATAAACAGAAGACAGATCTTAAAGATGTTCGTTGCTGCGAGCAGCAGATTGAACCTGCTCGTGAAAGGTCCCGCCAGATGGAAGTTCACATCCGCCACGGTAAATCCCGCTACCCCCTGGGAAAGGGCGGTAACGAAGACATAGTTAAAGAACACTACGAAAATGGCATTGAAACCGGCGATTATGAGTGAGGAATCCCTAGCTGTCCCGCCGTCCCTGCTCATTAAACTTGCGATAGCTATCATGCCTACCGACGATAAAAAACACAAGATTCCAAGGACCAGGAAGAGAGGCTTTTTGACGGCCTGTCTCCTGAGCCTGTAAAGATATGCTGACATCATACTGATCTACCTCTTATTTCCTTATGAATGACCTTCCGTGATCTCAAAGAACAGATCCTCTAGGCTCTTCTCGCCTTCGACATGGCCTCTGTTATGGCGTGTAGCCGCGATCTTGCCGTGCATCATGATATGAACGACATCCCAGTAATCTTCAATGGTATCGATCATGTGTGTTGAGATAAGGACGGTCTTTCCCGCATCCTTGAGTTCCTGGAAAACGAGCTTCAACTCCTTGATTGCATGGGGATCAAGACCGACCATCGGCTCGTCAAAGATAACTACCGAAGGATCGTGCATGAGAGCACAGCAGATCGATACTTTCTGCTGCATGCCCTTTGAGAGTTCCTTGCCCATCTTCTTTCTCTTGTCGGACAGTTCAAACCTGTCGAGGAGCTTGTCCTTGATCCCTGTATCTTCGACCTTATATGCTCTTCTGATGAATTCGAGATGTTCCTCGACCGTGAGGGTGTCATAGAGTGCGGGGATCTCGGGGATATATCCGAGCTGTCTCTTGGCTTCCAGTGCCTTGTTGGGAATACCATTTATCTCTATATCACCCTGATACCTGAGAAGTCCCGCGATAGACTTGATTATCGTAGACTTGCCGGCGCCGTTCGGGCCGAGAAGGATCCCTATCTCGGAATCGTTGATAGTGAATGACAGATTGTCATTCGCTGCAAAATTCTTATATTTCTTGGTGACATTGTTTACAGTGAGCATACAAACTCCTCCTTTTTTCATTCCATGTTGATTATAGTTTTGTATATTAAATGAATTGTACCGAAAAGTATAAAGATAAGTTAAAGAATATCATTCGCGTCAGTCCTCTCGAAGACTACTCTGGTAAGCGAGAGAACGGCAAGCCACAGAAGGAAATAGACTCCGGCCATCGACGCTATCATTACGCAGAGGATGATATCAATATTATCGGCAGCAGCTCCGGTGACAAGGTTGGTAAAGATCTCGGCAGGGAGCATTCCGATTATTATGAGGAAGACGATAAGGACATATCGGACTCCCATTAAAGCGAACTTGCCGAACTTTCTAAGGAGCTTGGCGCAGAGGATACCCGCCGTCTCGGAAAGAAGGTCGAATATGACCATCATGATCAGGAAAGATATCATAGCCAGCGGTCCGAACGGTTCCCTGGCGACAAGCTTTATTATCAGAAGACATATGAGTGCATCGAAGAGCATCTCGGGAATATCCGAAAAGATACACATCATGAGCTTTCGGCCCGACTTCTCGGGCACGGTATAGATATACGGTCTGTTGAATTCAAGGACAGTCTTTGATCCGCCAAAGACAATGGCATTAAGGACGAGCATAGTGGCGATCCCGACTATGACCAGGAGCACATCCCATATCTCTTCGAGCATTCCGTCGGCGATCAGAAGGAGAAGCAGTGCGAACACTCTGTATACCAGAGCGACTTTGTTTATAAAGAAGATCTTCGAAGCCCTGATATTTTCGAAGAGATGCATATGGAAAAAAGCCGTCGCTCCCCAGCCTCTCTTATAGACTTCCTTTCCCACCTTGGCAGTCCTCGCGATACCGGTATTGACTGCCTCCACTCCGGCCTTGCTCGCTTCGATGATATCGGCGATCCTGGATGCATTATCGTAGGCATGCTCGTAAAAATCAAAGTCGGATCTGATATAGAGGAGGATTATACCCAGAAGTATAATGATATAAAGAGCGATGACGATAATGCTCCTTATGCCGATACCGCCTCTTACGATCTCCTTGTATACGATCTGATCCCATCCTGCGATCGGAAAGATATCTGTATAGAAGGAATTGCCGATCAGCCTTACGATCAACGCAGGATCCTGCTGTTTAACCTGTTCAAAAGACCCGAACACCCCGATCAGATCCTTTAAAACGAGAAGCCCGAGTATAAGATTGGAAGCCAAAAGCGAGACTACCGCGATGACTTTCGCTTTTGTATTGTCACAGAATCTGGCGCTAAGATAAGATGATCCGAGAAATGTGATCAGGACAGTAAAGAACGCGCCGATAAGAAATCCGATCACATCTATTGTCCTGGCGCCTATCCACATAGTCATGAGAGGAGAATTGGCGCAGATCAGCCACAGGAAGAACAATGCGCTCGCCCCGCCCGAAGTAAAGGACAGGAACAGATTATGTTTCTTTCCGAAAGGTCCCGCAAAACAGTAGACGACATCTGAAAGAGAATAGCCGAGGACTCCGCTTCTGAAACCCACCGCAAAAGCATAGTCAAAACATATCAGTGAAAGGATACTGAACAGTCCTAGCATCGCTTCGGTATCCGGAGCATGAAAAGTTATCCTAATACGGTCCAAACTTAAGACCGCATACCCCCCTCCGGCTACTCCCAGAAGGACGAGCACCATAGGGAGCATCCGTCTTCTCAGAGAATGAAGAAATCTGTATGCGGTCGCATTATTCATATACTGATCAGGATAAGCTTATATTCCGGCTTACCAAATAGTATCACTTGTTCTGAAGGTATTCGTGGATACCGGCTGCTGCTGCTTTACCTGCACCCATGGCAAGGATTACGGTGGCGGCACCGGTAACGGCATCACCGCCTGCGAATACTCCGGCCTTGCTTGTCTGACCGTTCTCTTCGGAAGCAACGATACACTTCCATTTATTTGTCTCGAGACCCTCAGTTGTAGACGCGATAAGCGGATTGGGGGATGTTCCGAGAGCCATGATCACAGCATCAGTCTCGAGTTCGAACTCCGAACCTTCGACCGGAACGGGACGTCTCCTGCCGGAAGCATCGGGCTCGCCGAGTTCCATCCTTATGCACTTCATGGCCCTTACACAGTGATCCTCATTCTCAAGGATCTCAACGGGATTGGTCAGGAGCTCGAACTTAATGCCCTCTTCCTTTGCATGATGGACTTCCTCGACTCTGGCGGGAAGTTCTGCCTCGGACCTTCTGTATACGATGGTTACCTCAGCACCGAGACGAAGAGCCGTTCTCGCTGCATCCATGGCAACGTTACCGCCGCCGACGACTGCGACCTTTGCGGGTCTGAAGATAGGTGTGGCGGCATCTTCCCTGAATGCCTTCATAAGGTTGTTTCTCGTAAGATACTCATTGGCGGAGAATACGCCCTTGGCATTCTCACCGGGGATCTTCATGAACATCGGAAGTCCGGCACCGGATCCGATAAATACAGCATCAAAACCTTCTTCCGTCATGAGCTCATCGATCGTGACGGATTTGCCGATAACGACATTGGTCTCGATCTTAACGCCAAGAGCCTTGACGTTCTCGATCTCGGATCTTACGACCGTGTCCTTGGGAAGCCTGAACTCGGGGATACCGTAAGTCAGAACGCCGCCGGCCTCATGAAGAGCCTCGAAAACGGTCACGTCATAACCGAGTCTGGCTAGATCGCCCGCACATGTAAGACCTGCGGGGCCAGAACCTATTACCGCAACTTTATGACCGTTGGGAGCGGCATCGGTCGAGGGTCTGATCCCTTCTTCCCTTGCACGGTCCGCAACATATCTCTCGAGCTTACCGATGGCTACGGCATCACCCTTAATGCCGCGGACACACAAAGCCTCGCACTGTGTCTCCTGAGGACATACCCTTCCGCAGACAGCGGGAAGAGCGGACGATTCGGAGATCTTATCGTAAGACTCCTTAAACTTTCCTTCTTTTAACAATGTTACAAATCCCGGTATATCAATGTTTACGGGGCAACCCTGAACACATCTGGGGTTCTTGCAGTTAAGGCATCTGGACGCCTCGGCTACGGCCTCTTCCTCGGTATATCCGAGGCAGACCTCATCAAAATTCTTAGCCCTTACGGAAGGCTCCTGTTCGCTTATAGCTACTCTCTCAAATCCGGGTGCTGCCATTACTTATCACCTCCGCAAAATCCGCATCCGCCGTGGTGCGTATCGCCCTCACGGAGCTTCAGCAGTGCTCTTCCCTCTTCAGTCCTGTATAGCTTCATTCTTTCCATGGCCTCGTTGAAATCGACCTTGAAGCCGTCAAACTCGGGACCGTCGATACAGGCGAACTTGACCTCGTCTCCGACTGTCAGTCTGCAGGCACCGCACATACCGGTGCCGTCGACCATGATCGGATTCATGGATACTATCGTGGGAATATCGTATTTCTTAGTGGTAAGGACACAGAACTTCATCATGATCATAGGTCCGATGGAAACACACAGATCATACTTCTTGCCCTCTTTCTCGACCAGGTCGCTGATGACTTCGGTAACGAGACCTTTTCTGACATATGAACCGTCATCCGTCGTGATATAGAGATTACCGGCAACGGCTCTCATCTCATCCTCGAGGATGATCAGATCCTTGCACTTTGCTCCGACTATTACATCGGCATCGATGCCGTGCTCATGGAGCCACTTGACCTGGGGATATACGGGAGCTGTTCCGAGACCTCCGGCGACGAAGAGGATCTTCTTCTTCCTGACCTCTTCGATATCATCGGTTATCAGTTCGGACGGCTTTCCCAAAGGTCCGACAAAATCCTGAAGGTACTGACCTTCCTCAAGCTTCATCATAGCTTCGGTACTGGCACCTATGGTCTGAACAACGATGGTAACCGTTCCTTCGTCCCTGTCGTAATCACAGACAGTAAGCGGGATCCTCTCACCGAGTTCATCGATCCTTACGATAACGAACTGACCCGGCTCGCAATACTTGGCTACGCGCGGCGCTACGATATCCATCAGAAAGATGGTCGAGCACAGCACTCTCTTCTTCTTGATCAAGTACATAAGTGCCTCCGTAATTTATGGAAAAATAAACCTTACTAAATATACCATATTTGCTTCGGGCTGTGGATACCTTTTCACCCCCGCTTTCGTAAAACATGCTATAGCAATTTACGAACATTTGTGCTAGAATCGGGATATGTACTTATGCATCGACCTTAAATCTTTTTACGCATCCGTTGAATGCGCGGATCTGGGGATGGATCCGCTCAAGACCAGGCTGGTAGTCGCGGACGAGGAACGTACCGACGGGACCATATGTCTCGCGGTATCCCCTGCTCTCAAGGCATACGGTATCCCGGGACGTCCGAGGCTCTTTGAGGTCAGACAGAAAGTGGACCGGATAAAGAAAGAGACCGGTATGGATCTGGACTTTATAATCGCAGTCCCGAGGATGGCCCGTTATGTCGAAGTCTCGACGAAGATCTATTCCGTATATCTGGAGTACATAGCACCCGAAGATATCCATGTATATTCCATCGACGAGGTCTTTATCGATCTCACATCTTATACGGCGCTATACAAGATGAGCGCGCACGATCTGGCGGTCCGGATAATACGCGATGTCCTTTCCAAAACGGGGATAACCGCCACTGCCGGCATAGGCACCAACCTGTATCTGGCGAAGATAGCAATGGATATAGTCGCCAAGCACTGTGAAGCCGACAGGGACGGCGTGCGCATCGCCGAACTGGACGAGATGAGTTACAGAAGGCTCCTGTGGAACCATACTCCGCTGACGGACTTCTGGCGCATGGGACACGGGACCGCGGGGAGGCTCTCCGAGCACGGGATATACACCATGGGAGACATCGCCAGGCAGAGTCTTAATGACGAAGACTTCTTCTACCGCCTGTTCGGGATCGATGCGGAACTGCTCATCGACCATGCCTGGGGCATAGAGACATGCACCATGAGAGATATCAAGACATACAGGCCCAAGATACACAGCCTGTCGTCGGGGCAGGTGCTTCCGAGACCGTACCGCTTTGACGAAGCGCTTCTTGTCATAAGGGAGATGGCGGACGTTCTTGCAGCCGACCTGGTGGACCGCGGTCTGGTAACTTCCTCGCTGACTATATATGTCGGTTACGACCGCGAGAATTCAGGTAAGCTGGAGCAGGGCGACCTTGCCCATCTCGACCACTACGGCCGTATAGTTCCCGCAGGAGCGCACGGATCGATCGATCTCATGAGACACACTTCATCAGCACCCGAGATAATGGATGCCGCGGGAAGGCTTTTCGAAAAGGAAGTCAGCCGCAGATATACGGTAAGAAGGCTTAACATCACCGCCAATAACACCATCCCCGCAGACAGCGCGGGACATCAGATAGATATGTTCGAACTGTGCGGTGATATCATAGGGGACGGCGATCCCTCCGATCAGGCCGCGGCTTCAAATGTCAACGATACACTGCTTCAGAAAACGATGCTGGATATCAGAAAGAAGCACGGAAACAATGCGATCCTTCGCGGCATGAACCTCAAAGAAGGCGGCACCGCACGCGAACGTAACCGTCAGATAGGAGGGCACCGGGCATGAAAGATAACGCTTCGGACATCTTCCCTTATGAAGATATAATCGGCTGCTCCCGACCCGTCCATAACGGAGACGATTTCTCGTACCGACATCCGAAGATGAGTACGGAAGACAGAGCCAAGATCTTCGCCCCGTTCGCTGCGCTCCGGGGATTCGAGGCATCCATTGAAAAAGAAGCCGGAGCCTTCAGGGCAAGGCGCTATAAGCCCGGGCAGGATAAGACCGGTGACTGAAGACTTATTTGTTGGTCTTCATCTTCAAAAGCTTAAATACAAATACCTCGACGGAGATCAGCGCCAAAAGAGCCACCACAGAGATTATCGCTACGGGAAGCCAGGATCTGCTTCCGTCTTCGGGCGCGGGAGTCGAAGCTGCAGGATCAGGCATAACCGGATCCCCGTTTCTTTGAATATTGCTTACGACAGGCGGCTGTTCACCGGACGAAGGAGCGTCTCCGCTTTGAGGATCATATGACATATGAGATGATGATCCCGATGTATGATCTACCGGGGTTATGCCTCCGGAATTCTCGGTCACAAAAGACACGAGCCATACAAGCGGTGCATTCCAGTTGATAGTGCACTCATTGACCGAATATGCCTCGATATGGTCGAGATACGCCTTGGCAGGCGCGATATCGCCGTAATGCCAGCCCATGCCCCTGACCCAGGGATCTTCCAGACCGACATTGGGACCTCCTACCATAACACCGGAAGGAGCCAGCGGGAATGACGGATCTATCAGGTTGGCCCAGTATCTGTGATGTGGATACATTACGCTATGGTATCCGTAACCCGTTACATACGAATAATCCATGGGATTACGTCCCAGAAGATAATCCAGTCCTCCTATGGCGCCGTCTATATACTGTCCGTCTCCCGTCAGGATATAGGCATAACTCATTATGACGGCATTGTCGGCCACAAAGGAATTCGAACCCCAGATATATCCGGTATTGCTGTTATTATATGACAATGTACTCTGTCCGTACGGCTGACCATATCCCTGGGATGCCTCCGCAGCAACATAGTAGTCGGCAGCGGCAGTCATATTTCTCTTTGCCTGCTCAAAAACACTGCTGTCAAACGATGCCCCGTTAAGAACGACCGACATGGTGCCGAGAGCCGCAGTATGTCCCCAGTCAAAACTTCCGAAAGTATTGACGCTCTCCCCTCCCGACAGATCCGTGGGAACGGCAAGATACCACTGCGAATCCTCCATCGCTTCAAGATACGAAGGATCGCCTGTCGTTATATAGAGCTCGGATGCCGCCCAGTAGAACTCGTCGGTCACATCCGTATCGCCGTAAGCTCCGCCGCCGCTATTACTGTCATCAAGAGGTGCATACATATCAGGATGAGAGAGCGCCGCATTATATGTCCTGATCGCGATGTCGACGCACTCCTGCGCAAATTCATTGTCGATACCGTTCCAGAGCCTCGCAGCCTGAGCGGCACAGGCGGATACATTCAGTGTGGCGGCTGTCGACGGAGGCAGCAGAACGCGGGCGAGATCATCATCGGCAGGCGAGAGCCCGAGTCCCGTCCATTTCTCATCGTGGACCTTGTGATAGACCATATCCCTGCAATCACCTTCAGTGACGAGCATCCGGAACATCCACTCCATCTCCCATCTGGCTTCATCGAGAAGATCGGGATAACCGTTACCGTTTTCCGGAATAGCCATCGTTCCGTCGGCAAAAGCGGCTTCGGTGCCCGTTGCCAGAGCGGATTCATAGCGGTTCTGGAGCATCCATAAAGCGATACCGCCGTTGACGACGTATTTACCGTGGTCTCCGGCATCGTACCAGCCGCCGGTAACATCCTGAGATCCCGAAGATGCGGAATATCCGTTAAGCGGACGGACCGTAGCTATATCGGAAGGATGTCCCGCGGGTCTCGCCAGAGAGGACACATCTCCCGATGTGATATATGAGCTCTCGATAGCGATACCCGAACGGTTCTGATAGAAATAATTCAGTCCGTCATAGAGCATAGCCGAATAGACCGTATTGTCGCCTATGGAAAAAGGATAGGATTCGCCTTCCGAGGTGCTTATCGTATATGTTCCGGCCTGATCAAGCCCGGAAAAATCCAGTATATGCACGTTATCCTCTGAATCGGGATCAAACCCGAACGGAATGCTCTGACCTTCAAATACAGTATTGCCGGACGAGTCTGTTACCGAGAAAGGAACGGGAGCCGAAGAATCAGAAAGCAACGTTGCTCTCTTGGCACATCCGGCAAAATAACCGACCTGGTTCAGCAGTATATCCGATCTGACCCAGGGCTCGGCTTCGATATAGTCGTTTTCGTCCGAAGTAAGATCGATAAGGGACATGTTGTCAAACTCGATGACTGTTCCCGCAGGGAAGCAGACTCCGTTGGTATATTGGCCGTCCCCTCCGAGGTGGAAAGCCCACTCCGCGACATCCAGGCTCTGCGAAGCGGTAAACGTCAGATCGACCACCTTGGTCTCGCCGGCTCCGATATTTATCGGATCCCATGTGGCATCGAGATCGTAACCGTTACTCATGTTATGCCAGATCTCGACATTTCCGTCGAGATTGCCTATCTTTGTATAGTATTTTCCCGCATTACTGGGAGTTATCTCGTAGTGGACCCTGTATTCGTGCCCCGCGACTATCCTAAGCCCCCTGTGGCGGAACTGGCAGTCCCATCTGTCTTCTCCGCCGTTACTCGCTCCGCCCGGGTTGATTATAGTTATCCTGTAGACACCGTCTTCGATCTCAAAGTCCATCTTACCGGTTGCCGACTCCACTATATGCCAGGGAAGACCGACCCCGTCGTCAAAATCCGTGGCGCCGAGCTGCTCGCCCGCATAGACTCCGCGGAATGACAGCAAAGCGATACATACAGCGCTTAAAACAGCAGTTATCCGTCTTTTCATAGGAAAGAAAGTTGTCCTCCTTTTGTATCTTCGATCTGCCAGTCGATCCCGCTTTCCCCGTGAGCTTTAAGAAACTCATTGCAGGAAGCAAAATGTCCGCATCCGAAGAATCCCCTGTATGCGGACAGCGGCGAGGGGTGCGCGGATGTAAGGATCAGATGCCGGGGATTATCGAGAAGCTTCATCTTGCTCTGTGCGGGTGCTCCCCACAACATAAAGACTATAGGTCGGTCGAACGTATTGATGTATCTGATAGCATTATCGGTAAAAGTCTCCCACCCCATACCCCGGTGAGATCCCGCTTCGTGTTCCCTCACGGTCAGTACAGTATTGAGCATAAGGACTCCCTGGCAAGCCCACTTCAGAAGGCAGCCGTTATCGGGGATCTTTGTACCCAGTTCGGAATGCAGTTCCTTATAGATATTAGCAAGACTCTTCGGAACGGGAATGTCCGGCTTGACAGAAAATGCCAGCCCGTGAGCCTGACCTTTGCCGTGATACGGATCCTGTCCCAGGATAACGCATCTTACACTCTCCGGAGGAGTCAGTTCAAAAGCCGTAAACAGTTCTCCACGCGGAGGATATACCGTATGTTCTCTGTATTCCCTGTCGACATTGTCCATAAGGACTTTAAAGTAGTCCTTTTTCTTTTCGGTTTCAAAAAATTCATCCCAGCTCATGACCGCACCTTATCTTATCGTGACCCGGTCGACCATCTCCTCGACAAGGCCTTTATTATTTGAGCAGAACCGCTCAAAGCTTCCGATGAGGTCTTTTGTCATGCCGTTCATTATCCAGTCGACCATCTCACCGAAGATCATGCATTTGAAATAATGGGTCAGCATCTCCTTATCCTCGGGAAGGATATTACGGTCCCGGCAGAGATTGTTCATATATCCCGAGATCACCTTCTCGCTGATCTGCATGAAATAATGTACCAGTATATCGCGGTTGACGGAATTATAGAGATGGTTCACGGCTTTCTTATGCGAAAGGATGAACACCATTCCGTTCTCGAGGAATTCCCCGATCGTATCAAAACTGAAATCGTCTCCCGCGATGCGATCGACCTCCTCCGTGATGATCTCTTCGATCAGCGCGGGGAGGTCGGCATAATGATAGTAAAAAGTATTACGGTTCACGCCGCATTCGCTGACGATATCCTTGACCGATATCTGGGCAAGCGGACGCTCTTCCAAAAGGTTCAAAAATGTTGACTTAAGCTTCTTTTTTGTCTCTGCACTCATGATTGTCTATTTTAAGACAAACGGGTGTATCAGGCAAATCCTTTCTCCTCCATGACCGTGTACAGATCTTTCTTTCCGGTCTGCTCTTTTTTGCCTCTGATGAGGAATACGATCACGGTCAGGACCGACGATAAGAGAAGTATCGAAAGCAGTACCGCCACGGCATCACCGAAGCTCGCGCCGCCTCCGATCGTGCTCCTGAATGCCTTGACCGTATAGGTGAACGGCATGAACCTGTTAAGAGCATTTGCGAGAGGTCCCGATACTTCCAGAGGATAGGTTCCCGCAGATCCAGCCAGCTGCAAAACCATGAATATCAGCATCAGGAAAGATCCGATCTTGCCGAGAAGGACATTGAAGAAGTACATGATCGACATGAATGCCATCGAAGCCAGACAGGCCACCAGGACAGTCTTCCCCATGCATACGGGATCAAATCCGAGCGTAAAGTGAAGTATCAATACCAGGATAACGGCCTGAAGCACTGCCATGGGATAGAGGACGCTCGCCTTACCGAGCCACCAGCTAAAGCCTGATACGATACCTTCATGCTTTGTAAGAGGATACATAAGGCAGAATGCAAGCGAAGCTACCCAAAGACCGACTGACATCATGTACGCAGCCATGGCATGACCGTTATCGTTCACTTCGGTAAGCCTTGTCTCGACCGTATCGACGGGATTGGATACCATATCTGAATTTGAAGCTCCGAGATTCACTTCCGTCAGCCTGTCTTCGCCGTCACTCAGACCGGAAAGAAGAGCTCTGGTTCCGTCCAGGAGTGCGGGCATATTTTCACAGAATTCCGTTGTTCCCTGATCGAGCCTGCCGGTACCTTCGAGAAGATCCCCGGCCCCTCTAGAAAGGGTATTGGCTCCGGACTCGAGGTCAGCTGCACCGTTTGCAAGTTCTCCTGCTCCGTTATTGACGCGCCCGGCACCCTCCGAGAGAGCTCCTGCCCCCGCAGTAACAGCCGATACGCCTTCTGTCAGAGTATCGTTATTGGAAGTCAGGGTTTCTGCACCGGAAGCCAGAGCCGATGCTCCGTCCGAGAGCGCATCAGCACCGGAAGCCAGCTGTCCCGCACCTGTAGCAACAGCAGACGCACCCTGACCTGCAGCCACTATTCCTTCAGACAGTGATGAAGCACCGTTATCGACAGCCTCTGCTCCTTGCAGCAGAGCAAGAGCTCCCTGCTCGGCACTTTGCGCTCCGGAATACAATTCTGATGTCCCGTTCGCCAGGGCATGCGCTCCGTTTTGAAGTTCCGTAACACCCTGCTGCAGAGCCGGTACTGATGAGTTCAGTGCTGATGTTCCCTGTGACAATCCGGAAGCTGCTTCATTAAGCCTCGTATTATTCTCGCTCAATGTCGACAGACCAGATGCAAGTTGTGTTGTACCCTGACTGAGTGAAGCGGAATTATCAGAGAGCGAATGAACGCCTTCGTTAAATGCAGAATACTGTTCTGACAGTGAACTTAATGCTCCGGCGATCTGTTCCGTCGTATATTGTCCGGAGGAAGCCATTGAAGCTATCCCGTTGATACCGTTTTGGATATTATCCGAACCCGAAGCAAGGTCCGCCGCTCCTGAGCTCAGAGAACTCATGCCGGAAGACAGGATCTGAGCAGAATCCGATGCAGAAGAAACACCGGCGGTATATCCTTCAAGTCCGCTTCTTAATGCTTCGGATCCTTCTGCGACGGATCCTATTCCCGACGAGAGAGCCGGAAGTCCGGATGCGAGCGAATCAAGCCCAGAAGACAGATCAGAAGCTCCCGCATTTACAGTTCCTGCACCGGAAGCCAGATCGATCATACCGTCCTTGAGATCAGAAGCCCCGTCACTCAGTGCCGCTGTTCCGTTTTGAAGATCGGTAACTCCGTTGATCAGAGCTTCGAATCCGCCATTTAAGGATACTGCACCCTCGGAGAGAGAATCTGCTCCGGCCGCCAGTCCGGCTGCACCTTCCGACAGTTGATCGGCTCCGCCTGCGAGCCTCTCCGCTCCGTTAAGATATTCGGACATTCCGTTTTGAAGAGCCATGGCTCCGGTATATAAAGTGACCGATCCGTTATAGAGTTCTTCGGTACCATTATGAAGATCTCCGGCTCCGTCTCTTAATCGGTCGGCGCCTCCGGCCAGCATCACAGTTCCGTTATAAAGATCTGATGCCCCCGTATTAAGATCGGTCGCACCCTCATTTATCCGGGCTGCACCGTCGGAGAGTTCAGTCTCGCCTTCCAGCAGTTCATCGGTTCCGCTGCAGGCATCATCTATTCCGCCGGTAAGGTCATTCATCGAATCGAATATCGCTCTCACATATGTTGCCGTCACTTCCTGCTGGAGCTGCAGTTCGATCCTGTTCATTGCCGATTCGCTGAGCTTCATGGCAACATAGTTGGTAGCGGGATTTGTCTCGTACTGAAGGCTCATGCGGGAAGGATCCGAATGAAGAGCAGTCGTCGCATTATATGAGAAATCCTCCGGAATGGTTATTACCATATAGTATCTGCCGTCACGAAGTCCTGCTTCCGCTTCATCCTCATCCACAAAACGGAAATCCAGCGAACCGTTCTCACGAAGGTCCTCCGTCAGGTCATTTCCGATATTAAGTTCAGAACCCGAGAACTCGACGGGAACATCCTTGTTTACGACAGCCACGGGAAGCTTATCGAGCTCACCGTAAGGATCCCACATAGATGCCAGGAAAAGCCCCGCATAGATCGACGGTATCAGGATTATCGCCGCCAGTACTATTATGAGAACGGGGTTTGTGAGAAGCCTTTTCCACTCCTGCTTTACCATTTCCATCACTCCTTTATTTTTTGTTACGGAAATGGTATTTCAAAGGAAAAGTGCAAACAATAGACAAACACGGCCGCCTGTCTGAAAATGATCAGTATTCGCCCAGATACTCCCAGTTATCCTCATCGAAGATATTGTCATGTACCGAATACCAGGGACCCGGGAAGAATGTGTTTCCGCTGTTCCTTATGATGTCGTGATCGTCATCAAAGAAAACATGTATATCGCCCTCGTATTTCTCGTCGTTCGTGATCGGATTTCCGGTAAATGGATTGACCGGATCGTCTATCACGCCTTCACAGGCAAGGAAAGCGGTATCGGCATTGGTCATGAACTCATCGCTTACCGTAAATCCGTGGGAATCAAAATCCTTTACCAGAAAAAGAGGATTACAGATCATGGTATCGATATCCCCGAAGATCATATCGTCAAACATCCCGAGATCCCTGCCGTGATCCGATACTATGATTATCCTCGTATTATCATAAACTCCGTTTTCCCTCATCCAGTCGAACCAGTCACCGAGCTTCATAAGCGCCGCGACATTTACCTGATAGTTCATCAGTACCGCGATATTCTCAAAATGCATCGTCCGGCCGTTAAGCTCCCTGTCGATACAAAGATCATAATACTCAGTGTTATCGACATTAAGAGCACTCTCATACTCCGGAAGCTGAAGGATCATCTCCTCATGCGTCGTATCGTTCTCCAGTATTACAAGCGAACCGTTAGTATCATCGGTCAGCTCAGTGATCTCGGGAAGCGACCTTAAGACAGAAAACGAATCCTCAAATTCCAGATCATAACCGGTAGCCCGAAGTCCTCCGGGAAGAAGATTCTGCGGAGCAGTCACGGCCTCGGTCGTGACTGCGACCGGAGCATTATATACTCCTTCATCATATATAAAGCTTCTGAGGAAAACGGGAGCAGTACGGCAGATCGAAAACAGCACAAAATTCCTGTCTCTGATCTCTTTCTGATTGGCCGTCATGGAATCCCTCATGGTATTAAGCTTGGACAGGGTATTAAAAGCCGTAATATCCGGATAATCATCAAATTCCGACAGATCAGGGACCCAGCAGTATCCCGCATATATCGGGTTGGCAAAATACGATCTGAAGCCGTTCTCCGAGAAGAGGACCGGCAGGACTTTGATCGCCTCATTATGCTTCTGTCCTATCGTCAGATCGGATCTGGCATTCATATTTTCGGGAGTATATTCATATCCTCCGAAAAGCGACGGTACGGCAAAATTCGTATAACATCCGTAGGAAACAGTATTCGGATAATATGTAAACCCGTCAAACTGTTCGATCAGTTCGGGCTTCTCATCGAGGATATAGGGAAATACCGGACTCAATGCCCTATCGAGCATGATCACTACAACATTTCTTCCCTCTGTCGAGAGAGTCCATGTTATCTCATCTTCGTTGTCTCTTCCGGTCAATGCGGCATAATTATATGTTCCTATAAATGCTCCGTTTAATACGGATATTACCGATAAGGTAACGATACCGGCAACAATGATATAGTTGACCAGTTTCTTATATCTCTTAACCAGTATAAGCGTGACCGCAGCCGTACCAATGACTGCCAGAAGGTTTACGACCGAATACGTCAGACTGTATTCGGGAGCAACGTCATATCTTAAGACAGTGCTCATGTTTCCGGTTCCCTTGTCAAACAGGAACCAGTTGACCGCAGAGGAAAAAGAAAGGAATGTCATAACATATGCGATCTGTTTCCTGTATCTTTCGCCCAGGACCACATAATAGATCCCGGCCCAGAAAAGACAAACACCGAGAGCGATAAAGAAGGATGTAACGATATACCCTCCGGAACCCGTCAGATTAGTCAGATCGATAAATTCCATCGGGGAGGAATATATTACGGTCAGGGGGATGTATATTCCAAGGAACACAGACAGGAACAGTCCGCACAGGATAAACATCAGATCCGTTACGTCTGCTCTTCTGCGGCTGACTTTTCCCGCTTTATTGACCGTAGCGGAAGCAGCCTGTCCTTTCTTCGACGCTGCTATTCCCGTGACCACGTTTTTAAGAAGCGAAAAGATATTATTGCATGTCCAGTAAAGAACAAGACCTGACGGCGAAGTATAAAGAAGGATCAGGAAAAGCGCGGCCAAAAGATACGTCTGCCACTGCTCCGAGAACTTCTTCCCCTTTCCGTAAACGATCGAGGATACCACATTTATCAGGGTCATCAGGATCGGTAATACGTTGATACCGAACCCTCCGATGTTCATCATGGAATCAGGAAGGCTCAG
>JAFZWN010000109.1 GCA_017617295.1 Clostridiales bacterium | reverse complement strand
CCTTCTTCAAAAGATCGCCGGACTTCTTGCAAAAATCCATACAGACAGATTGCCTTCTTTCATCGATCCGGCAAAAGATAAAGCCGTTCCTTTGACAAAGAAGGAGATAAACGACTGCATCGACGGTTGGAAGAGCGTTCTCGACGAACATCCTTCGGAATTTGAACTTACGCCGCTGACAGAGATAGCAGATCACCTTAATGATCTTATCATGTGGCACGATACGGAAGAACGAGTAATGGTACACGGCGACTTTCACTTTGATAATCTTCTCACGGATAAGAACGGCAATATCCTGATCTGTGACTGGCAGGGGCTCAGATCAGGACAGGCTTCGGACGATCTGAGTTTCTTTATGAGCAGACTGGAAGCAGACGGTATCATTATCGATCCTCTTAAGTTCATCAGTCTTTATGTCTCGGAGATAAAGAGGATAAAGGGATCCTCCCCCGATCCTTCAGACATTCTCAGGCATCTAAAAGCAGCAAATGTCATTACGACATTTCTGTACTGGCATTTCTTTCTTCACGGCAACCCCTCTGAACGTGTACGCCAAGTCTATGAGAAGATGATCGCTGATATGTCCGAAAGCCTTACTCCTCAAGAACAGTCTTAAGGTCAGAAAGCCACAAAGAAGCAGCCGCATCGGAAGGCATACGCCAGTCGCCTCTGGGAGACAATGTGACCGTACCTACCTTGGGTCCGTCAGGAAGACAGGATCTCTTGAACTGCTGAGAAAAGAATCTTCTGATAAATGTCTCTTCCCACTTATAGATGACATCGGGAGTATAAGTGCCTTCAAAAGTCATTACAGCGATCCTGTATATCTTTGACGGCGAATAACCGAGACGTACCATATAGTAGAGAAAGAAATCGTGAAGCTCGTAAGGTCCCACCAGTTCCTCCGTCTTCTGGGCGATCTGTCCGTCTCCTGTGGGTGGAAGAAGTTCGGGAGAGACAGGTGTATTGAAGATATCGTCAAGGACTTCCGCCAGCTGCGGTTCATCAGGACGCACGCGATCAGCCTCGTAGGATACGAGATAACGGACGAGAGTCTTAGGGATAGAAGCATTAACCGCATACATCGACATGTGATCCCCGTTATATGTAGCCCATCCGAGTGCCAGTTCGCTCAGATCACCAGTTCCGATAACGATACCGCCTTCCTTGTTGGCAATATCCATTATTACCTGCGTCCTCTCACGTGCCTGGGAATTCTCGTAAGTCACGTCATGGACATCCGGCGACTGTCCGATATCCCTGAAATGTACAGTTACAGCCTCTGCTATATTTATCTCCCGAATCGTAACGCCGTATGCATTGGCAAGAGCAACGGAATTATTCTTAGTCCTGGAAGTCGTTCCGAAGCAGGGCATCGTCACGGCAATGATCCCCTTACGGTCCAATCCAAGCCTGTCAAAAGCATGAATAGTCACAATAAGAGCCAAAGTGGAATCAAGTCCTCCGGACAGTCCTATAACAGCTTTCTTTCCGTGTACATGATCAAGCCTTGTAGCGAGTCCCTCTGCCTGCATGGTAAGGATAAGCTCGCAGCGTTCTGCTCTCGCCTTATCATCTGAAGGAACGAAAGGCGTCCTGGAGAACTTACGGATAAGCTTCAGGTTATCAGCAGGTTCCTGTTCGAACTCGACAACCATCACATCGGTCTCCTCGGGATAGTATGTGGTTATCTTCTGTCTCTCATGCGACAGTTTCTTTATATCTATATCTGCATAAACGATGCCGGGCTTGCCGAAAGGCTTGGTCTCTGCGAGGCATCTGCCGTCCTCAAAGATAAGGTTATGACCTGCAAAGACCATATCCTGTGTGGATTCACCAAATCCGCAGTCGGAATAGATGTATCCGGTAAGGCACTTGGCGCTCTGTATCTTTATTAGATCCTTTCTGTATGATGCCTTGCCAATGACCTCATCCGAAGCGGACAGATTGGCAATGATCATGGCACCCGCAGATGTGAGTTCATCCGAAGGAGCATTCTTTACCCAGAGATCCTCACAGATCTCGATACCGAAAGTGAAATCAGGCCAGTAAACATTCTCGAAAACGATTCGTCCGAAAGGGATATCATCAACGGTCATATTCTCGCCGATAAAAGGCTCAAAATGGCGAAGCTCATAGAACTCTCCGTAGTTGGGAACGTTCTGCTTGGGAACAAAACCCAGTATCTCACCGCCGAAAACGGCTGCCGCGACATTATAGAGCTTATCTCCGACCTTAAGAGGAAGGCCCACGCAGAAGACCACGTTGATGTCGGCCGTCTCCTCCACTATCCGCTCGAGGCCTTCATACGCCTTTGTTATAAGGGCATCCTGCAAAAAAAGATCCTGACAGGTGTAACCTGTGATCGAGAGCTCGGGAAATACGAGGAGCGAACAGTTATTGTTCTCCGCTTCCTTTACCATGGCGATGATCTTTTCCACGTTGAAATCCACATCAGCCACTTTGACTTCAGGGGTTGCAGCTCCTGCTCTCAAAAAACCGTCTTTCATAAGTTGTATCTCCTTCTATCGATCACTACTAAAGCCTTGCAGTGTGCCGCGGTATCAGTCGGCAGCGTCGATCACCTGAACTCCGGCTTCGCCGGCCGTCTCTTCAGAAGGCGCGTCCGTCCCGTCATCAGACTGAACCTCCGTCTCCTGCTCCATCTCGTCAAACTCGCCGTTTTCGATCCTTCTGATCAGAGCCTCTATCCCGGATGTATCATCCGCCTGTGAAAGGCCGGTCTCGAGTATGCTCAGCGCACCGTCCTTGTCACCGTACATCAACATACTCATCGCGCAGCCTATATAACAGTCATCCTCTTTCGGGCACTTGGTCGATGCAGTCCTGTAGTAACGTGCCGCACCCTCATAATCGCCCCGCTCATAGTAATCGTCCGCTATCTGCATCGCATCGTGGTATAATCCTTTTACTGTCTCTGCCTTTAATTGATTCGACATTGAGACCATCATGACCACGCCAACGATGACACATGCAACAACCGCCAGGATAGACCCGTAATAAAATACCTTCATTCTGTTCATAAACGTACTCCTGATCCTTTAATCCTCATATTATTATACCGCAAATCACGAACCATTTGTAAGTTACGTGCAAGCTGAAGCGTGTCATCACTTTTTCAGAGCAAAAAACTGCCTTTCCGTAATGGAAAGGCAGTCCCTTCATAACACTCTCTTCGAAAAATGTCGATTACTTTCTGATTCCGAGTCTGGCGATTACGCTTCTGTATCTCTCGATATCGATCTGAGCAAGATAATCAAGAAGTCCTCTTCTCTTACCGACCATCATGAGAAGTCCTCTTCTGCTGTGGTGGTCACCCTTATGAGTCTTAAGGTGTTCTGTGAGGTGGTTTATCCTCTCTGTGAGAAGTGCGATCTGTACTTCGGGAGATCCCGTATCGCCCTCGTGAGTAGCATATTCCTTGATGATCTCAGCCTTCTTTGCTGCATCCATGGTAGTTTCCTCCTATAATTTTATATTCACCTGTAACAGAAGTAGCGGTCGGAGTGTCCGGCAACCTCGTTACGGCAGCTCAAGGATATTAGCATATAAATATCAGTTTGTAAACAGTTATCAATCCTCAAGAAGAGAAGCGGCGAAAGCCTCGGGATCAAAATCCATAAGATCCTCCACACCCTCTCCAAGACCTGCCAGTACGACAGGGACCTTTGCAAGGTATGAAACAGCAATGACAACACCGCCCTTGGCGCTTCCGTCGAGCTTTGTGATACCAAGATAATCCAGATCAACAGCTTCAGAGAATGCCTGAGTCTGAAGTACAGCATTCTGCCCCGTAGTCGCATCGATAATAAGAAGTGATCTGACATTGGCATCGGGAGCTTCGCGGTTGATGATACGGTTGATCTTGGACAGTTCCTCCATGAGATTCTTCTTATTGTGAAGCCTTCCTGCAGTATCTACTATAAGGATATCGGAACCTCTCGCCTGAGCCGCCTTGATGGCATCGTATACGACCGATGCGGGATCAGAACCTTCCCCGTGAGCAATGACTGCAGTAGATGTGGTCTCGCCCCATGCCTTCAGCTGCTCAACAGCAGCGGCACGGAATGTATCGGCGGCTGCCATTATTACCTTCTTCCCTTCCGACTTATATCTGGACGCGAGCTTTCCGGCTGTGGTAGTCTTTCCGGTTCCGTTCACACCGACCATAAGAATGATATTAAGCTTACCGGGAACTATATCTATTGTCTGCTTCTCACCTAAGATCTCCACTACGCGCTGCTTGACGACATCCATTACGGAATCTCTGGAATCATCACCGGTCTTCTTTATATGATCTTTGATAGTGGTAATGATGTCTTCAGCAGCAGGAACACCGCAGTCACCTCTTACCAGGAGTTCCTCGAATTCGTCGAGAGTCTCCTCATCAAACTTTCCGTGGTGGGCTTCTGTCTTCTTCCACTCGCTCACCCAGAAGTTCCTGGTCTTTTCAAGACCTTTTTTGAACTTATCAAATATACCCATATATCTTTCTCCTTATTGTATCCTCATACTCAATATCTTCGAGATACCTCTCTCCTGCATGGTAACGCCGTACATCCTGTCACACGCCTCCATTGTACCCTTTCTGTGGGTAACCAGGATGAACTGCGATCTGACTGTATATCTCCTTACAAAATCCGTGAACCTGCTTATGTTAACGTCATCGAGAGCAGCCTCGACCTCATCGAGCACGACAAAAGGCGAAGGTCTAAGGCTCAGTATCGCGAAAAGAAGAGCAATAGCGGTAAGGCATCTCTCACCGCCCGACAGCAGAGTCAGGTTCTGAAGTTTCTTTCCCGGAGGCTGTGCTTTGATCTCGATATTACAGGACAGGACATCACTCTCGTCCTCAAGGATTATCTCGGCATTACCGCCGCCGAAAAGATCTGTAAACACCTGCTTGAAATTGGCGTTGATAATAGAGAACTGCTCAGTGAACTGTTTTCTCATCTCCTCGACAAGATCGGCGATAACGCTCTCGAGATTAGCCTTGGCCTCGGCGATATCATTACGCTGTGCCATAAGGAACTCATATCTCTCGCTGATCTCCTTGTATTCCTCGATAGCCGCGATATTGACCGGACCCAGTGATCTGATCTTATTCTTCAGCGAATTAACGATCTTCGTGGTCTCAGCGATATTGGTGACTTCGGGATATTTGCCCTTAACATTATCGTAAGTGGTCTCGTAATCTTCCCACAGCCTGTTCTTGGATACATCGATCGCGGTAATGTACTTATCGTATTTGATGACCAGGGAACTGTGCTTCTCACGGAGGGAGTTAATGGTATCGTTGATACTCTCCATCTTCTCAAGGAATCCGGAAAGGCTCTTATCGGTCTCAGCCTTTGAAGCATTAAGCTCGGAGATCTTTTCGCTTAAGTTATCAGCCTTTTTCCTGAGGACCTCCATTCTCGCATCTGCATTGGAGATGGCTCTGACGAGTTCCTCGGATGTATTCTTATTCTCGTCATTCTCTCCCCTTAACGCTTCAAGACTGTATTCTTTTCTATGGATCTCCGAACGGATATGATCGGCCAGAGCCATGATACCGTTACGCTGAGCGAGGATGCTGTCACGGGCAGACCTGCCTTCGGAGATCTGATCACGGAGCTTATCGAGTTTCTCGGTGAATTCACGGGCTCTGGTATCGTTTTTCTCGATATCCTCACGATAATCGGTAAGTTCTGCCGCTACCTCAGAAATGATAGTCTCCAGTTCCTCGATATCCTCCTGAAGCCTGATCTTCTGGGAAGAAAGCTCTTCGATATTCTTCTGGTGGTCAGAGATATTGTCATTGATCTCGGATATCCTGTCGGAGATATTCTTATATTCGGACTCGGCCTTAACTCTCTCGAGAGAGAAATACTTAAGCTGTTCTTCAAGCTGAGCGATCTCTCTTTTAAGATCACCCTCCTGCTCATCAAGCTGCTGTCTCTCGGCTTCCATTATAGAGAGTTGCTGCTCCTGATCGATAACGGACTTCTGCAGTTCCTCGATCTCACGCCCTCTTCCGAGGATACCGGCCGCTTCTTTTCTGATCGAACCGCCGGTAAGCGATCCGCCGGGATTGATGGAATCCCCCTCAAGGGAAATGACCTTAACGGAATGATGCGTACCTCTGGCTATCGTCCTTGCACAATCAAGATCATCACAGATTATTATCTTTCCAAGGAGATTGGATATGATATCCCTTATCCTCAGGTCACATTCGACCAGACTGTCGGCAGTACCGATGAAGCCTTTCTCTTTTTTGGCGCTGCTCAGGACCTTAGGGTCCAAAGAACGTGGCTCGATATTCTCGATCGGAAGGAAAGTGACCCTTCCGAGCCTGTTGTTCTTAAGATAACCGATAAGGTCGGAAGCTTCCTGCTCAGTATCTGTGACGACATTATGAATGGCAGCACCGAGTGCAGTCTCTATCGCAGTCTCGTATTTGTGATCGGTAGAGATAAGATCTCCAACAACACCATAGATCTTACGTTTATAAGAAGGATCCGATTCCACGGAATTAAGAAGCCTCCTTACGGATTCGCTGTATCCTTCCTTACGCTTCTCCAGATCCGTCAGAGTGCGAAGTTTTGACTTATCCGAGAAGAACTTCTTATTGGCCGCATCATATCTGGCCAACAGCTTCTCGCCCTTGGTCTTAACGGCTTTGATCTTCTCTTCGCGTTCGGATATATCCGAAGTGACGTCGCCTTCCTGGCTCATAAGTTCACGCCAGGCCTTATCGGTCTCAGTCTTCTTTGTATCCAGTTCCTTAAGGATGGCAGATGCATTACTCTCGTTATTGATCGACTCCCTGATCCTCTCATCTATGGACTCGATCTGCGAATTCTTCGAAGCTATCTGCTCTCTTGCCTCGGAAAGTTCAGTATTCTTGTTCTCTATATCTTTCTTGAGCTTATCCGAGCTCATCTCGGATGCTTTATGCTGTTCAAGAAGTTCATTCCTGGTGTTTGCCAGTTCTTCGGCCTTTTTCTCTTTCTCTTCAGCCTCGAAAAGGAGTTTATCGGCTTCTTCCGTCCTCTGCGCAAGGAGTTTCTCGGATTCCGAGATCTCTTCGGAGATCTTCTGTTCTTCGGCCTTGTTATCCTCTATCTTCGCTTTTACGGCACGAAGACGCTCTTCGTCGATCTTACGGTCAGAAGATACATCATGCAGTTCTTCTGTCAGATCTGACAGTTCCTGCCTCTTTTCTTCTATCTCTATCTCGAGTCTCTCAGCCTTATCCGTGAGATCCTTATTGCTGCCTCGGAGCTCGAGATATCTGTCTTCCTGAGTCTTTATCTCAGCTTCGAGCTGATCCTTCACCGATGCTGAATCGCCCATGGCCTTATTGGCATCGTCAATGGTCCTTAGAAGAAGGGCGATATCGTTCTCTTTGAGGGATTCGTAAGACTTATGATAAGTCTCTGCCTTGGCAGCCTGCTCCTTGAGCGGTTCTATACGCTCGGATATCTCACCGACGATGTCGTCGATCCTGATAAGGTTCTGTTCGGTGGAATTAAGCTTTCTCTCTGCTTCTTCCTTCCTGACCTTGAACTTGGTTATACCGGAAGCCTCTTCGATAACACGTCTTCTATCCTCAGACTTCGTCGACAGGATCTCGTCGACACGCCCCTGTCCGACTATGGAATAGCCATCCTTACCAAGACCGGTATCCAGAAAGAGCCTTACGATATCCTTCAGTCTGCAGTTAACATGATTGATCTGATATTCGGATTCACCGGATCTGTAAAGCCTTCTGGTGACCTGGATCTCGGAATAGTCAATATCAACATATCTGTCGGAATTATCGAGTGTCAGGGAGACTTCGGCATAGTTCATTGCCTTACGGGACTGAGTACCGTTAAATATGACATCTTCCATCTTGCCGCCACGCAAAGACTTGACGCTCTGTTCACCCAGAACCCATCTTATCGCATCGGTAACATTAGACTTACCGCTTCCGTTTGGTCCGACTACGGCAGTCATTCCCTGGTCAAATTCGATCAGGGTATATTCGGGAAATGACTTAAATCCCTGTAACTCCAGTTTCTTTAAATGCATCTAAAAGCTTGATCCTAATTTCCAAAAATCAGTTTATTGTATCACAAAAAAGCCGAAAAGCTCTTCGTAAACGGGCAGTGCCTCTTTGGCGCAGTTCTGCTCGGCATGCTTCTTGGATCCGCCTGTGGCTTTGGCGAGCAGAGTATCATCAGCATAGACTGCCACTTCGAACTCTCGCATATGAGCCGGACCTCTCTCATCGAGGATCTCAAACCTGATCTCGTGGCGGTTGTTCTTACTCTGGGCGAGCTCGAAGAGCCTGCTCTTGTAATCCAGGAAGATCTTACCCGCAACGGCATCTTCAATGATATCTTCAAGATTGGAAAGGATGACTTTCTCGGCAACATCGATACCGCCGTCAAAATATACGGCAGCTATAACAGCCTCAAAGGCGTCAGCCAGTGTGGAATCCTTATCACGTCCGTTAGTGGATTCTTCGCCCTTGCCGAGCTTCAGCCATTTACCGATCTCGAGCCTTCTGGCAACCTTTGCAAAAGAGCTCTCACAGACGGTAATGCTCCTGATCTTAGACAGATAACCTTCTCCCTCAAAGGGCTTCAACTCATAGATCTTTCTTCCGACTATAAGGTCCATCACTGCATCCCCTATGAACTCTAGTCTCTGGTTGGAATAGCAGTGGTCGACATTACGTTCGAACACATAAGTCGTATGGGTAAAGGCCAAATCAAGGAGATCTTTGTCCCGGAATTCATATCCGAGCTTCTTCTCAAATTCGCTGTAATCCATATGATCACCCGTTTAAAAGAAAAGCTGAATGCACGCCTGGCACATTCAGCCTTCTTTTTCTTAATATCCGTTTATATTACTCTTCGAGGCTCTTGATGTACTCAACAGCATCTCCGACTGTAACGATCTTCTCTGCGACTTCGTCAGGGATGGAAGCATCAAACTCGCTCTCCATTGTCATAACGAGATCAACCATATCAAGGGAATCTGCGTTAAGATCGTCAACGAAAGAAGAATCCATTGTGATGGAGTTCTCGTCAACACCGAGCTGGCTTACGATCATTTCCTTAGTCTTAGCAAAGATTTCTTCATTAGTCATAATAATATATACCTCCAAAAGTTGATTGCGTAACAATCTTCATTAAGTTTTTAATGTAACTTACAACAATTGTCAATAGTATTTTTATTTTTCCTTTAAATAATTGATATTCTTCACAAGATAATCAATACCGGAGATAACCGTCATCGCTACGCATATAATAACCAGAACGTCTCCGACCACCGTAACGGGGCTTGTTTCAAGCGGATAGACATGATCCATCTTAAAGATCTTAAGTATCGTCGGCTCAAAAAGAAGATAGATCAGAGCGATCATCTGAGTGACAGTCTTGACCTTTCCGATCATCTTGGCAGCCATGACATTTCCTTCAGTAGCGGCCATCATACGTATGCCGGTGACCATGAACTCTCTTAATATAATTATTGTAAGAAGCCATGCGGAAACCCTGCCAAGAGCAACAAAAGCTATGAATACAGCTATAACGAGCACCTTGTCCGCCAGGGAATCCAGGAACTTGCCGAGATTTGTAATAAGGTTGTACTTACGGGCGATCTTACCGTCAAGGCAATCGGTTATGGATGCGATGATAAAGACAGCAGCAGCTATGAGCATTCCGTGATCGGCAATAAAAGCATTCCAGCCCTGCGGAACAAAACCGTAAACCGATATGGGAAGCATGAAAATAAGAGTTACAGGTATAAGGATGATCCTCAAAAGGGACAGTTTGTTCGGGAGGTTCACAGCGTCACCCCCGTCATCTCGTACTCGGCTGCATCAACGATCTTCACTTTATAACGTCCGCCAATCTTCAGTTCTCCGGTCGAAGCTACAACATATATACAGGGATCAACATCAGGAGCCTCCCCGTAACTCCGCCCGACATAGAATATACCATCATCGGATATAGAATCAATAGTAACCTCGGTCTCTTCCCCTATCCTTGACTTATTGGACTCAAGAGAGAACTGCTGCTGAAGGCTGTAGACAGCATCATATCTCTGCTGCTTGGTCTGCTCATCGATCTGATCAGGCATATCAAATGCTTTGGTACCCTCCTCGGGAGAAAAGATGAAGCACCCGAGCCTGTCAAATTTCCACTCTCTCAGCCTGTCGAGAAGATTCCCGAACTGTTCTTCCGTTTCCCCGGGGAATCCGACCATGACGGTAGTCCTCAGGATGATGCCCGGTATCTCGGAACGGAGCTTCCCTATCCTTTCGGTGATAAGTTCAGACGTATCCCCGCGGTACATTCTCTTCAAAACGTCATTATCGGCATGTTGAATCGGTATATCAAGATATTTGGCAACCTTCGGATTATCCCTGATCTCAGAGATCAGTTCATCATCTATACCGTCCATATATCCGTACATCATCCGGATAACTTCGATTCCGTCTATCTTCGAGAGTTCTCTTAAAAGCCCGGGAAGAGATCTCTTCCCGTAAAGATCTATGCCGTAGTTGGTCGTATCCTGAGCTGCGAGGATTATCTCCTTATAACCCTTGGCTACTATATTTTTGGCCTCAGTCAGGATATCCTCTATTGGACGAGATATGTACTTACCACGGATAAGAGGGATCGCACAGAAAGAACACCTGTGAAGACATCCTTCAGCTATCTTGAGCCAGGCGTAACCTGATGTGGATATATATCTGTCATCCTTAACATGAGAAAGACCGCCGATATCATCAGAATACTCTCTGCTGTATTCTTTATCCTTATAAAGAGAGCTAACAGCTTCGCATATGTCTTTATAATGTGCCGTTCCAAGAACGATATCGACTTCAGGCATCTCTTTTAATATATCGCCCGAATATCTCTGCGGAAGACATCCGGATACGATAATGTGTTCAAGGGGACGCTTCGGATCTTCCTTAAGATCAGCTATATCAAGTATCGTATTAATAGCTTCAGTCTTAGCCGACTCAATAAATCCGCAGGTATTGATAACCGCGACATCGGCTTCATTAACATCATCAACAACGGTAAAACCGCCTTCTTTGAGCATCGACACCATATACTCGGCATCAATAAGATTCTTCGAGCATCCGAGTGCTATCAACGCGACGCTGATACTTTTTCTGTCAGCCATATAAAACACCGCCAGTCAAGAAATATTGCCTTTCAAAGCTCTTTAAAACAGGCAATATTATAATACCTATATAACAAGAAATGTCAAAAGACTTTACTTTCCGCTTGCCTTGTCAAACAATATTCACCTCATCGACACACTATCATTGATCAGCCCCGGAAAGCCAAAGTCTGAATGCCCTGGAAGCGATCTCGGAAGTGTATCCTCTCCTTAGACAGGTCTTAATAACGGCAGCGCATGCATCTTCCGGATCATCTCCGAGTGAAGAGGGATCAGGATATGTGGCATCGATAAGGGCAACACAAGTCGTGATATCGTCCTTAAGATCTGATACCAGCCCAGATGCTGCCGCTTCACTGACGCCTGCATCGATAAGCCGCCTGTAAAGCATCGATCTGCTCTCCTGTTTTTTTCCGGTGCGAGAAAGCAGGACTTTACGTCCCGCCCTCTCATCATCTATGTACTTTCTCAGGATCAATTCTTCTACGGCATCGCTGGAAGTCTCATAAGAGTACCCGTTTTTAAGGAGATAATCCCTGATCTTCCCGGATGAATAAATGCCTGTACCGATATGACGGATAGCGAATGTCACAGCTGAAGAAACATCTTCCTGCATGTTCAGATCACTCATTACAGATCATCGATACCGAGAATATCATCGTCATCGGGATCGAGCTCATCAGCATTACCCTTCCCTGTAAGAGCAGGATCATCAGAAGGGATATCCTCTTCGTCGGCAGGCTTATAGGAATCCCTGATGAGTTCTTCGATCTCGGAAGAAATCTCGGGATTATCGATAAGGAACTGTCTGGTATTATCCTTACCCTGACCTATCTT
>JAFZWN010000108.1 GCA_017617295.1 Clostridiales bacterium | reverse complement strand
GCAAATGGTATACATTATCTACGAAAAAAGTATACCAAACGCTCTCAACAAGCCAAATGGTATACCACATATCATCGGCCGGCTTAATTCATTCTGTCAGATCCGCAGGTGCTGTCAAGGCCGGCTGAAGGCCACCGCAATGCGGCTTACGGCCTTGACAGGACGAGCCTGACGGATCTGTATGATCAGTAATAGACCGGCCGGTGGAAATTACCCATAAACTTACAGTTTTTTGCCGTTTCGTGTAGTTTAACGGGGTAATTGTTACAGATTAGTTTTACAGGCTTGGTTGCGCTTCCCGCGAATTCCGTGAAGAACCAACTTAATACACAAAAAGACCGCCCGGAATCGATCCGGACGGTCGGAAAGTATTGATAAAGCAGTTCTGTTAACGGATTATCCCGTAAGAAGAGCAGATACGGTCGAACTCGGAAGACTGGGCAAAACCGTTAAAGACTTCCTCCCTGCTGACGCCGCTGTCAAGCTGGGCTACCCAGGCGTCAAATCCTGCCTGATCAGGCTCACGGTCCATGAACGTCCTGTAGAGCCTTGTTACGAACTCTCCGTTAGATACATTCTGGCCCGTAAACTCATTACTGAAGAAGAAACCGTGAGCGGCACCCGAACCTGTATCTCTCTGGTTGGCGAGCTGTCTGGCCCATGCCATTAATCCTGCCTGATCGGCATTTCTTCCGAGACATGTGGTATAAAGCCTCGTGGCGAAAGCGATCGTCTGTGCATTGGGCTCGACATTCGTGGTAGGCGTCGCGGTACTTCCGGATCTGATCCCATAGAAGACGCAGAGGTTCGCCCACTCGGTGGAATTTATGAATCCTTCGATTACTTCCTGCTTGGAGGCTCCGTTATTCAGAGCATTGACCCACGCGTTGAAACCGCCCTGATCAGGTTCGCGGTTAAAGAATGTTCTGTAAAGGATACTTACAAACTCTTCATTACTGCACTGCCTGTTAAGGAACTCGGGGCTGAAGAGGAATCCTCTTGCGGCACCTGCTCCGGTCTCGCCTCTTTGTGTGATCGCGTCGATCCAGTTCTGCTTACCTGTAGGATCCGAAGCACGGCCGAGCGCTATCGTATAAAGTCTTTCGACGAACCCTGCAACACCGCCCTCAGTGGTACCGGTACTCTGCGGAGGAGGAGTAACAGGGATCTGCTCGAAGTTAGCTCTTATCTCGACATCGGAATTACCGATAGCAAAACTGTTATTGGATATGCTGACGCCTCCGGAAACCACCTGCCAGGACGTAAACCTGTATCCGTTCTCGGGGGTAGCTGTAAGAGTTACCTGTGTTCCGGAAGGTCCGGAAGTAACAGATGCTGATGCGGTTCCGTGTCCGCCGCTGCTGACTCTGACAGTACGGTCAGGCGCATCACAAGTTACAGAAACATTATATTCCGCAAAAATATCATCCGAATCATAATTTCTAGTACGGACCGGAGCAGCCCATACTACAAAATAATATGTCTGACCGGCATTAAGATGCTGAGTGATAGAGAAATTATAGTCTTCTGTTGCAGGGTCGTCTGAATATCTGATATTAAAGAAGAATGTTCCGTCGGTGTTGTCGCTGTATGCCAGACAAGTATTATTAGAATCGAATAATGCACCGTACGGATCGCCGATATTAATATCAGACGATCTCAGAGTATATGTACCGGATGTTCCGGGAGTAAATGAATATATAGTACACTCAGGTGTCATATATCCGTCCTCAAAACCATAGTAATCTGATTCTTCACGTTCAACACGATAAAGAGTTACAGTCTTGTTCTCGCCCGCAGAAATAGAAGACACGTTGGTTCCGGATCTGACAAACCCGATATAAAAAGTAAAAATACCATCTTCCTCAATGAAGTCGTTTTCCAGATCCAGACTAAAGTATCGTTCCGTACCTTGAATATAGTCAATAATCGTATTATTGTAAGTCGGAACTGTCAGGGAAGAAGAAGAATCCCATCGTCTGGATCCGCCCATATATTTTGAATCATACAGATTGTTATACCAGCCCGAATAATCCGGAAATACAAGAAAGCTGACCTGTTCACGAGCACCGCTGACAGAAGGGGCCGGAATGGTCAACTGCTGTCCCGGATCTGACAAAACATTTATGACCGAAGGAGAGGATACCGGTAAATAGTCTTCACGAACGATGTAAAAATCATAAGTCACCCGTGTGTTTTGTAACATCATCCTGCATCTGAAACTGTCTCCGAGCGAACCGGCAGTAAGAGTTGAAGATGTTGCTCCGGGGATCACTTCATACTGCGAATCAATATAAGAATATCTGTACCATTGATATCTGCATTCGATTTCCTCCGGCTGAGTAAGATCAAGGACAATATTAGGATTTTCACCGGAAGGGATCGTATAATCGGTCTGCTGAAGAGTTACCCCGTCAATGATCATTCTGGGAGGTTCACCATAGTTAATACAAAGATCATAATGCACATTTTTATTCTCATTGTACTTCGTAGCCCAGATATAATAAGTTGTCCCGGCATCGAGCTTTCGGAAGAACATGAAATTAGTTCCGGAACCGCCGTCATCGTTAGAGGTTATTACGACTCCTTCCGAACTGACAAGACGAACATAAGGGTCTCCACTGTTATGCGTCGATTAAATACGATAGTATCTGGTCTCAGACGGAGTAAACTTATACCATTTTCCGGCAACGCCGTTCAGATTTACATAAGTCTCGGTGTTCAATGTTACAGCTGTTGCACCAGACCTGGTTGATTCATCTGCACTCGGGGCCGCCATAACGGTTGAACTTCCGAATAACATCGTCACGGCAAGTGCTATTCCGATAACTTTTGTCTTGAAGCTTTTCATCAACATTCTCCTTTCCGGATAATAGATCACAATGATATTTTACAATACGGATATACACTCTACAACTGATTTCACCGGGTTATTAATACAATTAACCGTCCTTCACTGAACCATTGGATACATATAACAAAAGACCGCCCGGAATTAATCCGGACGGTCGGAAAGCTTATCAACGAAAACCTTATCTCACGATACCGTACGAAGCACAGATCCTCGCGAACTCGATGGATTCCGAGAATCCGTTGAAGACTTCTTCCCTGCTGACTCCGCCGTCAAGCTGTGCTACCCAGGCGTCATATCCTGCCTGATCGGGTTCACGGTTCATGAACGTCCTATATAGTCTGGTTACGAACTCACCGTTAGTAACATTCTGACCGGTGAACTCATTACTGAAGAAGAACCCTCTGGCAGCTCCTGTTCCCGTATCTCTTTGATTGGCGAGCTGACGGGCCCATGCCATCAGGCCTGCCTGATCCGCATTCCTTCCGAGACATGTCGTATAAAGCCTTGTCGCAAAATCGATCGTCATCTGATTAGGCTCCATCTCAACATTCGGAACGCCGGTTCCGCCGCTCCTGATACCGTAGAACAGGCAGAGATTAGCCCACTCTGTAGAGTTTATGAATCCTTCGATAACTTCCTGCTTAGATGTTCCGTTATTAAGAACATCAACCCAGGCGTTGAAGCCGGCCTGATCGGGTTCACGGTTAAAGAATGTTCTGTAAAGAACGGCAACAAACTGCTCGTTCGTAACATCCTTGTTCAGGAACTCGGGACTGAAGAGGAAACCTCTGGCGGCTCCTGCGCCCGTCTCCCCCCGAAGCGTGATAGCATCGATCCAGTCCTGCTTACCGACAGGATCTGAATTACGTCCGAGTGCTATTGTATAAAGCCTCTCGACAAAGCCTCCGACTCCGGGCTCTTGAGCAGATGACGAAGAAGGGTTGGGATTGGAAGGGATCGCAGGCGTAGGTGTCGAAACCACAGTTGAAGATGAAGAAGATGATGATGATGCAGCTGGATCTGCTTCAAAGTGTGCACGGATCTCAACACCGGAGTATCCGACTGTAAACCTGTTATCCGTAATCGTTACTCCTCCGGATAATACTTCCCATGAAGCAAGATGATAGCCGTTATCGGGAACAGCCGTTAGGATGATCTCAGTTCCCGGGACAGCAGAACCCACCGAAGCAGACGCCGATCCGTGACCGTCAGAAGTGACCGATACATTAACAGGATCAATAGAATCTGCTGTTATATTCACAGTATACCGGGCCGTAGTTGCAGTCGTTTGACCGGAGGAAAAATCATCTTCATTGACTGTAGTCGGGGTCCAGACCGCGTAATAATATGTCTCTCCCGCTTCAAGACGGGCAGTAAGAGCAAAATTACGGTCTGACGGTTCGAGATCGCTTCGGTATTCTTCGAAAAAAGCTCTTCCGTCTATATTATCGGCATAGCCAAGACACCGATGACCCTCACTGAAAAGAGCCACATAAGGATCACCTGTAACGATATCAGAAGATCTTATAGTATAAGTCCCTGATGCCGGAGGCGTAAATGAATACACCATGCATTCGGAAGCAATCCTGTTACTTACAGTTGAACCGGGATAGTATTCATACTCATCATAAACTATCGATGAGAGCGTGACCTCTTTTGATTCATTAAGGGTCAGCGTATCAGAATTCTGTTCTGTCGGCACAAATGCAAGTATGACCGTATCGTTTGCCGGGACAAACGTACTCCACCACTGCGCATAAGAATAAGACCGATACTCTTCCGTAGCATAGATCCTACCGATCGTTGTCTGTTGTAATAATGGCAGGCATCCGTTTTGGTCCGTATACCAAATTTCATCGTACTCGTCATGATATACCCTCTCATACCATTCTCCGTATCCCGGGAAGACACAGAAACGGACCGGTCCTTCGGCACCGGTATATTCAGGTATAGTCATTAGAGTAGGCATCGAACGGTTTGCAAGAATATTATCTATTCCTTCAGAGAAAGACGGAGTATAACTCCTGCATTTGATCCTGAAACGATAACTATGTGTATGTGCTCCATAATCAACTACACATTCTACATCTTCATACGGCTGCCTAATGATAAGCGAATTTGATGTTGCTCCCGGGATCCTCTCATAACGGTCTTCAAAAAAATCATATACCCACCAACTGTATGAAAGGGAACCGGAATAAGTAACACTAAGGGTCATCTCGGGAAAATCCTCATCGAAAACGTTATATTCCGATGTTCTTTCTGTAATCCCGTCTACAGTTATAAATTGGCTGCATCCCCAGGTAAGCGTAAGATCAAATGAACCGGCCTGTTTAACATTTCTGTCAGCGGTCACCCATATGTAATAAGTCTTTCCTCCGCCAAGAAAACGTTCAAGAGAAAAAACACCATCCAGATTACCGGGAGCCCAATCGAGCTGATCCCCATCTGAGTCAAACAGATATATCTCCGTATCATATACAAACGAAGAACTCTGATAATGATTATTTGATGAAACAAAGCGATAATTTCCACCTTCAGAAGGCGTAAACCTGTACCATTTTCCTTCTTGATCCCTAGCAAGAGACACATGTACGGTCTGACCGTACGAGATCGATGATGCACTGAGCATATTAGGATCATCCGATTCGGGAATATCGGCAAATACAACAGTTCCGCTGAACAATACAACCATTATCATCAGCAGACCGATTACCCTGGTCTTTATCTCTTTCATATCTTCTATTCCTCCTCCAAATAACAATGATATTTTACTATATAAGACGAAATTTAATTTTATCCGGTTGCACTTTCCCCCAAAAAGGCCACAGCAGATCAGGAAAAAGTCCATAATCCGTTAAATCCGCGATCAAAAAACGAAAAAATCAACGGATTATGGACCATACATATAATTCATATAGAGCAGTTTCCGGTTTGATGTAGCATTCCTGCGTATTCCGTAAAAAACCCAAAACAGGACCGTTCCCGAAGGAGCGGTCCTGCAAATAAATAGGTTTATAAATGTTTTTCGGATCCTGCTGCAAAAGAGCCTTTCAGAAACATCATATGCAACACTTCGACTTAATTGTTATCTGATTATCCCGTATGCTGCACAGATCCGCGCGAATTCAGGCGACTGGGCAAAGCCGTTGAAGACTTCTTCCCTGCTGATCCCTCCGTCAAGCTGGGCTACCCATGCATCAAATCCGGACTGATCGGGTTCACGGTCCATGAATGTCCGGTAGAGCCTTGTTACGAACTCACTGTTAGATACATTCTGATTAATGAACTCGTCACTGAAGAAGAATCCGTGTGCTGCGCCCGAACCGGTATCTCTCTGGTTAGCGAGCTGTCTGGCCCATGCCATAAGTCCGTTCTGATCGGCATTTCTTCCCAGACATGTCGTGTAAAGTCTGGTAGCGAAAGCTATCGTCTGCGCATTAGGCTCTATCTCAACATTCGGAACTCCCGTACCGCCTGATCTTATACCGTAGAACAGGCAGAGGTTAGCCCACTCAGTGGAGTTAATGAATCCTTCTATGATCTCCTGCTTGGGAGTACCGTTGTTAAGAGCGGCAACCCATGCATTGAATCCTGCCTGATCGGGTTCACGGTTGAAGAAGGTTCTGTAAAGTGTAGCTACGAATTCTTCATTTGTGCACTGCTTGTTCAGGAACTCGGGGCTGAAGAGGAATCCTCTGGCGGCTCCGGCACCAGTCTCTCCACGGAGAGTAATGGCATCGATCCAGTCCTGCTTTCCGACAGGATCTGAATTACGGCCGAGAGCTATCGTATAAAGTCTTTCGACGAATCCCGATACGCCGCCTTCGGAAACCGAAGTATTATTACCGTTATCGGGAATAGCCGGTGTGGGAGTCGTAGGTGCAGGTGTTGTAGGTGCAGTTGTAGGGATAACTTCGAAATTAGCCCTTATCTGCACATCGGAATTACCGATTGTGAAGCTGTTGTTATTAACCGTCACACCGCCGGAAATAACTTCCCAGGAAGCAAAACGGTATCCGCTGTCGGGAGTAGCCGTAAGTGTGACTGCAGTTCCTTGTGCAGCAGATGCAACCGAAGCGGAAGCAGTTCCGTGACCGGAACTCGTAACGTTTACATTAAAGGAATCGAGCTCAACACATGTAAGGGTTATACCAAACTGTGCCATAGGATCTATCTGTGCACCTTCACTAATGCTGTTCCTGTTTAATGTCTTAGAAGACCAGACTACATAATAGTAAGTCTCACCGCCATAAAGATGCTCTGTATAAGAGAAATTCGAATTATTGGAATTTGTACTTCTGTCCGGGATCCTGGGCTGAGTGCCGTCGGCCGGTGCAGAATAGCTAACGGGAGGAACGGAAGCATTATCGAAGAAGTGAGTACCGTCAAGATTATCCATATAATCCACAAGACAGAGATCCGAGTTAAAAAGAGCTACATAAGGATCACCTGTCAGGATATCGGAAGATGCCAGGGTATATGTTCCCGAGTGCTCAGGAGTAAATGTATAGACCATACATTCCGGATAGATCATTCCGTTTGCCGATAATCCGGGATAGTCATTTTCGCCCAAAACAACAGAATCGAGGGAAACCGTCTTGGCATCACCCACAGAGATAGTATCGGTATTATCTTCAGATCTTACAAATGCCAGATGATATGTCGATATAGGGAAATAATTATAGACATAAGGATAGTAATAAGACATGTAGTACCAATAATACGGATCCGTCACGTTAGAATAATAATCTTCACAAGCCCCGGAATAATCTACTGTCGTCACGTTAAACCCCGGGATACTGACATTATTCGTATCAGACATGGGAATCGTATTTTGTACGTTCCAGGGATTATTATTATTCATATAAGCTTGCCATGAATAATAACCTGAACATGCACAATAATGTACGGAACCTGCAACCGGAGGGACCAGAGCAGTCGTGGCCTGACCGGCATTGCCAAGCGACTGTGAAATACCGCTCATCGAAGGTCTTTCGCGCCCGGAATACGTGAGATAAAATTCAACCGACCGTTCAACCCCATTACGAATGATGCCGCATCGGAAAGAATCGCCATATGATCCTGCTGTAAGCGAAGATGAGGTCTCACCCGCTAGCTCTTCATATTCACCGGTGGAATAATTTTTCCGGTACCATTTATATGAATAAGTCCCATCATATTCAGGAGGTGTAACTGACATGACGATATCCGTATC
>JAFZWN010000107.1 GCA_017617295.1 Clostridiales bacterium | reverse complement strand
GCTCGACCTGCTTATCCTTACCTACTATGACTTTAGATACATTACTGATTATCTTATCCGAAAAAGAGTTTTCCATACGGGCCTCCGAGTTTCTTGATAAAAATATTTTACCACTGTTGATCATGGGCTTATACCCGAGAATCTCCACTGCTTTCCATGTCTTTTATCGGTATATGAGTTTGAAGTTAAGTAAAGTGTCCGTATAAAGGGTCTCTCATCTATTGACAACGTAATATGCCGAATGTATATTGAGATACACCATATGGGTGTCACATATGGGGGTGTACTGGTTTCGACGGGGTCGTTGAGACCGGGAAAGCGGGTGGAGGATTCTCGTTGGCCTCCTTAAAAAACGGGAATTGCAAGTAATTGCAGACGACACAATGCTCGTAGCTGCTTAATCTAGCTACCGTCCTTCTTCCTGATCTGCAAGGAAGAGCAGGACGCCACTTGCAGACCTTACCTGTCAGAGGTTAAACAGGGAAACTTCCAGGGGAAAGCTTTGACCCCGCGTCGTATCCATGAAGCTACCGGACCTGCCGCCTGTCAGCGGGCTTCGCAGAGAGGGGAATACTCCAAACACTGACTGCACCCGGAGACGTCCCGGAGGAAATGATTTCGGACAGCAGTTCGATTCTGCTCACCTCCACCAACGACATTAAGGTACCGCTTGATCTGAATGGATCGGGCGGTATTTATGTTTGATATAATCAGATTGTTAGTAAGATAAATAGACAGTATTGTTTACAAGAAATGAGGGATAGTGAGGATTGAGTAAAAAAATAGAATATGCAACCAATAAATGGGAAAAGAGAAAGGATAGTATTCTCGACCATGAAATGGCAAGATTTAAGAAGATAGAGGAGCTCCTTGACTACCAGGAGAAGGAGAAAAAAGAAAAACTAAGGTGTATGTATTCTCTATGCTTGGCATATCGACAGGCTTTGGAAGTATTATTCATCAGGAAAAACGCAGAGAGATTTATTGAAAAACTCAACAAGATGCTCGATCTGTACTGTGAATGCCTGGAAGAGTCAAACAAAATGGAAGAACCGAACAATACTAAAAAGAGTATATTGTCTGCGAGAAAGGGAGGCATATTCGGATATTTTGCTTTGATTTCCGAAAGACCGCAACTGGTTCGGATTGTTGCCGAAGAAGGGCATGAACTAAATAAACTGTTGGCAGGCCAATCCTTTGAAATACAGAATGATGAGATGCAGTATGTTCATGAGATGATGATGGCTGTTGCAAATAGAGATTGTATCAGCTTTAATGAGGCTTTGAATAATCGAATTGTCTCTATTCGAAAGTTTAAGTTGGATTACTATATGTGTGTCGATTATTGGTCCCTCGGATTAATAAGGTATGCAGAGCAATGTGGGATGACAGTTGATCGGAATAAGTATATCGAGGCGGATTTGGATTATATAGGCCTATAACATTGCACAAAGGGAGCGGCATTATCAAAGGATCTTTGACCTCATGGGGCTCTCTTTTTCGAGTAACTTAGTCTGACTAATACGGAATATAACCAACCAAGACAGGAGTTCAATTCTCCTCAGAATGGTGTTTTTCAGCTTTTTCGCACGGTACTGACACAAAAAATGAAAGAGAGTCTTTTGCGACATACGGACAGTGCGCTTCGCGCAACTAGTCGCAAAAGACTCTTTTTTTCACAAGAGTGAACCGGAGGATCGTTGAGCATTACTTCCGCACAAGCGAAGCGCGGAGGACTGAATGCGAAACGATCTTCCGGTCCGCCGTTTTGCCGCAAAATCCCTTTTCGATTGTTTTATCATATAAACATCGGGGCAACGCAGGGATGAAAGGAGATATATGAAAGCAAAAGTTTGCTGCGTATTAGTCTGTTCGTTATTCCTTGCAGGCTGTTCGGCCGAGACACCCGTAGGGTCAGTAGATACTCGATTATCGGAAGTCTCTCATGAGGAGGTTTCTTCTGATATACCCATCGAATCTGAAGACACCGCTGTCTCGAATGTTTCTTATGGATCCGGTTCTCCCGAAGATCTTTTTGACCGGTTCCTGAATGGTGAGATCGATGCTGAGCCACTGCAATCATCACCGCTGGTCGATGGTGGAGGCAGCATTAACATCAATGATCTGAATATGGACCCTGAAGAATGGACCTTCGAATCTTTCAGCGTGGGTGAACAGATCGATCTTGATAATGACGGCGAGAACGAATTGATCCTTGACGGTCCTTACGGCGGAATGTATCTTGACGCGATCGACGGAGAGCTCTACATTTTCGCTCGGGCGCTTGGTAATGCCGGGGCACTGTCACATACATATTATGATGATGCGATGTGGATCGTCATCTCAGATACGACGCACGCCGGACGGCTATATTATGAGTTCTTTAAGTTCGAGGGCGGAGATGATCTTGTCGACCGTATGTCTCTTCTGGCAGAGAACTATTATGAAGATCAGGAAGGCGTCTATACCTTCAATGATGAATCCATTACCGAAGAAGAATTTAATACACTCCATGATGAGATATTCGGAAAATGATATAATCTTATCCGACAGAAATCTTCGCGGGGCAGCAGATGGGACTCTTTGATAAATATAGAAAAGAATACAAACAAGATGAAATGCTGCTGCGGAATAATACCCGGTCATAAGCATAACAAAGACAGGCAAAAATCTCATATCGGAGGTCAGAACTCATGAAAAAGTACAACATAGGATTTGTCTTTCTGCAGATCGCGATCATACTCCTTACCAGCTGGCTCATCAGCTTTGCCCTTTACAATGTAAGTGAGGGCGAACCGCCTTTCTATTTCACATTTATCATAATGGTGTTCCCGCTCATGTTCTGGCCGCTGCTGTATTTTCCGCTCATCAACCATATCCTGTCCCCCATCGCCAAAAGGACGATCAGAAAGCAGTCGGCCGATCTGGGATTTGACGATGCCTTCACTTATACCAACAAGAACACCGGCACCGTCGGTTCGATCACAAAGATCGACATCAAGGGCGGCAGGATCGGTTATGTATCTTTCCAAAATCCCTTCAAGTTCCAGGTCGTTCCCGCCAGCGAGATCAAATACCTGAAGGCTGATCTGATAAAGGGACCTTTCGGCGGAACAAGATATGTATATTTTCTTTTCATATGCAGGAACAAGAAGACCATGATCCCCACTTTCACATCCAGGAATATGTACTCCATCGGATCGACGAAAGTGCAGGATGCGCTCGCCAAAGCGAACAAGGTGTGCGGCATTATACATGCGGCAAAGCTGGCTTCGCTCGCGAAGGCGGGTGTAGTCCCGCAGCAGCCGGATCAGCAGGGCCCGGCTTCGCAGGAAGGCGCAGGATCGTAACATGCATATCGAACACATAGCGATGTACGTAAACGACCTCGAAGGCACGAGGGACTTTTTTGTCACATATTTCGGCGGCGTTTCAAACGAGGGATATCACAATAAGGTCACCGGCTTACGGTCCTGCTTTATCTCTTTCGCCGAAGGCGCCAGACTCGAGATCATGACAAGGCCGGACATGACCGATCTCCCCAAAGATCCCTGCCGCACCGGCTATGTCCACCTAGCATTTTCAGTAGGAAGCAGCGAAAGAGTCGACGAACTCACTTCCCGTCTGCTCCGAGACGGCTATCACGTCTTAAGCGGCCCGAGAACGACCGGCGACGGATACTACGAGAGCCTCCTGGTCGCGCTCGAGAACAACCTGATCGAGATCACGGTCTGAGATCGGAGATATCACCACATGGCATATCAGATGGTGCATATGGAAGTCGCTTACAGGCTGATCATCCGCCTAGGCATCAGTACGTTCGACGAACAGTTCATACTCGGTTCCGTAGCGCCGGATTCCGTTCACATGAGGGATCCGTACAAGGTGGAGGACAAGGTCCATACTCACCTTTTCGAGGGCTGCGGACCTTGGGGCGAACCGGAAGACTACGAACGCTGGATGGCTAATATCGAAGCCTTCCGTGATAACTTTGTCAGGCCGCAGACAGATTCTAAGATGCGCATGTTCGATCTCGGCATCTATGTCCACTGTCTGACAGATTACTATAACGACCTTCTGATCCTGCGGCGCCAGCAGAAAAAGTTCATGCCTCCCATGACGGCAGATGAATTCAAAGCCGCGCTTTACGGCGAGGCGCCGCTTCTGGACAAGTGGCTCTTTCAGACGAGTCCGCATTCGAAAGATATCGCGGAGCTGCTAAAGAAGTCCGAAGAGACCGGTATGGGCGATTATATCTATGCTGACGACCTTACTAAGATGAAGCACCATCTTCTGAATGTACAGTATAACCTTAGCGTGCCGATCGACGTATCAGGCTTTAAGTACTTTCCTTCCGGTATTCTGATGGAATTTCTGGACACAGTAACGGAGAAGATCTATGAGAAGGTCGCTCCTATCTGCTCTTGTCCTGATTGACTCTTATACAGTTTCAACCTTTTCGTTCATTTTGAGGGCCGACTTCAACCTTTTTGAAGATTTCAAAACCATACTTCAACCTTTTTACTTAGTTTTCCCCCCCGACTTCAACCTTTTTTCGTTTTTTCTCGAAAAAGGTTGAAACAGGCAGCAGGATCCGAATCGGCAGCAAAGATAAAAACAGGGTATGCCGCCCGGCATACCCTGCAACATTTAAACCCTTTATCTCATCTGCGCGGTAAAGAGGTTATAGTAGATCCCCTTATTATCCAGAAGTTCGCTGTGAGTTCCGATCTCCGCGATACTGTGACCGTCGATGACCATGATACGGTCCGCATTCTTGAGAGTCGACAGCCTGTGCGCGATCGCGAAAGTCGTCTTGCCCCGTGTCAGTCTGTCGAGCGCGGTCTGTATCATGAACTCGCTCTCGGTATCAAGGCTTGCAGTCGCCTCATCGAGGATCAGGATCTTCGGATCGGTCAGTATCGCCCTCGCGATCGCGATCCTCTGGCGTTCACCGCCCGAGAGCGTATGTCCTTTCTCTCCGACATAGGTATTGTACCCATCGGGGAGCGCGGAAATGAAGTCGTGGGCATTCGCGAGCTTAGCCGCCTTTATGATCTCTTCTGTCGTGGCATCAGGCTTTGAGAACCTGATGTTATCGATGATAGTTCCCGAGAAGAGGAATGTCTCCTGAAGTACGACTCCGAGCTGCGAGTGATAGGAATCCCTGCTTATATCCTTCATGTCCGTTCCGTCCACAAGGATACGGCCGTCATCGGTCTCATAGAGTCTCATCAACAGATTGATGAGCGTCGATTTACCGGTTCCGGATGCTCCGACTATACCGATCATCTCGCCGGGTCTGATAACGGCGTTGATGTCGGACAGGACAGGCTGGTAGGACTTATATCCGAATGTCGCATGATCGAAAGTGATCTCGCCCTTGATATCGATTTCCTTCAATGTTGAAGGATCTTCCTCGGGCACGTCCTGCGCGAGAACATCATAGATACGTTCAAGACAGCTCGTGAGTCTCGAGAACTCCCTCGGGAGCCTGTCGAGCCAGCCGACGTAATTGAACAGGAGGATCGTATATGAGATGAACTGGAAAAGTTCACCGTAATCCATTCTGCCTGCGAACAGATCCCTGCCTCCGAAGTAGACGACGATGACCAGACCCATACCCATTATCGTACTCAGGACGAAGTCGGTATAAGCCCAGTAGCGGTCATTCCTCTGCTGGATAAGAGCAAACCCGTCGGAGAGGCTCTTGAACCTTGCCGACTCCCCTCTTTCCTTGCCGTAGCTCTTGACCACGCGCATACCCGAGAGCACGTCCTGCAGGTCGCTCGCGACATCATCGTTCTTCTTGAACTGAAGATGGTAGATCCTTCCTATCGTCTTCTGAAAACTGAACATCAGCACCGATACGATCGGCACCAGAACGAGAGTCATGAGCGCGAGCTTCAGGTTGATGATCAGCATGAAGATGACATCCCAGATGAAGATGAAGAGTATCGCGAAAAGATTGCAGAATATATCAGCCATGAATCCGCTTATAAACTTCGTGTCTTCGGTGATCCTGTTCAGGAGTTCTCCGGGGCGCCTCTCATTGATGAACCTAAGCGGGAGCTTCTGGTATTTCTCGAAGAGCTGCAGCCTCAGATCCCCTGCGATCTTGGCGCCGAGGCGTGCGGAGGAGTTGCTCTTAAGGACGTTTATGATAACTATGCTTACGCTCAGGATGAACATAAGGCCCAGATACATATATGCCGTCTTAAGGCTGCCGTTCTCCTCGAGGACATTGTTGATAAGCCTCTTCTGAACTTCGGGGTTCAGTAGTGTCGCGACGGCTACCATTACCATCAGAAGGAACACGCCGAAAAAGTCTTTCTTATACGACTTAACGAGCTTCAGAAAGACTCCGAAGAAGGAGCCCTGTCCCGAGCAGTGAGGGCAGGTCCGGGT
>JAFZWN010000106.1 GCA_017617295.1 Clostridiales bacterium | reverse complement strand
GTCGCAGATCAGCGAGCGCCACCGTCACCGCTACGAATACAATAACGATTACCGTGAGGCACTGACGGGCGCTGGCCTTCAGATAAGCGGACTTTCGCCCGACGGCACGCTTGTCGAGACAGTGGAATACGGTAAGAACGATTTTTATATAGGAGTACAGTTCCATCCCGAGTTCAAGAGCAGGCCCAATAAGCCGCACCCTCTTTTCCTGGGACTTGTATCATCCGCGATCAGAAGGAGAGACAGTAAATGAACATCAAGGCTAACACCAATTTCGGCAATATAAAGGAGTCCTATCTTTTCAGCGAGATAGGAAAGAGGCTTCGCGCATATCAGGCTGAAAATCCCGATAAGAGACTTATACGTATGGGGATCGGAGATGTTACCCTCCCCCTGCCTTCCGTAGTCGTCGAAGCCATGGGAAAGGCCGTCCTCGAGATGGGAAACAAGGAGACGTTCCGGGGATATCCGCCCGAGAGCGGCTATGCATTCTTAAAGGATGCCATCGTCGAACACTATAAGTCATTCGGCGTGGACATAAGTCCTGCGTCCGTTTTCGTATCCGACGGAGCCAAGAGCGACCTCGGCAATTTTGTCGATATCCTTGGCGATAATGAGATCATGATCCCCGATCCCGTGTATCCCGTTTATGTGGATTCCAACCTGATGAGCGGACGGGATATCTTTCTCCTTTCGGGATCGATCAGTAACGGCTTTCTGCCTCTGCCTCCTGAGGATCTTACCGGGGGCGAGCCCAACGTAATATATCTCTGTTCTCCCAACAACCCCACGGGAGCGGTATATGACAGGCATGCTCTTAAGCTCTGGGTGGATCATGCCCGTCTGACAGGTTCGCTCATCATCTTCGACGCCGCATACGAAGCGTTCGTAACGGGAGACCTGCCTCATTCAATATACGAGATAGAAGGCGCTAAAGAGTGCGCAGTCGAGATAAATTCCTTCTCGAAGTTTGCGGGCTTCACGGGCGTAAGATGCGGATGGACCGTGGTTCCCGAGGGGCTCATGGCAGGTGACATGGATCTTAACAAACTCTGGAACAGAAGACAGTCCACGAAGTTCAACGGTGTCTCGTATCCCGTTCAGAGAGCCGCGGAAGCCGCATTGTCTCCCGAAGGCATGAAGCAGTGTGTGCAAAATATAGAATATTACAAAGAAAATGCCCGTATTCTTGCCAAAGTTCTCGACGAAAAAGGTGTAAAATACACGGGTGGTACAAATTCTCCCTATATCTGGCTTCAGTGCCCGAACGGCATGGGAAGCTGGGAGTTCTTCGACTATCTGCTCAATAATGTGCAGATCGCGGGAACCCCGGGCGAAGGCTTCGGCAGGAGCGGAGAAGGGTACTTCAGACTTACCGCTTTCGGAAGCCGCGAAGATACGCTCGAAGCGGCGAAGAGGCTTTCGGAGCTGTTGTGAAAGGAATAAATGATTATATATGTGCGGAATTGTAGGTTATCTGGGTCACAGAAACACTATGGAAGTGCTCCTCAAGGGGCTTACGGCTCTGGAGTACAGAGGTTATGATTCGGCGGGAGTATCCTTTATCCAGGGAGGGGAACTGAAGCTCATCAAGCGCAAGGGCAAGGTCTCCGAACTCAAAAAGGCGGTTGCGGAAGCGGGCTATACGCTTGATTCCGACAAGGGAAACAATATCCATGCCGGTATAGGTCACACCAGATGGGCTACACACGGAGCTCCCAGTGACGAGAACTCCCACCCTCATCTGTCTATGAACGGCAAGATCTGCGTAGTCCATAACGGCATTATCGAGAACTATGCGGAACTGCGAAGATTCCTGACCAAGAAGGGATATGTCTTCGCATCCGATACGGATACCGAGGTTGCCGCACAGCTTATCGAATACTATTACGAAAGACGTGACGAGAGCGATATCGAAGCGGCGGTAAGAGCTGCGCTTCAGGATATCATCGGTTCTTATGCTCTCGTGGTCCTGTGTTCCGATATCCCCGACATGATCATATGCGCCAAGAAGGATAATCCTGTCATAATCGGTGTCGGAGAAGACGAGAATATCGTAGCATCCGATGTTCTGGCAGTCATGGAATATACCAAGGACGTTATCTATATGGAAGATAACTGTATCCTTACGATGACACGTGACCAGATCGAGATCAAGGATATCTTCGGCGAGAAGGTCGAGTATAAGACGGAGAAGATCGAATGGGATGCCGATACGGCTCAGAAGGGCGGATACAAGCACTTCATGATGAAGGAGATGTTCGAGGAGCCCAAGGCTTTCGAGTCCACGGTGATATCCAAGATCAGAAATAACGATATCGTCCTCGAAGGATTCGACGTCGATGCCGAATATCTTTCGGGAATAAAGAATATAAACATCATCGCCTGCGGCACCGCTTATCATGCGGGATGCGTCGGCAAGTATCTCATCGAGAAGCTCTGCCGTATCCCCGTAGTCTGCACGGTCGCGAGCGAATTCTGTTACAGCGATCCCATCATTGACGATTCCACGCTCACGATCGTTATCTCCCAGTCCGGAGAGACGCTCGATACGCGTAATGCGATGAGGGAAGCAAAGAACAGAGGAAGCAAGACTCTCGCGATAGTAAACGTCATAGGAAGCACGATAGCAAGGGAAGCCGATAATGTTATCTATACATCGGCAGGTCCCGAGATATCCGTCGCTTCGACAAAGGCATATGTTACCCAGCTCGGAGTGATGTATCTTATTGCTTTTAAGTTCGCGCATATCCTCGGCAAGCTCAGCGACGACCGTTATATCGCGCTTCAGAAAGAACTTCTCGATATCCCCGGCAAGCTTACCGCCATACTTGAGAAGCAGAACGAGATACAGAGATTCGCATCCACGCAGTTCAATGCAGACAGCATCTTCTTTATCGGAAGAGGTCTCGATTATTTCCTGTCGATGGAAGCATCTCTTAAGCTCAAGGAGATATCCTATATCCACTCGGAGTCCTATCCCGGCGGAGAGCTGAAGCACGGAACCATAGCTCTGATCGAAGAGGGCACTCTGGTCGTAAGTCCGATCACTCAGCCCGAGCTCAGCGGTAAGATGGAATCCAATATCAAGGAAGTCAGCACGAGAGGCGCGACTGTCCTCGTTATCATACCCGAGAAGCTGGCTGATACGGCTTTCTCGTGCGATGTTAAGTTTATAATCCCCAACAGCGACGAGCTTCTGACACCGATCCTCGGAGTCCTGCCCTGTCAGCTTTTCGCTTATTACATGGCGGTCAACAAGGGCTGTGATGTCGATAAGCCCAGGAATCTCGCCAAGAGCGTTACGGTGGAGTGATCATGACCGGGAGCCTTCACGAGGAATGCGGGATATTCGGAGCCTTCGGCAATGCCGGAGTGCCTTTGCAGTCTGTACTCTATTACGGGCTCTTTGCGCTGCAACACAGAGGTCAGGAGAGTTCGGGAATAGCGGCGAGCAACGGTACCGATATCAAGTGCCATAAGGCGATGGGACTGGTAAGCGAAGTCTTCTCGACGGATACTCTCGAGAAGTTTGGCTCTCCGGTCGCGGCTATCGGACACAACAGATATTCGACGACGGGTTCATCCGTTGCAGGTAATGCCCAGCCTCTGGTACTGCACTATGCGGGAGGTTCTTTCTCGATATGCCATAACGGCAATCTTACCAACTGCGACGAAGTAAAGAAGGCCCTCGAAGGACAGGGCTCGATCTTTCATACCACGGTGGATTCCGAGGTCATCGCACAGCTCATCGCCCGTGAGAGCAACCGGGGCGTGAAGACTGTCGATGCGGTGCGCGCCGTGGTCGATTCCATAAGGGGCGGTTATGCGTTCCTTCTGATGTATAAGGACAGGCTGATAGCCGTAAGGGATCCTCACGGGATCAAGCCTTTGTGTATGGGAAGACTTGGCGATGCCGTTCTCTTCTCTTCGGAGAGCTGCGCGCTTTCCGCCGTCGGAGCAGAATTCGTAAGGGACATTAAACCCGGCGAGATGGTGACGGTCGATGAGACCGGAATGAGATCCGAGATGATCGCCGATAATTGTTCATGCGCCAAGTGCGTTTTTGAGTATATCTATTTTGCCAGAGCCGACAGCAGGATGGACGGCATATCGGTCTATGAGAGCAGGATGAGAGCAGGTGCTCTCCTTGCCCGCCAGCACCCGGTCGAAGCCGACTGCGTCATAGGTGTTCCCGAGTCCGGTATCGATGCCGCGATGGGCTATAGCGAAGAGTCGGGTATCCCTTATGTTAAGGGCTTTGTGAAGAACGGGTACGTGGGAAGGACTTTTATCAAGCCCAGCCAGGAACTGCGCGAGCAGGCCGTAAGGATCAAGCTCAATCCGATAAGCGAGGCAGTAGCGGGGAAGAGGGTCGTCATGATAGATGACTCCATCGTTCGCGGTACCACTATAGCAAACCTCGTAAGGATGCTCCGTCAGGCCGGAGCCACTGAAGTTCATGTCCGTATCTCGGCTCCGCCGTTTCTCTTTCCGTGCTTTTACGGGACCGATGTTCCTTCCAAGGAGAACCTCATCGCCTGCAATAACACGATCGAGCAGATAAGGCAGATGATCGGCGCGGATACCCTGGGTTATCTGGATGTAAAAAGCCTTGCCCAGATGCTCGGTGAGGAAGGCCACGGTTTCTGTGACGCCTGTTTCACCGGAGACTATCCGGAACAGATACCTTCCGATTGATGTATTTTACGGCTTGTGTGCCATTTTGTTATTATTTGACGATCCGGCACACGGATCGAAGGGCGTTTGTGTGCCAAACCGGTGCTTCTTTTTGATTTGGCATACATTTTCTGGATTTATGTACCCCAAACAACCGCTTTTTGCCGATTTGGCACACGATCTGATGGTAGTTTGTGTGCCAAACCGATGCTTTTTGACGGTTTGGCACATCGGCGCCCGATCCTTTATTCCACGAAGAAGGCATTCAGTTCAGATAAAAATCCACATCATAGAAGGTCGATCCGAAGTCTGCAAAACGTATATCTATCCCATATATATCGCTATCTTCATAGGAGCGGAACAATGCCTGCGGATCGAGCGAAAGAGGCTCGTCACCGCCTGTGGCGGCCAGCATGAATCCGTGATCGACTATAGTCGTTTCGTCATCCCCGTCGAAGTGGGTGGCGGTGATCGTCGCGTCTTCATCGTCGGCTGACACATAGATGATGCAGTCGGGCAGAAGGCCTGAACTTCCGTCGTTTGTATATTCGTATATCGTTATACCTTCCTGGCCCATATCGACCGGGACCAGGTCGTACCCTTCGACTGTCCTTCCGTCGAAGATCGAATAGACGTTATCGTTAAGCGAGTCTTCCGGGAAAAATTCCACTGTAAGCATTGCCCTGTCGGAATATTCGACGACACCGGTCCCGCTATCGGTTATAGTCTTATATGAGGGCATGTTCATAACGAACAGGATGATGACTCCGATTATCTCAACGGCATAGCATATCAGCATGACCGCTACGGGATGAAGGAGCTTCCTGGGTTTGCGGTTTTCTTCTATCGCACGGTTGATGTTCTTGTCATAGATGAGCTTACTTATGAAGAAAGCTATCCACGGGATTACCGATAATAATCCCAGGACTATGAGTAATCTAATGATCATAATTAAAGCAGCCATATCTTTTCTCCTCAGATTCCAAGTGTGTCTTTAAAAATGTTGTAGTAAGATCTCGTGACTTCGACTTTGGTCTTGTCGGACAGGTGAAGCGTGAATTTCTGAAACATCGAAGATTCGATCCTTCGTATAGCCTTGATATTTACGATGACCGAATTGCTTATGCGGAGGAACCTGTCATCGGTAAGCTGGAGATCAAGGCTCTTCAGCCTGTCCGAAGACCTGTATACCGCATCTGCCGTGTGAATAAGGACGTCGTGTCCCAGACTCTCGATAAAGATGATATTCTTCACATCCACAAAGAACAGCTGATCGTCTGTCTTCCCGGGAATATAGTTGACGGCTTTGTTCCTGCGGCTGATCTGATACTCGGATGCGGGGTCATCCGTTATCCCGAGCTTACGGAGTTCTTCTCTTATCGGATCGTCGGGATCCAGAAGCATCTTGATGTTCATATATCTATACCTCACTTTGTCTTCGTGAATATAATACACGACCTGAAAGGTGAAATCAGGTTTTCGGAACAGATTGCAGGAAAACGGCGACAGATTGCATCAAAAAGAACGGCAGCCGTATTAAGGATCAGTCAAATTCGCATTCGACGATCCTGGTATATTCGCGCAGGGCATAGGTGCCGTCGTGGGCTTCGCCCGGCACGCTCCTTGACATCTTGCCTGCAGAAGTGATGCGTACGACGCCGATACCGGCCAGCTTGTCGCAGATGATCTTTCTCTTGACAGGATCGGACGTCAGGACAGAAGCCGTCTGAAGATACCCCTTATGTTTATGCAGTTCATGAAGAGAAGACAGAGGCAGTTTCTTGACCCAGACATTACGGTACATATATGAGAGCTCGAGTTCGCTGTCTCTGCGTGTTATAACGCTCATGCCGTTGCTTTTCCTTATCGTGCTTCCCGTGCGGTCGATCTCGAGATCTTCGTTATAGAGATTGATGGCATTCTTGGCGCGCATTCCGTAGTTGACCGGACGCGATCTGTCATTTGCTTCCTTAAGTATCTCAAAGAAGCGTTCGGAAAATGAATCGAGTTCTTTGTCGGAATCCGTATCGAGGAAGAGTCCCTGACAGGAGGAGCACAGTGTCTGGTCGGTAAGGCATATGGAATCCGCCAGAGCGCGGAGGTCGTCATCGCTGCAGTCGCTTTCACAGTATGCGAATGAGAGTTTGTGCCCCCAGGCGATTATCTTCGTGTTGACCGAAGCGAGCTTACGGGCTGCCGATACCGCGACATCACCGCCCCATACTGCCACTCCGTCAGACAGATCCGCCAGGTATTTTATCGACTCTGTCTCTGTTGACGGTACATCGAAAACATATATGAAAGGAGCCAGCGAAGGGCAGATGCCGATCATGTCGGACAGAAGCCTTACGGAGAGTCCTGAGTCTCCCATCGGGAGTTTCAGTATATTGATATTTCCGGCCAGAAGTCCTTCGACAACGCTATATGCCGGGAGCACGTCGAAGTTACCCGCGGCAATGTGCATCAGGACTCCCAGAGGGCAGCGCCTTCTGGTGAAGTGAGCCGTTTTGATTTCAGTTATCTCGGGAAGCTCCGTCTGCACTTTATAAGTCAGGCCTTCCCTTGTGAACATATAGCAGAGCTCGGCGAAATACTCATTGCTAACGTTAAATTCCTTGAGGAACGGGATAAGGATATCGTCATAGGAGCCGTTCATGACCCTCTGCGCGAGAGTGTCACATGCGAGGATGACATCATCAAGCGGAGGACGGATCCCCGAAGCGATCGTTTTTCCTATATCATCCCTGAGGCTTCTGAGGAGCTCATCCTGAAGCTCGGTTCCGTATGTCTTTCCGTTATAGAGTATCATGATCCGTTCCTCAGGTATTCGTCGCCGCCTGCCGCGCAGGTAACGATATCGGAGACGCCGACGCGTCCGATTATCTCAAGCCACGGGGAACTTGCCCCGCATGGACACGGTTCATCGTGTATGATCCCCAGATCGTCGGTCATAATGCTTAAGACAGGCGTGCTCCTGACCATGGGAGACATCAGGTTGACGAGCCCGATGCGGCCGTTTCCGATCGGCTTCATGGTGTCGGGATCCCTTATAAGGATCCTGCTGTAGACCGGTATATGGAAGTGATGGCATCTGCAGTCCGTATATAGGATAGGATGCTCGACCGCCCCGAAAAACTCCACCACATGATCCTCGTCTATGTCCAGGACTTCCTTGACGAGTCTGTAGAATTCCTGTTTGTCAGGCTGCTCGGTATAGAACTGCTTCCAGCCGCCGCCCATCGTGATCATGCTGCCCTTGGGCATCTTGTAGCGTATACCTTTAGCCTTCATGTCCTTGAGAAGGAAATATGTGTAAGCCGGGAATCCTATCGTTCTCATCGGGAACTTCGAATGAGCCGCCTTTTCCATGGCTTTCAGGACGCGGTCCCAGTTCAGCTTATACCCCGACGGCGTCATCTCGAGAGCAAACGTCCTCGAGATCGCAGGGGCGAAGAAAGTAAAGCCGTAGGCAGTCTTACTGATGGCGGTCCTGTTGGTCTTGCTCGGCTGATAACCGAAGATGATATAGTTGACCGGAACGACCGACCACAGCTTATGATATCTTCCCACATTAAGGACCATCCAGGCTCCGGTAAGAAGGCTCCTGAGATCAAATACAATATTTGACATCGTTCCGGAAGTCCCCGACGAAGTGGCACTGATAAAAACCTTTCGATCGGGAACGCTCTTCAGGTGATGATGCTTAAAGTAAAGGGTCGGTATAAAAGGGAGATCCGAAAGATCTTCGATCGAATCGATCATCTCGGGAGCGAAGCCCTTCCGGTCGAGGATGCGCTTATAGTCGTCACAGTTTCTGTAGCAGAAAGAACACGTCTCTCTCATGGCTGAAGCGAAGAGCGCATCAGTCTTTGGAAGGTCATAGATATCTCTGCTTCGGAAGAGCTTGCCGACGGTATCCATAAAGATATTATAACATTATTGATCCGATGCGGCCTTTATGACGATGTTCTCGTCCGCGACGGCTTCGGCGAAGGCATTGTCATGCTCGACGAAAAGAAGAGTAATGTCGCTTCCTGAAACGAGTCTCTCGATCTCCTTTCGCATATAGATATCGACGTAGTTCAGAGGTTCGTCCCACAGATAGATGTCGGCGCTTCTGCAGAGCGACAGCGCTATCATGACGCACTTTTTCTGTCCAAGAGAGAGCGTGTCGCAGGAGCGTTCCAGCATCCCCTTGTCAAAACCCATCTTCACGAGGATGGTGCTGAACTGTGTCCGGTCCGCTCCGTGAAGCTGCGCGATCGTCCCCAGATCTCCCGTTAGTGCGGAAGTATCCTGATTAACATAGGATACCTTTATATCGCGGGCAAAATAGATGTTGCCCTCCGCAGTGATCGAACCGTCTTTGTAATGCTTCGGATCGCACTCCCCGAGGATGTATTTTATGAGGGTACTCTTTCCGCAGCCGTTGGTGCCGGACAACCTGATCTTCGCACCGTTTCGTACCGTGAGATCGATGCCGCACGAGACGGGAAAGCTGTCTCTTTTTACCGTAACGTCCTTAAATATGAGAGGCGTCCTGTTATGGTGGGCGCTTCCCGAGATCTTGAGCTCCTCTGCTTTCTCGACATTTCTGAGAAGGCCTTTTTTCTCTTCTATATCACGGTCGATCCTTCTGTCGATATTTCCTGCCAGGGACTGGAGCTTCTTGGATTTGGCACTTTCCATCGGGCGTCTTCCGATCGATTTCTCCACCTTTTTCGGATCGAACCCTATCTTGCTCCGCTCGGCGGAATCCGCCCAGGAGCGGTTAAGTTTCTTCGCTTCCTCGAGCCTTCCGATATCTCTCTTAAGTTGTTCGTTGTGAGCCTTCTCGCCCTCGATCTTTTTCTCGTTGTTGTCCCACCAGACCGAGAAGCTTGTCGCCGTCAGTTCGAAGCCGGTCTTCGTGATCATGAGAGTATGATCGGTACAGCGGTCGAGGAACTGCCGGTCGTGCGATATCATGATAAATCCTTCCTTGGATGAGAGATATCTCGCGACGACCTCACGCCCTTCGAGATCCAGATGGTTCGTGGGCTCGTCGATAAGAGGGTATATCCCGTCCGAGGCAAAGAGATCCGCGAGCATGAGCTTGGTCCTTTCGCCTCCCGAGAGCGTCTCAAAGGGTCTGTACATGATATCCGGATCGGCACCCAGAAGGTTCAGTTCCTTTCGTATACGCCACTCTTCCGATGTTATCTCTCTTTGAGGGAAGGATACGGTCTGCGGGACACCGGTGATGGTGCCTTCGTACGGGAGTTCGCCCCTGAGGAGTCTGAAAAACGTCGTCTTGCCGCGCCCGTTCCTTCCTCCCAGCGCCAGACGCCACGAAGTGTCGATCCCGATACTTATATTCTCGAAAAGGTTACGTTCGGAACCGTCGTAACCGAAAGTCAGATTCCTGATACTTATCAAAGCCATAAATGATCCTCCTTGTGTCTTTGGCGAAGAATCAGAGCCTGTGCCGAAGGCCGATAAGAAAAAACCGCGGTTGATGCCGCGGAACTGATATCAGATAAATATATTTATGAACACACTAAAAGATTCTCCGCGATGAATATATATCAGCAGATCGTCTTCTTCATCGGTGTTCCTCCCTGTCTTTGCTTTACGGGTTGATATTACTTTATCGTTTTTTCTTTGTCAATATGCATCTTACATCCGTTTTTTTACCACTTGCACCGGATCTTATGACACGGCATTTAGGTTCTGCTAAGATGCGGTTACAAACTTAAAGGAGGAAAACAACATGATCAAAAGACTATTGAAGAGCAACGGATGGCACCTGTTCTGCGCATTTTATATGGCAGCCGTCGTGGCTTACATCATCTACTTTGCGGCAACGCAGCATATCCTGATGGCGGGCTTTATGATCTCGACATTCTTTATGCTCGGCATCGAACTCTATCTTTTTGCTTCGGGGTGTTCATCATCGAAAGCAGGAGCGGTAAAATGTTAAGCATAAGCAGGAGGTATCCCCAAGTGAGAGTCTCGATCAACATTTCTCCCGAACACAAGGAACCCCATGCCGTGATCTATGCCGACCGGATGACCGATGAGATAAGGAGGGCATCGGATATCCTCGGAGGGGACGGCAGCCTTCCCGTCACCGCGCAGAAAGACGAACGCACGGTGATACTTAAGCCTGAAGAGATCTATATGGTCAGGGTGGAGGAGAAAGACACCGTGATATACGGCAGGACCGAGAAGTATCTCTCGCGTAAAAGACTCTACGAGTTATCCGATATGCTCGGACCGGGATTTTTCCGTATCTCCAAGGGAACACTCGTCAATATGAGTTATCTTGACAGCGTCGAACCGGGCTTCGGCGGAACGATGCTCCTCAAGCTCAAGAACGGATCAAGGGATTATATCTCGCGCAAGTTCCTGCCCGATTTTAAAAGGCAGCTCGGATTATAAAGGAGGAATATATTATGAAGACTGTAAAAGAGATCATTAAGAGCAGCATCGTAAGTATAGGGATAGCCATGGCGATATTCTGTATCGTTGGGATAATATTTGATATCAGGTCCGGCGGCGCCTTCAGCATGGAAGGCTTTGGTTTTACTAAGATGGTCCTCGGGTGCCTCGCTATAGGTCTCGGATTCGGCGTTCCCTCGGTCGTTTACAATAACGACAACCTCGCACGTCCCGTACAGATGGTGATCCATATGGGGATCGGATGCGCGGTCTATACCGCGACCGCATGGTATGTCGGCTGGCTCGGCGACAGGAGCGATCCCGGTCAGTGCCTCATCCTTCTCGGAGCTCAGCTGGCGCTGGCCTTTCTGATCTGGCTGGGCTTCATCTTCTTCTACAGAAATGAAGCAAAAAAGATCAACGAGAAGATCGCTTCCATGAATCCGTAAGACGATCAGCTGCTGAGGACTTCAGATGTATCGTAGTTCTCGAAAAAGATATCAAATGCGGTGCCGGTATCTCCTGCCAGTTCGATCAGGCAGCCTGCCGTAAAAAGCTGCGGAAGAGGAGATCTTCCGGTCCTGCTCGCGGCATTGGAAATAACCGTAAAAGGTTCGTTTCCGTTATCGTCCGCCAAGAGGATCGATTGTGCTCTGAAGACGAGGTCCGCCATCGGGATATGGTAATCGCCGGATATTATCGCTATCTTGTCTGTCTGCGGGTGATCGCGCATAAGTATCTCATAGGAATACATCGCATTCTGGGAAGTGGACAGCGAGCGGTTCTCGGAGATAACACGGTCTTCAGAGACGCCGTTACTGATAAGCCATTCCGCCATACGGTCCCCCTCCGTGGCGTCGGGATCGGAATATGCCGTGGCTCCTCCCGAACAGATTATGAGAGCGTTAGGATACTGCTCGGAACAGGCTCTTGCTACACGGAGCCTCTCGATCAGTTCTTCTCTGAGGCTCCCGTCAGGGTTCAGCTCGAAGCCCAAAACAATGAGGCAGAGTTCGTCCGTGTCGGGGAGGCCGTCGGGAAGGATATCATAATTGAGCGTAAGATCCGGACTGCCGTTTTCCCACAGATCCATGATCTCCGTCCATCTGCCGGCGGCAGCGGGATCTTCGCAGCGTATCTCATCCAGAACGGTTGAGATACGCTCATCCGCGCCGCTTCCGTATGCAGAATAAAAGACAGTCATCTCTTCGACGAGCGGTGAGATATCGACCGGTTCGGAAGTTTCTGCTGAGGTGCTTTCCGATGTGACGGAGGCTTCCGTTTCAGTCACGGAAGCTTCGGTCTCCGTATCCGACGTTTCCGTGACCGAAGCAGAAGTCACGGTATCTTCGATATCTGGTACGACTGTACCGCCGCGTTCGCATGAACACAGGAGAAGAACTGTTATCAGACAGCAGCAGAGTATCCTCTTTTTCATATCTTTCATAGGTGTACAGACTTTATTTTCTTACGAACCTGAAAACGTTGCCCTTGTCTTCGGGTGACAGATTACGTATATAGTTAAGATACATATCCGTGACGTAATCGGCACGTCCTTCGGATCCGAGCTTTTCAAGGAGTTTGACGGAGTCTTCGCGGCGGCCGAGCTGGAACAGTCTTACAGCCTCGCGGAATTCCACGCAGTTATCGGAACGGATCTTTCTGTCCTCTTCGCGAAGGCAGTCGAGGACTTCATAAACGCCCTTGACCTCGTTGACGCCTGCGACCTGTATCATTCCGAGGAAGCGGAGCGAGAGATCGTCGGGGGAGGCCATCCGGTCGACGGTGTCCTTGGAGACGAGGATCGCCGTCTTGTACTGTTTGGTGAGAGACTCGAGCCTCGAGGAGAGGTTGACCGTATCGGATATGACGGTGCCGGAAAGACGCTCGCTCTCACCGACGATGCCGATCATTGCCATGCCTGTGTGGATTCCGATACCGATATTGATATCGCTTACGTTAAGCTCTTTGGCCGTGGAAGGATCGAGTACGATGGCGCGGTAGAGATCCGCTCCGCAGGAGACGGCGTCATCGGGATTCTCGAAAAGAGCCATGACGGCATCACCTATATACTTGTCGACGAAGCCGTTGTGTTCGCGGATTATCGGGCCGGCCTTGCCGTAGACGGTGTTAACGAAGGCGAAGTTTTCCTTGGCGGTCATTATCTCGGAGTTGATCGAGAATGAACGGATATCGCAGAAGAGTACCGTGAGCTCGCGGCTGCTCGCATCGCCCAAAGTCAGGTCGGTGAAGCTTTCCTTGCCGAGGTATTCGCGGAACTTCTCGGGAACGAACTTGTAGTAGAACTTCTCGGTGCGGTCCTTCTCCTTGAACGACTTTTCGAGGCTTACGGCCATCTCGTTGACCTGGGAACAGATCTGTCCCAGTTCGTCCTTGGACTTATAGTTGATCCTCGCCGTCAGATCGCCGTCGGAGATGCGCTTGACCGTGTTCGTGGCTTTCTTGATTATCCTTGTGCTTATGAGCGTGGAGAGTACCAGCAGGAGTATAAAGACGCTTATTATCGCCAGGCTGTACAATACGATCTGCTCCCAGATGTTACTCCTGTCGGTATAAAGGATGGAGATGTCCGAATCGACTTTGACGTAAAACTCACCGTCCGGACCGGCGTTACTGATCCTTGCATAAGCGGTGATCGTGTTTTCCGTGATGGCGATATCGCTCGTGATGGACCCGAGGTTATTTTTCAGATAGACTTTGGGAGCCTCTGATAAGCCGAAAGAAGGGAAACCTTCATCCAGGATCTCGAGCTGCTTCAGTGGCGTGGTCATCTGGTCGCCCCCCGCGAGAAGATAAGCGGTATCGTTGTCCTGCCTGTAGATCACGGAGAAGATATAGCCTTCGCTCCAGTAGTAGTCGCGGTTGGAACTCAGCGAATCGAGCTTGGCGATAAGATCCGCATAGGCCGCTCCGGTATCCTCATCCGTCTGAAGAAGGCCCGAGAAGTCATAGCCTTCGAAAGTATCCGCGGCGAGTTCGCTTATTATGGAAATGTCTTTTTCGATGTTATTGCGCTTGGTGGTATCCGCATAGCGGTAGATCGTCGTGGCAGCTAGGGTGGCCAGTATGAGGAACACCGGGATCGTGATCATGAGCTGCTTATACAGAAGCGTTTTTCTTCTGATGATCAGGTTGATGACAAGACCGACTGCCGGGACTATGAAGAGGCTTCCGAGGAAATCTATCACATACATCCATGCGGTGAAGTGAGGTCTTAATACGATGTCACGTGTAACCGGCGCACTGCTTCCTTCGGACCAAGTGAGCAGGGTGTTATCCAGGCAGACCACGAGGGATTCGCGGGATGAACCGGCGGGTCGGTAAGACTCCAGTCCTATGATATTTGTAGTTCTGTCGGAGTATGCTCCGATGTTAAAAACCGGTGTCGCAGTCCCGTCCTCGATAAGATAAACGGTCGCGGGATACGAATCGCTGATCATATAAAGATCGCCGTTACAGAGGACTGCGTGACTGAACACGGGCTGCCCCGTCCGGTCGCTCATATCGTATCTGTATATGCTCTCTCCGAGAGGCTCGTTGAATCCTGTCCTGTACACGTTGCCGTCACTTCGAAGAAAAAGGAAGGCTCCGTCGATCGGTATGATGTTAACGGTAAACGTACCGTTACCGTCCGTGGGATAGACGTCGCTCGTTCTTACCGTCCTTGTGGCAGTGTCTATCGAATAAAGGGTTACGCCTTCGAGGTCGATCTGTGCGAAAGTCACCTGTCCGTCGTAGTAGTGGAGCCTGCTCAAGTCAGTGCCGCGAAGCCTCTTGGATGCATCCGGATGCAAGGTGCAGACCTCATCGAGGAACTGATAGTCCTCCGATATGCAGACAACGGACTCGCGCGTGTGAAGAAGGCTCGATGAATCACTCTCCATATAATAATGTACGCCGTACAGTTCCCCGCTGTCGGTCAGCGCGAAATTGCCGGGGTAGAAAGAGGAACTGTCCGGATCGTGATCGGCGACCAGGGCGGTACCCGAGTATCCCTGTTCTCCGCTGTCTATATTGATAAAACCGCTGATACCATACGTAGGACCGTTACACAGTACGGCCATGTTACCGTCTTCCCTTATCGAGAAGCGGACCGTTTTTTGTAGCGGATACTCGCGGATGTAATCCCCGTTGCCGTCACTGACGCAGTCGAGCTGCGGGAAAAGATCGTAAACGTATGTCAGTGCAAAGGAAAAAGCAAACGTCAAAACAAGCGCCAGAAGAAGCCATCTGGCCTTGCCGCAGAGTTTGAAAATTATCTTCTTACACCATTTTAAGAACTTCATGCGACCTAAGTATAACATGATGTCATTTTATTCGGATACAGTATGAGCGATAAGGGGATATTCAGTCCCTAAGGAAACTGTTTTCCGAAAGGTGTTGACAGGGGAAACGAGCCGGTGTATAGTCTGTATTAGCAAGAGTAATACAAAACATACAACAATGCGCTTCCAAGAAAGGCGGTAGTATTATGGATAAGAAAAAAGTCATTAAGTTTGTGGCTGTTACCTATGCGATCGCATGGACACTTCAGATCATCGGTTCGCTTTATGCGGTTAATAATCCCGGGTTTACGGGAACGATGGTATTTCAGGGAGCTCTCGCAGTCTGTATGTATGCGCCGATGCTCGCGGCTTTTCTCGTAAAGGCAGACTTCAAGGGCATGGGATGGAAGCCTAAGTTCAAGGGCAATATCGGGTGGCTCTTCTTCGCGGCATATGTTGCTCTTCCTCTTACGGCGGTAGGAGCAGCGATCTTCTTCCTGATCTTCCCGGGCTTTTTCGATACAACAGGATCTTATATGATCGCTCAGTATGAGGCGGCGGGAGTAGATATGGAAGAAAAGCTTCAGGAGGCCGGACTCAACATGCAGACGCTTCTGGTCCTGAGCTTCATACCGGCTCTCTACGCTCCTTTTCTTAATATCATCACTGCGATCGGTGAAGAGGCAGGCTGGAGAGGGTTCCTGTATCCGGAACTCAACAAGAGCTTTGGCAGAGTGAAGACATGGATCATCGGAGGCGCTATATGGGGTGTCTTTCACTTTCCCGCTATGATCTTCGGCGGATATGAGTACGGATTCGATTATCTCGGCAGCCCCTGGCTCGGACTCATCGTATTTACGCTCTGCTGCATAGTGCTCGGAACCATCGAGGAGATCGTCTACAGCAGGACAAAGTGCATCTGGTATGCGGCGCTCTTCCACGGATCGTTCAATGCGATGGCTACGTTCCCTCAGCTGGTCATGAACGCGGATAATGCGGATCTTAGTAAGTATATCATCCTCGGACCGCTTCCCAACGGCATCATCGCCATGATCCCCATGGTCGTCTTAGCGGCAGTAATGGGTATCGCAGCCGTCAGATCAGCGGGCAAAAAGGAGGTATCGGTATGATCATAAGGATAGATGAATACTCTGATGTGCCTATCTACATGCAGATAAGAAATCAGATAGTTATGGGCATCAGTAGCGGCGAGCTCAAGGGAGGTGAACAGCTTCCCACGGTAAGATCTCTCGCACTCGAGATAGGAATCAATACGATGACGGTCAGTAAGACCTACCAGCTTTTAAAGCAGGAAGGCTACATCATGACTGACCGTAAGAACGGCGCCAGGGTGCGTGACAACATCGCCCAAAGCGGCGTGATAAGCGAAGAGAACAAGACAGAGCTTCGCAGGATAGTGTCCGAATCAAGACTTTCGGGTGTCTCCAAGGAAACCCTGAAGAAACTCATAGACGAGTTCTACTGATGAAAGGTGGTGTCTTATATGACATGGCTTATTAAAGTAATAATGTTTGTCTGCATCGTGCCGACAGTAATCCTTATGTATATGCTCGGATTCTCAAGGAATCCCGGCAGAAAGAAGATGATATTAGGCGTACGCGACAACCCGAAGTTCCATGAGGGTGAAGGCGGCAAGAAGTTCGATGCTATCGTCGACTCGGCACGTAAGGGCGGACTTATCATCACTGCTGCCGTTGTGATCATGAGCATCATCATGATGTTCATGCCGGTTAACGGCACCACGCTCCTTACCTGGATCCTGCTCGTTTTCGCACTGTTCCTGGTAGTAGTTCCTTACGGCAAGGGCAACACTGAACTCAAGAACCTCAAGAAGGAGCTCGGCATCACGAAGTCCGGTGTCACATACACGGACATCACGAACACAAACGTAGTACATGCTCTGAAGCTGCCGTGGATATTCCTTCCCAATGCACTCGCACTGATCGGAACAGTCGCAGCAGTCCTCATCGACCTCGGCGTTATCGGATTGGATGTAGCTTCCGAGAAGTACGCGCTCACATTGATGAGCATCTCGTTCCTTTTCGTCGGAGTTATCATGGTGCCGATCGCTATCCTTATGGACAACACCAGAAACATGGTCATCAGCCGTGACAGCAACATCAACGCGAACTACAGCAGAGCAAAGAAAAAGACATGGGCCGATCTGTTCATTGCGATGAGCTGGGCTAACGCACTCTGCCTTATCGCATACGATATCGTACTCGTGTTCACGAGCAGCGAGACAGCCGTTCTTGCAGGCACAGTCTTATACTCGGCAGTGATCATGGCGATCGTCATCATCGGCGTCATCACTCAGCAGCAGGTCGAGCGCAGATATGACCGCGACACAGAGCTCGAGCTTCAGGATGACGACGACAACTGGATCCTCGGTTTGTTCTACTATAATCCGAACGATACGCGTCTCAACGTCGAAAAGCGCTTAGGCTACGGCGGTACCGTCAATGTCGCTCATCCGGCCGGCAAGGTGATCATGATAATAAGCGCGGTCATCATCATCGGATCGATCGTGTTTTTGATCTACATGGGGGCTACGGGTCAGTTCGACGAGTCAGTAATGATCAATAAGCCGTAAAAAGAAGGCTGTCTCACGGTCATGTGAGGCAGCCTCTTCTTATACTTTCAATGTCTTCAGATATGCCTTATGCTCATCGCTTACACGGAAGCTCTCGCATGCTTTCTGTATTGCTTTATTATGTGTCCAGGTATCAAGGCGGGTATTTTCGATAAAGGGAAGGATCTCATCATAATTCTTTGCCAGCGCTGTGGCAAGATACCATGCTCTCATCATATTTATGTAGTATTCTTCCGAGCTGATGTTAACGACGGCTTCCGCGTATCTTTTTTCAAAACTATCTCCCAGGAAATGATCCATCAGCATCTTGACTCCAAATCTTACTTCGTAGGTCCGATCCGATCCTATCCAGACATATATCTTCTTCAGGAGCGCCTCCTTATCTTTACCGAGGCACTTGGGATTCATCTGATCGCAGGTTGCCCAGTTGTCGACATAAGGGAGGAACTCCGACACCTTGGCGAGGCATTCATAAGGATCCCTGATGCCCGCCAGTATAAAAGCGTGAAGCTGATTCTCCTCAAAATACTTATGGGGAAGGGAGGACAGGAAGATGTCGACATCGCTCCGTTTCTTAAGCTCTCCGGCATATTTTCTGAGTATCGGGGTACGTACTCCGATGAATCCGTCCTTACCGACCGAGGGCGTGAGACTGCTCTGAAAATCCCCGTAATTCTCATCGCGGTTATCAAAAAGGAAACATCTTATCTCATCGATGATATCTTTATTATCCATAACTGATCCCTCCTTCCCGAGGATTATAACAGACACAACAGCGCGTGATATAATTACGGAAGAAAAAAGCGAAAAAAGAGGAACGGTTATGACGGATATCCTGGTCGTTGAAGATAATGAAGAGCTCGGTACCCTGATCAGGGATTTTCTTATCAGAGACGGGTTCTCCGTAGTATGGAAAAAGAGCGGAGAAGAGGGCCTTCTGATATTAAAGGAAGAGAGTTTCAGGCTCCTTCTCCTGGATATAATGCTTCCCGGATTCGACGGCTTCGAGACGCTCCGTCTCCTTCGAAAAGAACTTGGCATCCCCGTTCTTCTGATGAGCGCCAAAAACGATGACGAGAGCAAGATCCTGGGACTCGACGTCGGCGCTGACGATTATCTGGAGAAGCCCTTTTCATTTCCAGTTTTATCGTCAAAGATAAAGGCCATGATGAGAAGATCATACGGAAGCGGGAATTCCGGAGAGAGCAGGATCCTCACATATAAGGACATTACCGTTGATACCGAGAGCCTGACCGTAAAAAAGGGAGACCGGGTCATCCCGGTAAGCGGCAAGGAACTCGACATCCTTATCTATTTTCTTAAACATCCCGACAAGGTCATTACCAAGGAAGCTCTTTTTGATTCGGTATGGGGCAGCGACTGTATGTCGGAGATCTCGACGCTGACCGTATATATCAGGTGGCTTAGGGAAAAGATCGAAGACGATCCCAAAGAGCCGGCATATATACACACAGTCTGGCGTGTCGGTTATAAGTTCGGCACGGAAGGATAAGGATGAGAAGATTTGCCCGCAAGTATCTTATCGCTCTTCTTATATCGGCTATTCTGGCCGTTCTGGTCTTATTTGCGGTAAAGGATATCTATAGAGGAGATGACGGGAGAAGAAATACATTGATGAACCGCCTGACACTTCAGGTATCGACTCATGATCCCGACCGGATCGGGCAGGATATAGAAGATATCTTCTCGAGCGAGAAGGAGAACTGGGCGAAGGAGTTCGGGGCGTCCAACGTCCCGGTAGATATCATCTATTATCCCGCTGACGGCTCGGGAGAAGAGACCGGCAAGCTTACGGATGACACGAGATCAAAGGTCATATGGGCGGTATCGGACGGAGTATCCGTCAAGGGATTCGCGGTGTTCGTGTTCGAGGATCACCGGGAGCAGAGGACCCTTGCCGTGGCGGAAGGCATCATCCTCGGCGCATTCCTTTTCATTATATCCTTTTTCATTTATATAGACCGCAAGGTCATAATGCCCTTCCAGAGGCTCTCGGATTATCCCGAGAAGATCGCCAGGAACGAAGCTGCCGATCATATTCCCGAGACGAAGGAAAAATACTTCGGCAAGTTCATATGGGGCATGAACATGTTAAGCGACAGGCTGAGCGGGGATACCAAAAAGCTTCGTAAGCTCGAGAAGGAAAAACAGACCCTGATATCGACTATCGCCCACGGGATAAAGACTCCCGTCGCCAACATCAATCTCTATGCCGAAGCCATAAGAAGCGGGCTCTATAGAGAAGACGGCACACCCGACCCGAAGGATTCCGAGATAGCCGAAAAGATAGCGAAGAATGCCGACGATATCACGTCAATGGTCAAGGAACTTCTGGACAGCGCTTCGAAGGGCATAGTCGATTTTGAGCCTTCGGTCGAGACGTTTTACTTAAGCGAGATAGAAGAATTTATCAAAAAGGAATACGGCAACCGCCTCAATGTATTAAAGATACCCCTTAACGTGAATACAAAAAGCCGCGTCATGATAGAGAGCGACAGGAGCGGGTTGATAAGGGCGATCACCCAGCTTCTGGAAAACGCCATCAAGTACGGCGACGGCTCGGGGATAGATGTCGTTATCGATAAGACAGAGGACGGTTATGTATTCGGCGTTAAGAATAAGGGAAGCTTTATCCCCGACGGAGAAGCCGCATATATCTTCAACAGTTTCTGGAGAGGTTCCAATGCGGCCGGGGTCGAAGGCAACGGCCTGGGGCTTTATGAGGCTTCGTATATCATAAGAAAGCTCGGCGGAACCATCGAGGTAAGATCGGACAAGGATATTCCCGAGACGGAATTCGAGGTTTTTCTGCCGCTTTAATGAATTTTTAAGAACTCTTCTTCATAATCCCTTATGACAATGATAAGACGGAGGATAGAAGATGAGTCCGGTAATAGAGACAAAGGATCTCTGCAAGACATATATAGTAGATAAGCAGAGCAATAACGTACTTCAGAACGTAAATCTAAAAGTGGATGACGGAGAGTTCGTATCGGTTATGGGACCGTCGGGCTCAGGTAAATCCACGCTTCTTTATACGGTCAGCGGGATGGATAACGTTACTGCGGGACAGGTGTTCTTCGACGGGACGGAGCTTACTTCCATGAAGGAAAAGCAGCTCGTTAACATGCGCCTGACCAAGATGGGTTTTATCTTTCAGCAGATGTATATGATGAAGAAATTATCCATCATGGACAATATACTCCTTCCGGGATATCAGGCCGGAACAGCACCACGTGACGAGGTCAGGAAATACGCCGAGGAACTCATGAGAAAGCTCGGGATAATCGACACGGCGGACCGTGAGATCACGGAAGTGTCCGGCGGACAGCTTCAGCGCGCCTGCCTTTGCAGGGCACTTATCAATCACCCGAAGGTCATCTTTGCGGATGAGCCTACAGGAGCTCTGAACTCCAAGGCATCATATGAAGTCATGCAGAGGCTCCTCGAAGCAAACCGCAGCGGCACCAGCATCCTTATGGTGACGCACAGCGAAAGGGTCGCCTCGATAAGCGATCGCATCATCTATCTCGTTGACGGAAACATCAAGGGTGAGCTTTCCCTCGGCAAGGCGGGATCCGATGATGAGCTTGCCGGACGCGAGAAAAAAATCAGGGCCTGGCTTGATGAGATGGGATGGTAACGTATGTATCTTAAGATGTTAAAAAGAGATCTGAAGGATAAGATCGGTCTTAATATCGTCCTCTTTTTCTTTATGATAACCGCATCCGCTTTCATGGTCATCGGAACGACCCTGATCTATTCCATGTTGTTTTTCGGAGAAAGCACTTATAAAGCCTGTAATACAGCGGATATCCTGGCCATTATGGACATTGACCGGTCCGATGCCGAGGGCCTAAGGAGCCGTTTTGAGAGTTCCGTTTCTGAATATCCCATAGTTACGGATATCAACAGAAGAGAAGTGGTGATGATCGCGGGACATAATGTAAAAGTCATCGGCGGGAACGTTAAGGAAAACATCAGATTACGCTTTGTGGATATGATAGTCACGGCGATGCCCGAAGAGACGGATATCCCGTACGATCTGAACGATGAAAGATTCGAGGTCCCTAACGGCTGTATCGCGATCCCTCAGAATCTCGCCAACCGTACCGGAGCAGTCGTCGGGGACAGTTTCCGTCTGACCACCCAGATGGGAAATATCTATGAGTTTACCGTATCGACGATCTATAAAGACCCTTCTGCGCTGCAGTATTCTTTTCTTATCCTGTCAGACCGGGACACCGAGACATTCTATAACGAGTGTCCGATGAAAAGCGATTTCTATGAGATCTTTATGGATGTCGGTGACGGAGATTATATTACCGAACTGACGGATATGGGTACCAAGACCATGTTTCAGTACAAGGATTATAATATCAGGGCAAATGCGGGGAAGATATTATTCCTGTCCGATGAAGGTGTATTTGCGTTGATCATGAGCTTTACCATGACGCTGATATCCTTTTTTCTGATGGTCATGGTAATGATCACGATAGACTTCAGCCTGAAATCGGCTCTGAAGAGGGAAGAACGCGAGATCGGCATGATGAAGGCGATCGGAGTATGGTCTTTTTCATATAAATCACTCTTCATAGTCAAGTATATAGCATTCGCCATAGCGGGCGGCCTGATAGGACTCCCCGTGGGTTTTTTCCTGACCAGGCTCCTTTTCATCAAATTCATAATCCATATCATCTTCCCGCCCATGTCCGCGATCATAATGATCTCCGTTTTCGCGGTGCTGGTAACGGTGCTCTTTATGATCGGATTCAGTTTCCTTGCTCTTATTAAGATCAACAGGATAAGCGTGATAGACGTCATCCACGGAGAGAACAGGGGAGAGAGGTTCAGTAAGTTACCGGGGCTTCGGCTCTCAAGGACAAAGCACATGAGCATACCTGTATTTCTTGCTCTGAGCGATATATTGAGAGGAATAAAGAGATACATCTATCTGATACTCGCATTTGTTCTCGGCATGTCCATGGTGCTTCTTATAGTGCAGGTAAAGTCGTCGCTTCTGTCGGAGCATTATATCAAGAGATATTTCCAGCGCGGCGACACGATGTTCCTGGCTACTATCAACGACGAATACTGGGAGAGGCTCTATCAGGCCGGAGGTGACGTCCTCGGAGCATACGAGATCCTGAACAGGGAATTCGCCGACGGCGGAGTTCCCGCCGAGATAACCATTCTTCAGAGAGGCGACGGGACACTGGCTTATAACGGTCATGAGATCATGTGCAACATGGAATGGTGCTCGTCTCCTTCGTCAGAATTTACATATCTTCCCGGAGGTAACCCTCCCGTCCTGAAAAACGAGATCGCCATATCCTACTATTATGCGGACAGGCTCGGCATCAGCATCGGAGATACCGTGACGGTTACATATGACACATATGAAGATGACAGGATCGCAACGTCAGAAGTCAGCGAAGACTTCATGATCACGGCTTATATCGACGGTATGGGGACCAGTACATGCATTATCATAATGGGAGATGAATTCGAAGGAGCCGTTCTTACGAACTGGGATATCTTCAGTGACGTTCTTGATGTTCCCGAAGATCAGTACCGGGAATACTACAATAAGCTTCAGTCTCTTTATACTCCCGACCAGATAAGATTCTATGACAGGACAGAAGCGCCCTCTGCCCTTCTTCCGGGATTTGAGGAGCTCCTTGATCTGATGATACTGGTCGTATCGGTGGTGACCGCCCTGATCCTTATCCTTCTGACGGCTCTTTACGAGAATATCTTCATCGAGGAGGAGACGGCTGATATAGCTCTTCTGAAGAGCCTGGGATTCAGGACTTTTACGATCCGAATGTGGCACTTCGCCAGGCTCCTGATCCTGGCCGTCGCATCACTGATCCTTGCCCATATACTGGTTAGCACGGGCGGAGCGGCGATTGTCGATTTCATATATACAAGTCTTTGCAGGGTGTACGGATTCGATCTTCTGGCCGATCCCGTTCAGGTATACCTGATAATCCCCGTCTGCTTTATCGCGGGACTGGCGACAGTCATATTCCTTATCACGGGACTTACCAAAAACATTCAGATCTGGAAAGTGAGAAACGAATAATGAAAAAGAAGATAATAAGCGCGGTGATCATCGCTTCGACACTTATATCGGCAGCAGGGTGCTCTGCCGCTCCCGCCGTTATCCCCGGGATCGGAGACGACCCGCTCATCCCCGCGGAACCGTATATCAACAATTCCGAGCATTCGTATACGGACGAAGGGACCGTCGAAGAAGCGCTGGCCGTTTATACATCCGATGACGGGCTCTGCACCATCTCCGTGATGCCTTCCTACTTTGACGTTACGCTTGATTATGAAAGCGGTGACAGATATTCCGTAGGAAGAGCATACGGTTCGGAGATCCCGGAGGCTTATCCGGATTATGTTTCCGTTATGGAGCCGTTCCTTTTCGAGAACTTAAGAGGGCTTTATGACGGGGATTATTCTCCCGAGGCCGTGGAAGAGCGCGTAATGGTTCTTTTCGGTTCGATGAGGCAGGAATACAGGGATGAGATAGAGGGGCTGGCTTCGGCGCTTTCGGACGGCACTCACGGTATCGTCGAAAACGGATCGCTCAGTTACGAGGAAGTCATAATGCTGCAGATGATCCCCGATGCGATCCGTCCCACATGCTGCAGTGCATTGTCTCTCTGGGGAGAGCGCACCGTGACGGGTGACCGTATTACTCTCCGTAACCTCGAGTGGTATCTCGGGAGCGGGAATCAGATCGGAAACGTCAATGCCGTAATGCATATGAATAACGGAGAGAGGAGCCTCACCTCTATATCCTTTCTCGGAATACTGGATATCATCTCGGCCGTAAATGACGACGGAGTCTTCGCGGCTATACTCGACGTCGGATCAGTGCAGAACGAGCCCTTTATCTACGAAGGGAAGAAATGCTACACGATGGAACTGCGGTATGCTCTGGAGGAATTCGGAAGCGCAAGGGAAGTC